>CAIJMQ010000026.1 GCA_903821905.1 uncultured bacterium
TACAGTTCTCTGGTCCATTCTCAGATTTTACCGTAAGGTGTTTACCTGTCCAACTTAACTCTGTGTCAGTATAGGTTCCATCAGCCACCAATACGATATCTCCATCAAATGCTGCATCAATTGCTGCCTTAATTGTTGCATATTGTGATGGTACATACCGTGTTGCTGCAAATATTGTATTAGAAAAACATAAAATTAAAGCAATAAAAATAACAAAAAGCCACTGCTTATTTAACCGCATTTTACCTCCTTTTGCTTTTTTATCGATTCTCTTGAAATTTCCCTGAAAAGTTTTTTGGCTAGGTTTTGATATATTGACATAAAAAGTGTTTATTTGTGGAGCATTCTATACTACTACCATTTTGATTGTCAAGACTATTTTTTTGCTTCGCATTCAAAATAATCGGCTCATTTTTACAGCTAATTTTATTGCCTCATCCATACTTTTAGAATTTGCAATACCCTTTCCCGCAATATCGTAAGCTGTTCCATGGTCAGGTGAAGTTCTGATAAAAGGCAGTCCCAAAGTTACATTTACTCCTTCGTCAAAATAGAGCGTTTTTAAAGGGATGAGTCCCTGGTCATGATACATAGCAATAATAAAATCATGTTTTCCTTTTAACGCTTGATAAAAAATAGTGTCAGAAGCATACGGACCAGATACGTTTATTCCTGCTTCTTTAGATTTTTTAATTGCTGGCATAATAGTTTGAATCTCTTCTTTGCCCATAGTCCCACCCTCACCGCTATGAGGATTAAGACCACAGACGACTATCTTTGGATTTGGAATATTAAAGTATTTACCTGCATCGTGGGCAAGTTCTATAGCTGCAAGTACTTTCTCTTCGGTTAATTCCTTCGCTACATCTTTTAAAGGAATATGCCTTGTTACTAACACAACTCTTAAACTTCCACCTACAAGCATCATCGCAAATTTTTCCGTCTTTGTAAGTTGAGCTAACATTTCTGTATGACCCGTATAAGGAACCTTAGCTTTAGAGAAACTCTCTTTATTAATAGGAGCCGTAACCAATGCATTAATAATACCGGAAGAAGCTAATTCTATCCCCTTGGCTATATACTGAAAAGAAGCTCTTCCGTAATCAGCATTACATACACCAAATTTCACTGGTGAATCTTTTAAGTTTTTTATATCGAATACAGAAACTACATCAGAAGATAGAGGTTTTTTATCTTTAATCTCGGATATACTGGTTATCTTTAAGGGGAAAGAAAACTTCTTGATAAGAAATTTGAGATATTTATAGTCACCAATTATTATTGGATAGCATTTGGAATGTATGGATTTCTGTTGAAGAGATTTTATAATAACTTCACCGCCAATGCCGGCAGGGTCTCCAATTGTTATACCTATAATGGGAAGAGTAGACATTTATATATTTTACCTTATTGAATATTAAACGGTGGGAATTTTATCGAGAAGTCTATCTATCTTCTCCTGCAAATTTTCATCTCCTCTTAGATGTTGTTTCTTTCCCTTTTCCAGTTCGTCTGCAAGGTCAAGACATACCAAGATAACCGCTTTCAGAGAAGACATGACGCCTGAATCAATCATACAACGTTTTATTCTACTCTCTACATCTTCTGCCAACTTCTGAATATAAACCGAACCTGCTTCTGTTCTTAGTCTAATTTCATTGCCGAGGATATTAATGGTTACAACTTCCCCTTTACCGTTTGGAGTACTGGGGACTTTTACGGGCTTTTCTTCTGCCATATTTCTTCCTCTCTACCATTCGAGAGTCTCTCTTCAAGAATCCCTTTTTCTTGAGTACAGTCCTCAATTTACCATCAGCTTCCACCAAAGCACGAGCAATTCCAAGTGCTACTGCACCGGCTTGTCCCGATATACCACCTCCGTGTACAGTAACTTTTACGTCATAGCGCTTAAGATTCTCCGTGATTTCAAGTGGTGCTGTAACTCTAGACTGTAGACCCATAAGGGGGAAATATTCATCTAATCTTCTGCCGTTTACAACAATATTTCCTTTCCCTAAAGAAAGCCATACTTTTGCAACTCCTTCTTTTCTTCTTCCGGTAGCATTAACCTTCTTTTCCATAAAATAAAATTCTCCTATATTCTATTTTGTAAGATTTATAAGTTCCAGTTTCACATTTTTATGCGGATGTTCGGAACCTTTGTATACTTTTAACTTTTTCATTCGTCTGGCTCTCAGCTTATTGAAAGGCAACATTGTCTTTACCGCCCTCATCATTACATCTTCGGGTTTTGTCTGCATCAATTTTTCAAGGCTTTTAACTTTTAAACCTCTTGGATACAACGAATGGCTTTCATATACCTTGCTTTCTAATTTCTTACCCGTGATTTTTATCTTTTCTGCATTTATAACTACTACAAAATCTCCCATATCAATATGAGGTGAGTAAGATGGCTTATGTTTGCCTTGTAAAACTAGAGAGATTCTGGAAGCTAATCTACCAAGAACTTTATCCGTAGCATCTACTAAATACCACTTTCTTACAACTGTTTCCTTTTTAGGTATAAATGTTTTCATTTTTTAGCAGTCTCCTCACTGCCTTCCGATTTAACATCGAAACGGGCATGTTTTTTAGAATAAATAATTTCATCTATGATACCATATTTTTTTGCTTCTGCGGGATCCATAAAGAAATCTCTTTCCGTATCTTTCTCAATTTTCTCCAAAGATTGACCAGTATGTTTAGAAATAATGACATTCATCTTTTTTCTTAAACTAAGAATTTCTTTGGCATGGATTCCAATATCAGTAGCTTGTCCTTGAACACTGCCTGAAGGCTGATGAATTAAAATTCTGCTATGGGGCAAAGATAATCTCTTGCCCTTGGCTCCAGCAGCAAGAAGCAATGCAGCAGCTGAAGATGCCTGGCCTAAACATATTGTAGATACATCACATTTAATAAATTGCATAGTATCATATATGGCCAACCCAGCGGTTGCATAACCTCCGGGAGAATTTATATAGAGAAAAATATCTTTTTTGGAATCTTCTGATTCCAGATATAACAGTTGCGCTATAACCACATTAGCAATATTGTCATCTATGGGAACTCCAAGCATTATTATCCTGTCTTTTAAAAGTCTTGAATATATATCATAAGCTCTTTCCATCCTGCCCGTCTGTTCTATCACAATAGGAATTAGAGCCATTTTAATTATTAAGGAGTTACGATTTTACCTTCTGACGGTGAAGAAACTTTCTTTTTAGAAGAAAGTTTACTTGCCTCTTCAGGGGTTAGAATCACCCTTTTCTACTTGTTTTTTATTTTTGCATTCTCAATAATAAATTTCATAACTTTTTCTTTCCTCAAATCTTCCTTCAAATCTTCTTCATTGCTTTCTCTTGATGCAATTTCCCGTTTTCTCTTATTAAATTCCTCGTCGGTCACTGTTATTTTTTCCTTTTTGGCAATCTCATCTATTATTAACTGTTTCTTAATGTTTTCTTGGGCTAATTTTTTGCTTTCTTCTTCACTCATTTCTTTGTTAAATGACTTATAGTATTCGGAGAACTTTTTAACCATAGAAGAAGGCACTTCTATATCGGATTCTTTAAGCATTTTATCAATAACTGCTTTTTTTAGATTTTCTTCATCATAAAGACGTGCCATCTCCTCTAACTCCGCTTTAATTTTTTCTCTTACTTTGGCTAAACTATCAAAATCTCCTAATTTTTTAGCAAAATCATCGGTCAAAACCAGAAGTTTTCTTTCCTCAACATCTTGAATGGTAAATTTATATATTACCTCTTTACTCTTTTCCCCTTTAGCTTTTGCGCTGATTATCTTAACATCGCCCTTTTTAACCCCGATTAATTCTTGCTCCCATTCTTTAGGAACAGGGGTTACGCCCAATATCAATTTCTGATCTTTTAACTCTCTTGCTACCTTTTTGTCTATCTGTATCTGGTAATCAACCGTTAGAAGGTCACCTTTTTGGGCGGGACGATTTCTAACGGGAATGAGCTCTGCATGTTCTTCTCGTTTCCTCTCAAGCACAGCTTCAATATCATCATTAGTAACTTCTATTTTTTCTTTTTCAACCTCTATACCCTTATATTCTCCTATTTTGAATTTAGGAAAAGTTTCAACTACAACTTCAAATTTCAGTGGTTTGCCTTCTTCCAATTCCACCTTTTTAATTTCCGGCTCTAAAGCTACTTTTAAATCTTTTTCATAAATTGCTTTCTTGTAATATTCCTCTATTAGTTCTTCTCCAACCTGCCCTTTTACTTCCTTGCCGTAATAAAGTTTTAATATTTTAATAGGGGCTTTCCCTTTTCTAAAGCCTGGGACAAAAGCACTGCCGGAAATTTTTTCGTATGCTTCTGCCAATTTTTTTTCTACTTCTTCTTTTGGTACTTCAATAGACAGCGATTTTTTATATTCTTTCAAATCTTTGACTTCAACTTGCATTTTTTCTCTTCCTTTTTAATGGAGCGGGCGACGAGAGTTGAACTCGCGACCCTCACGTTGGCAACGTGATGCTCTGCCACTGAGCTACACCCGCAAAACCCTAAAAGAATACAATCCTTTCAGAGCCATGAATTGCAGATTATAAACGAATTGCTTTTTTATTTCCAGTACCTTGTGGGCGGAAGAGGATTTGAACCTCCATCCTTGTTCATGACTGGATCCTAAGTCCAGCGCGTCTGCCAGTTTCGCCATCCGCCCTCATTCACCTTCAGTAAATAGACCAAAGACCACAGACTAAAATTTTCTAAAGTCTTATGTCTAATATTATTAGTGGGCCATGCAGGACTTGAACCTGCAACCAATGGATTAAGAGTCCACTGCTCTACCAGATTGAGCTAATGGCCCAAAACGGGTTTTATTATAAGCGGTTTCCGAGAATGAGTCAATTTTCTGTAAGCATCTATCACATATTGGAAAAATCGCAGTGATTTACAAAACATTTTTAAAAAGGTGTCTAATAATTCAATTGGCAACAGAACGCTGCTTAAACTTTAGCAATAATATATCTACTTATTCCATTGGCAAAAAGTACTTTTGACCCAAATCTCAAGACAAAAAAACAGCCCTCATCAGTATTTATGATAAGGGCTGTTTTTTATTCTCTGCAATTTAGAAACTGAAACCGACACCAGCACTTGCCGTATAATCGTTATCGCAGTAACCTACACCTCCGGTTAAGGATATAGGACTATCGGGTATAATATATTTGACGCCGGCTGCAATTGCACTCTGTCCTTCATAATTTCCATAACCCACACCTATCGAAAGATTTTTACCGGGAACAGGGTCTGGAATTGCGCTCAAAGCCGCAGCGGAAGCAACACCGGCATAAGCTGTCTTTAACTGTCTATAATTTACTGCGTCATAATCGTGTGAACCGTCTTTTATACCTGTTACTCTTGTCGGATCGCCCTTAGAATTTGCGAATGTTGCACTGTGGTCACTAAGAGTAAGCGACGTTGAGTGTATTCCACCAGTCAGGGTTGTTGTATGAGTTGTCTCATTAACAGTCAAGCCATGACCGTCGTTTGTTAACACTGATGCCACATTAGCTGTAGTAGTAACTGCAGCACCACCTGTCACACCAAGAGAACTACTGGTTGTGCCGATAATTGTATTAGTTGCGCCTGTGACAAGATTGGTTGATGTTCCGACATTACCCATAGTATTCATTGAATTAGCCGTAGTACTACCTATATTATTGTTAAACCCTTGTATATTATTTGTACCCGTAGTGGCATTGGCTGTCAGGTTATTTATTCCGTTTAGGCCTGTAGCTGAAATGGTATTCGACTGATTGGCTGCATTGGCGGTCATAGTGTTACTACCCAGCGTTGCAGCTATATTGTTATTACCCGTTGCTGCCGTGATTGCATTATTACCTGTAGTGGCTGTGACTGTGTTGCCTGTGCCACCGGTTAGAGCGTTTGTCGTGGCGGCGTTAATAACATTACTAGCCGCAGTTGATGTCATAGTATTGTTACCAGTAGTTGCCGTGATTATGTTGCCTGTGCCGCCGGTAATCTGATTTTGACCGGCTGTTGCTGCTATAGTGTTATTGCCTGTGGTTGCTGTGACTATGTTGCCCGTGCCGCCTGTCAGCTGATTTTGAAGAGTGGCACCCACAATATTGTTTGTGCTAGCGGTAAGTGTATTAGTTGTGCCGGTAAGGGTGTTCACTGATGTTCCGGCATTACCCATAGTATTCACTGAATTAGCCGTAGTACTACCTATATTATTGTTAAACCCTTGTATATTATTTGTACCCGATGTGGCATTGGCTGTAATGTTGTTTATTCCGTTTGTGCCTGTAGCCGAAATGGTATTTGATTGAGAAGCTGCATTGGCAGACATAGTATTACTTCCCACCGTTGCTGCTATAGTGTTATTACCTGTAGTTGCTGTGACTATATTGCCTGTGTTGCCTGTAATCTGATTTTGACCGGCCGTTGCCGTCATCGTATTGTTGCCTGTAGTTGCCGTGATTATGTTACCTGTGCCACCGGTTAGAGTGTTTGTCGCAGTGGCTTGCATAAGGTTTGTGCCAGCTGTACCAGTTGCCAGCAGTTGATTTGATACATTGCTGCTCCCGCCGATAACTACAGAGGTTGCTGTTCCGCTATTGGTGGCATTAATAACAGTAATTTCAGGATTTGCTGCTGTGCCGACACCCAGAGTTGCCTGAGCATCCGCCATTGTCCAGGTGGAAGAATTGGTTCCACCCGTTAAGGTCGTAGTGGTCGCGCCAATGGTCAATCCATGACCCGATGTACCCACTGTATTAAGCAAACTCACAGTGTTGCCATCCGCGCTGATGTCCAATCCAGCGCCACTGGTGTTGTTCATCAATGTAATAGCGCCACTGTTGTTGACGGTCAGGCCATTGCCATTGGACATCGCGGTCAAGGCTGTAGTTGTCGTGTTCAGACTGCCGCCGCCGGTCGTTGCAATGGTGTTGGATGTGGTACCAGTCATCGTGTTAGTTGCGCCGGTAAATGTGTTTACTGATGAACCGGCATTACCAACAGTATTCACTGAATTAGCCGTAGTATTACCTATATTATTGTTAAACCCTTGTATATTATTTGTACCTGTAGTGGCATTGGCTGTAATGTTGTTTGACTGGCTAGCTGCAAGAGCAGACATAGTATTACTTCCTGCCGTTGCTGCTATAGTGTTATTGCCTGTGGTTGCTGTGACTGTGTTACCAGTGCCGCCGGTTAGAGCGTTTGTTGTGGCGGCGTTAATAACGTTAATAGCCGCAGTTGACGTTATAGTATTATTACCGGTAGTTGCTGTAACTACGTTACCTGTGCCACCGGTTAGAGTGTTTGTTGTAGCTGCGTTCATAGCGTTACTACCCAGCGTTGACGCTATAGTGTTATTACCCGTTGCTGCCGTCATCGCATTGTTGCCTGTAGTTGCCGTGATTGTGTTACCAGTGTTGCCGGTAAGCTGATTTTGACCTGCTGATGCAGCTATAGTATTGTTACCAGTAGTTGCTGTGACTGTGTTGCCAGTTCCACCGGTTAGAGCGTTTGTTGTGGCGGCGTTAATAACGTTACTAGCCACAGTTGACGTTATAGTATTATTACCGGTAGTTGCCGTGACTACGTTACCTGTGTTGCCTGTAATCTGATTTTGACCGGCTGATGCAGCTATGGTGTTGTTGCCTGTAGTTGCCGTGACTGTGTTACCAGTGCCGCCGGTTAGAGCGTTTGTTGTGGCGGCGTTCACAACGTTACTAGCCGCAGTTGATGTTATAGTATTATTACCGGTAGTTGCTGTGACTACGTTGCCTGTGCCACCAGTAAGCTGATTTTGAAGAGTGGCATTCTCGATATTGTTGGTGCTAGCAGTAAGCGTATTAGTTGAGCCAGTGAGCGTGTTTGCCGATGAGCCCGCAGTGCCGATGGTATTGGTTGCTCCGCTGGCAGTAAGGTTTCCGGAAACGCCGAGAGTGCTACCGAGTATAGCTGCCCCACTAGTGTTTAGTGTAGTTACTCCTGACACCGCGCCCGCGTTTGTAATACCGCCACTATTAGCGTTCAAACTGCCTACACTTGCCGCTCCTGAAGCAGTAATTGTTGTGGCTCCGGATATTGCACCAGCATTGGTAATGTTGCCACTATTAGCGTTCAAACCGCCTACACTTGCCACTCCTGAAGCAGTAATTGTTGTGGCTCCGGATATTGCACCAGCATTGGTAATGTTGCCACTATTAGCGTTCAAACCGCCTACACTTGCCACTCCCGAAGCAGTAATTGTTGTGGCCCCTGATATCACGCCAGCACTTGTAATGCCGCCGCTATTATTATTAATCCCATTTAAGGTAGAACTACCAGTTACATTCAGAGTACCGTTGACCGTGGTCGCATCGCCGCTATCGCCCAAGATCGTATTACCAGTCGTAGTTAATGTGGTGACTCCGCTCACTGCGCCGGCGTTTGTAATGCCGCCGCTATTATTATTTAATCCTCCGGTTACGCTGGCGCCGTTGGTTACGGTCAAACTGCCGTTGACCAAGGTCGTATCACTACTGGCATCGCCCAAGGTTGAATAACCGGTTACAGTCAGATGACCAGTGACATCCACATCAGCCGCCATGACTTGTGTCTGCATCATAGCCATTCCAAGAATAAGTAAAAAAACACTCACTAAACATTTCATAAACACCTTCATTTTTCCCTCCTTTTTTATTTCGATTTATTTTAAATAACTACTGAACTATTTCTTTTTTTATCACAATGCATCCGCTGCCGGCAGGCATCAGGAACACTTTTACTGCCCCGCCGTCAAGCATAATAATATTATTTTTAAGCACACCGATGCGTTTTAAATTATTAAAAACGGTTTTCTCTACTTCCTCACATCCCATGTTTACATATTCAACCGTATCATATACGGCATCTTGATTAGGGAAAAAACTTGCGGTGGCATATAGTATTGAATTATTTGGTGCTATAAGCTCAAGCGAAGTAGAAAAAATGTGCTGGTCCGGCGGATTTTGCACAGGAAAAATATAGGCTCCGCTCTGATTGTTTGCGGTAAGAAATGTTACAACCTGGTCAACCCGTTTAATAGAAGAAAGAACTCCTGCCTGGACTGCGGCTTGTGTTATTGGATTAATCGCTGAGGCAGAAGATTGCGCCGGTTGAGGAGCAGGAGATTGTTCTGGTTGAGGGCGAGTTTGGGGGTTATTATTCTCTTGATTAGGAACTGCTTGTGATTCCTTAACCTTTTTGGGGGCTCCGGTAAGATTTGACACCAAAGATACGGAAATGCAACAAACAAACAATAAAAAGATAATCGATGAAATGGGGTTTGATTTCCTTCTGAGTTTACTGCAAATTCCTTTAAACTTATTTTCCATTTTCATTTTCTATACTCCTTGTTAAATTGTTAAATGATGACATTGTATTAGGTGAAAATAATAAATAAATTTTAATTGTTGAGAATATACACTCGTATATATAGGAATGTCAAACGTTTATTATATTGAAGACATTACCTAATATTTCCCGCCCCAAAAACGGTGGACGGGTGTGTTGGCAATTATTTAGAACTCCATTACGGCGTAAAATCCATTCCTGGTTTTATTCTTTTTATCAACGCAATAATTAGACTTGCCGTATTATCAAGATCTTTTGTCGAGAGCATTTCAATAGGAGTATGCATATATCTTATAGGAACAGATACAAGAGCGGTAGCAACACCTTCTTTTGTTAGCTGCATTACATTGGTGTCAGTACCACTTCTCCCCGGTTCACCAAAAACCTGATAGGGGATTTTTTCTTTTTTAGCTGTATCTATCAAAAGACTAAATAATTTTGGATTTATATTTGCACCTCTGCTTATAACAGGGCCTGAACCAATTTTGTATTCTCCTATTTTTTTCTTATCGATAGAAGGATGGTCGGTTGCCCAAATCACTTCAATACAAATACCTATATCAGGATCTACTCTGAAAGTAGAAGGGATGGCTCCTCTTAATCCCACTTCTTCTTGGACAGTAACAACTCCATATAAAGAAGGTGAAAATTTCTTATCTTTAAGCCCTTCCATGATTTCTACAATAAGATAAGCCCCCATTTTGTCATCAAAAGCTTTGGAAACCAGCAAATCATCTCTAAGCACTTCCAACCCTTCAGCAATAGTTACGGGGTCTCCTATATCAACTATTTTTTGTGCTTCTTTTTTATTTTTTGCACCAATATCTATCCACATCTCTTCTATCTTTAATACCTTTTTTCTCTCTTCCGGTTCCATCCAATGAATTGGTTTTTTACCTATTACTCCTAAAACTTTTCCGTTATCCGTATGAACATAAACTTTTCTCCCGGGGATTAGATGATTGTCAATTCCTCCAATCATTGTAAAATAAATGAATCCTTCATCGTCTATATATTTAACCATAAGCCCTATCTCATCACAGTGAGCCGCAAGCATGATTTTGGGTTTCCCCTCTTTGTTTAAAACTCCGGTGAGATTACCTATCACATCAATAGAAACGTCTTTTGTTATTGTCTCCATTTTCTTTCTAATAACTTTCTGGACAGCAGTTTCAAAACCCGACGGAGAAGGCGTTTCCACGAGTTCTTTTAAGAATTCTAAAGATTCTTTACGCATTTTTTACCTCCTTGTCCCCATAGTTTTATTAGGAAAATTGTAAACTACCCGTTTAATTTACCTATTCTATTGTATATTACTATATCATTTTTATAGTAATCAATCATTTCGGTGTAATCTTTAAATTCTTAAAATTGCAAAAGATAATATTATCATATATAATTTACACCCAAAATTTAAACTTTGTTAAATTATGCGCAAGAATTCTTTGAACCGATAGGCTTGGCGGTTATAGGAACCATTGGAAATACAACAAAAGTTTAGTAAGGAACTTGGCGAAAAATTAAAAGATAAACAAAATGCAAATTGATTTAGAGAAAAAACATTTGGAACTTAAGTGTTTCTTCGAGCCAGAAGGAGTAGCTGTAATCGGTGCTTCTCTTAATCCTGAAAAACTTGGATATCAGATAATCAAAAATTTAGTCGCCGGTGGTTCTTTTTCAATGCCACATCTTAAAGGATTTATCGGTAAGGTTTTTCCCGTAAATCCCCAGGCAAAAGAGATTTTAGGTCTAAAGTGTTATTCCTCCGTTAAAGAAATTCCGGAAAGAGTTGATTTAGCTATAATTTGTATCCCGTCCAAGTTTGTACCTCAAGCCGTCCAAGAATGCGCCGAAAAGAAAGTTAAGGGTATAAATATCATCTCGGCAGGTTTTGGTGAAGCAGGCGAAGAAGGTAAAAAACTTCAGGGTAAATTTTTGAGTATAGCCAAGAAATTCGGGATAAGGATAGTCGGTCCTAATTGTCTGGGAACACTCTACACACACACTCACTTAAATGCGAGTTTTGGTCCTTTCCTTCCTTTTGATGGCGCAACAACTTTTATAAGTCAATCGGGAGCATTAGTAGATAGCGTTATCGACTGGTCGGTTAAGGAAAATTATGGATTTAGTGCAGTAGTAAGCTATGGCAACAAATCTGATTTAGATGCTCCGGATTTCATGGCATGGGCAGCTAATGACCCTTATACAAAAGCAATTGCTCTTTATATCGAGGGGCTCAATGACGGCAGATATTTTTTAGAAGTAGCAAAAAGAGTAACTCCAATTAAACCGGTTATAGCTTTAAAAGCAGGTAAAACAGCCGCTGGGACTAAGGCAGCTGGTTCTCATACCGGTTCGCTTGCCGGCACATATCAAATCTATAAGGGAGCTTTTAAGCAATCAGGAGTAATTCTAGCTGAGACTCTAACTCAAATGTTTGATATGGCCAAAGCATTAGCTCTCCAGCCACCGGCTAAAGGAAATAAAGTGGCAATCGTTACTAACGGCGGCGGTAACGGGGTAATGACTGCTGATTATTGTGAAGAGTTAGGCATAGAACTACCACCTCCGCCAAAAGAGTTAATAGATAAGATCGATAAGAGCGGCAAAATGCATCCCGCTTGGAGCAGAAGTAATCCCTTAGATATAATCGGAGATGCCGGACCGGAAAGATACAAAATTGCATTGGAAGCGGTGATAAGTTCCGATATTTACGACGGAGTAATTGTAATCCAAACATTGCAGACAACAACTCAAACTGTAGAGGACGCTAAACTTGTAGTTGAATTGCAAAAAAAATATAAAAAACCAGTTATTGCAGCTTTTATGGGTGGGCCGTTTACCGAACCGGGAGTTAAATATTTAGAAGAACACGGTATTCCTAATTACAATGATGTAGACAGAGCTGCAAAGGCAATGTGGGCTTTGATAGAACATGGAAGATATCTTAAGAAGAGAGGGAAATTATGAGAAAGGAAGAAATCTCAATTCAAATTGAGAACTTTCAAAAGCGAGGTGAAAAATTTCTTCCGGAGCCAATTTGTGAGGAAATATTAACTTCTTATAATATTCCTACTCCCACTGCTTATCTTGCTAAAAATAGAGAAGAGGCAGTAAAGTTTGCACAAAAAATAGAGTTTCCCGTCGTATTAAAGGTGGTCTCACCTCAAATTATTCATAAGTCCGATGCCGGCGGGGTAATAGTTGGAATAAAGAATGAGGAAGAAATCAAAACGGCATTCGATAAAATTCTGGAAAATGCTAGGGGCTATAATTCAAAGGCAAAAATTGAAGGGGTATACGTTCAGAAGATGGCTCCGCCTGGCCGAGAAGTAATAATTGGGTCAATCAAAGACAGACAGTTTGGGCAGGTAATTATGTTCGGTTTAGGAGGTATCTTTGTAGAAGTACTCAAAGATGTGGTATTCAGAGTAGCACCCATAGATAAGGAGGAAGCCCGAGAGATGATAAACGAGATAAAGGGTCTTCCAATCCTTAAAGGTGTAAGAGGAGAAAAGCAGATAGACTTTGATTCTCTAAGCGCAATACTTTCCAGCATTTCACAATTGGTGGTTGACTTTCCCAAAATCGGACAGTTGGATATAAATCCGATTCGCGTATATCCGAAAGGACTATACGCAGTAGATGCAAGAATTATCCTGGAATAAATTATAGTTGAAAATTACAAGAAGAAAGTTCTAATCTTTTTCTTGCAATAAAACTTTTAACGAGGTAAACTTAAAAGGAGTCAATATGGGTGTACCAAAAAGAAAGGTTTCAAAATCAAAACAGGGAAAAAGAAAATCAAACAAGGCACTCAAACCCCCAACTCTGGTTAAATGTTCACAGTGTCATCATCTAAAACTTCCTCATAATATATGTCCTAATTGTGGTTATTATGGCAAGAGAAAAGTTATAGAAGTGGCATGAGCTGCAACAAAGAATAGAACATCTGAATTCACCTATTTAACAAAGTGAGGGATTAAATTGAAAATAGCAGTCGATGCGATGGGAGGAGATAATGCCCCTCAAGCAGTTATAGACGGAGTTTTATCTGCACTTAAAGAAATTGAAGCAGAGATAGTTCTTGTTGGTGATGAAGAAAAGATAAAACCTCTCATAAAAAAAGTCCCTTATAAACTTCCCATTTACCAAGCCTCTGAAGTAGTAGGTATGGAGGAATCTCCTTCCTTTGCTATAAGAAGAAAAAGAGATTCTTCTATAGTTAAAGCTATTTCTCTGCTTAAAGACGGGGAAGTTGACACAGTAGTTACGGCCGGCAATACGGGAGCCTGCGTAGCAGCAGCTACCATATACCTTAAAATGATACCCGGCATAGAACGTGCTGCTTTGGCCTGTCCAATGCCTACTCTAGATGGTGTATGTTTACTACTGGATGTTGGAGCAACTGTTGACTCTTCGGCGGAAAATCTCTTCCAGTTTGCGATAATGGGCAATATTTATGTAAAGAAAATTATGGGAAAAGAAAATCCCAGAGTAGGACTACTTAATATCGGAGAAGAGAGTTCTAAGGGTAATCAGATAGTCAAGAAAACATATGAACTTCTTAAAAACAGCAAACTTAATTTTGTAGGTAATATTGAAGGAAGAGATATATTTTCAGGGAAAGTTGATGTAGCAGTATGCGATGGTTTTGTAGGGAATATAGTTCTTAAATCAGTGGAAGGACTTGCTGAAACATTTGAAACATTACTCAAAAGAGAGATAAAGAAAAGCTTACTCGCAAAACTGGGTGCCTGTTTTATAAAAAAAGCATATAAGGCATCCAAAGATAAACTTGATTATGCATCATATGGAGGTGTCCCATTGTTAGGAATAAGAGGTTATTGCATCAAAGCACACGGAGCATCGTCTTCTAATGCTATAAAAAACAGCATCCTAGTGGCAGAAAAAGAAGTAAAAACAGGTATAAACGAAGAGATTCAAAGTTATTTTGAATCAAAAATATCATAACAATATGCCAAAAAATTTTAAAATTGCTGGCCTAGGGTCATACTTACCTGAAAAAATTCTTACTAATGCCGACCTTGAAAAAATGGTTGACACAAATGACAAGTGGATAACAGAAAGAACGGGAATCAAAGAAAGAAGGATTGCAAAAGAAGGTCAGCCAAGTTCAGATTTAGCTGTGGAAGCCGCTAAAATTGCTCTTAAAAACGCTTCTTTAGACCCCAAAGAGATAGATTTAATTCTCGTGGCCACTATTACATCTGACATGTTGTGCCCTTCTACGGCATGCGTAGTTCAAGATAAGCTCGGCGCTACAAATGCAGCAGCTTTAGATATATCAGCTGCTTGTTCAGGTTTTGTTTACGGGTTGGTTGTTTGCCACTCACTAATATGTCAAGGACAATATAAAAAAGTGTTATTAATAGCTGCTGAAACACTATCTAAGATTACAGACTGGAAAGACCGCTCCACTTGTGTATTACTTGGTGACGGCGCAGGCGCAGCAGTTCTTATTCCATCCAATTCTGATAAAGAAGGGCTTTTAGCTTCTACGTTGGGAGCGATGGGTTCTGCAGGAAATTTAATATGTTTACCAGGCGGAGGTTCTCTTAATCCTGCAACACATAAGACAGTAGACGAGAGATTACATTATTTAAAAATGCAGGGCAATGAACTATTCAAGTTAGCAGTCAAATCCTTAGTGGAAGCTGCTAAAACAGTAATGCAAAAAGCAAAAGTTAAACCAGAGGATATAAATTTATTTATTCCCCATCAAGCTAATATGCGTATAATAAATGCATCAGCAACACGTCTTGGAGTGCCGATGGAAAAAGTATTCATAAATATAGATAAATACGGCAATACCTCAGCCGCCACAATTCCCATAGCGTTAGATGAGGCATTCAGAGCAGGTAGAATAAAAAAGGGTGATTTGATTCTACTTGATGCTTTTGGAGGAGGACTAACCTGGGGAGCATGTCTTTTGAGATGGTAATAAAACCAATAAAAGGAACATAAAAAAATTCATGAAAATAAATCCGCAAATTTTCCGCCAATATGACATCAGAGGATTGGTTGGAAAAGATTTAACCAAAGCTACAGCAAAAGATATAGGAAAAGCGATAGGTACTTATCTTAAAAAATACGGTAAAGATATAGTAGTAGGCAGAGATAATCGCAAAAGTTCTCCTTTCTTAGGCGATGCACTCATTGAAGGTATTTTAGCTACCGGTTGTGATGTAATAGATGTAGGAACACTTCCAACTCCTGTTCTTTATTTTTCTATACACCTATACTCTCAAACAGGCGGAGTAATGTTAACCGGAAGCCATAACCCGCCGGAATATAACGGGTTCAAAATCTGTAAAGGGTTAAGTTCTATTTATTGAGATGAAATACAGAAATTAAGAGAAATTATTGAAAATAACAGTTTCCAAACAGGCAGTGGCAAGCTCATTAAAAGAGACCCGAAAAAAGATTATGTAGAATTTATTATTAAAAATATAAATATCAATCCAAACCTAAAAATCGTAATTGATTCAGGCAACGGTACAGCTGGTTTTATAATTCCTTCTTTAATGAAAAAATTAAATCTTAAACCTTCCTATATTTATTTGGAACCTGACGGTAATTTCCCAAACCATCTGCCTGATCCAACTATACCCGAATATATGGAAGATCTGATAAATGAAGTTAAAAAGCAGAACGCAAATCTCGGTATTGGTTATGACGGTGACGCAGATAGAATAGGAGTAGTTGATGATAAGGGAAGAATGGCATGGGGAGACAAACTGCTTTGTTTATACGCAAGAGAAATACTCTCTCGACATCCTAAAGCTAAAATAATCATGGACGTCAAATGTTCACAAGCAACTGTTGAATATATCGAGAAATATGGCGGTGAGGCAATAATGTGGAAAACGGGACATTCTTTAATCAAAGAGAAAATGAAAGAGACAGGAGCTTTACTTGCCGGAGAAATGAGTGGACACATGGTTTTTAAAGATAATTACTTGGGTTTTGATGATGCTATTTTTGCTTCCTTAAGACTTCTTGATATACTTTCAAAAAGTGATAAGAAACTGTCAGAACTATTTAATGAAATCCCTTCATATTACTCCACGCCTGAAATAAGAGTAGATTGCCCGGAAGAAAAAAAATTCGAAGTTGTAGAAGAATTAAAAAAATATTTCAAGAAAAGATACAAAACAATAGACATAGACGGCGTGAGGATTTTATTTGAAAATGGCTGGGGACTGATAAGAGCATCAAATACTCAACCTATTCTAGTTTTAAGGTTTGAAGCCAAGACAGAGAAAGAGCTAGAGAAAATAAAGAAAGAAGTAAAAGATAAACTAAAAGAATACCCATTTCTTACCTCTGAAATATAAGTAATACTTTTCTTACTCCCTTTTATTATTTACTTCTTAATATGGACAAAATCCTGTTCGATAGAAATATAAATTTAGCTCTTTCAGCATCTGCCGGGACAGGGAAAACCCGCACTCTATCGCTTCGGTTTTTAGACCTATACCTAAAGCACCAAAACCTTTCTTCTATATATGCACTCACATTTACTAATAAAGCATCGCAGGAAATGAGAGAGCGGATAATCCGTTATCTTTCCCTATTAACAAGTACCGAAAAAGTTACAGAAGAAGAGAAAGATATTGTTAGAATATTCAGTTCCCGCTTTAAAGATATAACTAACAAAGCCCGTAATGCAAAACACCAATTACTTTCTAATTTTACAGATTTTAACGTTTCCACTATCCATTCCTTTCTTAACTATATACTAAAAACCATGCCTTTCCAGACAAATGTATTACCTGATTTTAGAGTAATAGAATCAACCGAAGAAAATATAATCATTGATAAGGTTTTGGACGATTTTTTGAATGATGCCGTAAATAATGCGGGCTTGAAGATATTGATAAATAGAGCCTTAAATCCAAAGGAAACCAATGTAAAAGGCGTTGTAAAAGCTCTATTTTTATCACTTCTGCCAAGAATGTTGGAAATAGTAGAAATATCCGAGAGCTTAGAAGTTGAAAGAGAGAAGCTTTCTGAAAGTTTTGTATCATTAAAATCCAATTGCCTAAAGATCAATAATTCGTTGAAAAATGGGCAATATCATAAAAACAAAAACTTAGAAAAGAAAATAGATAGAATAGAAAACCTTCTAAAGCAAGAAGCAAAAGAAAAATTGGTAGTAGAAATAATAGATTTATTCAGCAAAAATTATTTTAAAGAATTGGAAGAAAAGCAAGTATCGGGTTCCGAATTAAAACATTTAACTAATTCAGTAATTAACCAGGCAAAAAATTACACTTTATTGAATAATCGTAAACTTCTCATTGATAATCTGCGTCTGCTTTTTGCTCTTCATGGAAAATTCCAAAATGCAAAGAGAGATATTAACGTTGTTACTTTTAATGACTTGGAAACATATGCCTTAAAAGCTCTATCAAATAACCAGATGAAAGAATATCTGTACTTTAAATCTTCAAGCCAAATTGAACATCTCTTAATAGATGAATTTCAAGATACATCAATAATTCAATGGAAAATACTGGAACCAATTATAGAAGAAATTACTGCCGGAGATAATCACAGTTTTTTCTATGTAGGCGACCCCAACCAAGCCATTTATCGTTTTAGGGGAGGAGAAAGCCGACTGTTTGAAATTGTCAAGAATAAATTCCCGGGTAAAATACAATCTGAATATCTTACAGAAAACTATCGTAGTAAAGAAAAAATAGTAAGTTTTGTTAATAGCGTATTCTCCTCTAATCCTGGATATAAACCTATGCAACCCATACAAAAGGAAGGTGGTTGGGTTATAGTAGAAGACCTTGGGGAATACAAGCAAAAAGAAGGCGCGGAAGCGGTCCAATCAAAGGTAGTTAAAATAATCAAAAACTTAAAAAATAAAGATTATGAATATTCTGACATCGCAATACTAGTACGCAGGAATAAAACGGGTATAAAACTATCTGAAACTCTAGAAGAAGCTGGTATACCAACAAGAAGCGAATCAAAAACATCTCTTTTTTATCAGGAAGGAGTTCAAGATATTATAAATCTTCTTAGATGGGTAACAAATACACACGAAGACTTTTATTTTATCCTATTATTACTTTCTCCTCTATTTTCTGTCGGAGAAAAGGAGATAGAAAATCTTAATAGAGAAAAAAACACTACTCTTTTTAAACTTTTGCAAGAAAAACATTCTAGCTGGTCAGTTACCAAGCAACTAAAGAAAATATTAAATATATCAGACTCAGCTAGGCCTTATGAATTGATTTCTTTTATATATTCCGAGTTGAAGGTTATGGGAAAATACAAGTACTCTGAACCTTTTTTAAGCTTGTTAGAAACTGCTTACAAATTCGAGAATGAAAAAGGGATATCCCTTGCATCATTTATAGAGTATCTCAAGCAATACGGTCCCGCCATAGAATTTACCGCAGGTGAATTGGACGGAGTGCAAATTTTAACTTGTCATAAAGCAAAGGGATTAGAGTTTCCAATTGTATTATTGCCGGAAACCGTATGGAATATGGAAGGGAGAGAGAACGATCAATTTGTCTTCCAATACAGCGAAACTGAACACGAATTAAAACTAAGTGATGCCTATTACAGGAAAGACCCTTTACTTAAATTATTTAATAAAGAAATATTTCAGGATGAGAAAAAACGCACATTTAAAGATGAACTAAACAATCTCTACGTGGCTATGACTAGAGCAAAAGAAGGTTTATGGATAGCGGGGTACAAAAATACACGATTATCAAAATCCATTGAAAATCAAAGAAATGAATCTTTAAATATGTCTAATACTTGGTTTGATTTTATAACTAACCCCATAAAACTTAAAATGGAAAACGGAATATATACTTCCGGCGAAATAAAAAACTTCGAAATACTTCAGAAGAAAAAGAAAAGTCCATTAGTTAAACTACGAGGAGACATCCATTTACATCCAAAAGCAAAAAAGGTTATTACTCCTACGGGAAAAAGTTTAATTATATCCGGCACACAAAGAGAGGCATTCAGATGGGGAGAGATCTACCATTATGCCCTTTCAAAGATAAAAAAAGTAGATAAAAAGACCCTCCTAAAAATAATTCATTCCTCAATAGATATTACAAAGAAAATATATGGGCGTAGCAAAAGAGAACAGGAGGAAATTGGTGAAAGGCTAAATCATTTCTTAAAAGATATTCTCACTGACAAAGACCTGCAGTTTATCTTCTACACAAATAGCAAAGTAAATGTCAGAATAGAGATGCCTATCTACTTTAAAAACAATAGAACGGAAATTTCAGGAAGAATAGACAGGCTCCTTATAAAAAATAACTCTATAGAGATTATAGACTATAAAAAGGGCGAAAAAGATAAAAAGTATATTAAACAGATGAAATATTATAGAACAGGTATTTCTAAAGTTTATCCCAACAAAGAAATTAAGTGCTATTTTATATGGTTAGATAACCCTAGAGGGGAAAGAATAGAAAGGATCTTTTAAAACGAAAGATTTTCCTTCTTTTAAAAGTATATGGTATAATTTCGCTCTATGCGCGCCTTACCAGCTTTAATACAAGTTTCGTTTCAAAATATAATAAGACAATCATTTTTCTATCTTGCTATTCTAGGGGCATATCTATTTATAGTATCCACTCCTGCTTTTACAATGTTTACTTTTTTTGACGCTGAAAAGTTATTGTTAGACATGAGCATGGCTACTATTCTCCTTGTGGTATTATTATTAAGTGTTCTTGCTACTTCTTCTATAGTTGGTGGAGAAATAGAGGAAAAAACAACCACTTTGCTTTTGAGTAAACCTTTGTCCCGTTTTACCTTCCTATTAGCAAAATTTTTTGCAGTATCATTGGCATTAATTCTCACCTTCATACCTCTTACTTGCGCTCTTATAATGACATTAAAGATGGGAGTTCCAGAAGCAACTTGGAGTGATGTTAAATACTGGACGCTTTGGTTTGAATTCTTACCTTTAATAGGAGCAGCAATAGTAGCTGCTTTAGCAAATTACTATGCAGATAAAAATTTTGCTTCTAGTTTTATAATCTTGTTGAATATATTCATCATTATATCTTTGGTTGTTCTCAGCTTTATGGCAAAAGGAACACTGAAAATAAATCTATTTTACCCCACTACACTTATATGGATGGCTGGCATTCTTATATGTCCCGTTGCCTCACTCTTGGCATTGAAAGGCAAAGTGTTCTTCACATTAACATTTTCTTTCTTGATTTTTGCCCTAGGTCTTACATCTAACTGGCTTTTTAGCAATATATTACATAATGTCGGTATAAGAATAGTCTACTCAATCATACCTAATTTCCAGGTGTTCTGGATAGAAAATTTCTGGACAAAGAAAGAACCTGTCCCATTTTCTTACTTTTGGGATGTGTTAAAATATGTTGTCCTTTACTGTATGGGAATGATATTTTTAGCTTGGAGTATATTGGAAAAACGAGAGGTATCAGGTGGAAGATAAAAATAAATTAAAAAGAGGGTTCCAGTTAGCTTTAGGTGCTTCTCTATTTCAGATTGTCCTTACCCTTATATTTTATTTTCTATATACACGCTTAAACTCACCTCTGTTATTACTCCAAACATTCCACGTAGGACTCGGAGTGCCTATTTTTGCTATTCTCATGCTCCTTTTTCATCAAAGATACAGAGAAATCCTAGAGAAAGAGGAAGTAGAAGAAATTACTAAAAGAGAAGGGAGAATCTTCCAAGGTGAAGAGAATACCATTCTTATATCCCGTATTAGATTATTACAAACCGAGAAATGGGTAATTCCCATTTTAGGCTTTATTATCTTATGTTCATTGGTTTATATTCCATTTCGAGCAATATATTATTTCCGCGGTAAACCAATAACCTACGGACCCAACCTAGCTATCTGTTTCCCGCTCATTGGGTTAACCTTCTTTATATTTTTGTTCTCTCGTTATATTTTAGGCATGTCACGCGAGAAACAACTAAATGACCTACGTGCTATAGGGACATATCTGGGTGTTAATGCTCTTTTCACTCTTCTTATAGCTATCTCTATCGCTTTTAGATTCTTCGGGCTTGTTAGAATAGAATGGGTTGTATTCTACATTCTTAGTTTTATACTTATTGTCAGCGGACTGGAATACCTTCTTAATCTACTAATATCTTTCTACCGCACCATAGAAGTCCCAAAACGTCTAATATTTGATTCCAGAATCTACTACTTAATATCTACACCTGAGGAAGTCATACCATCTTTTTCAGAGATAATTGACTACCAATTTGGGTTCCATATCACTCAGACTTGGTTTTATCAATTCGTAAAGAACAGAATAATACCTTTGTTTATGCTTTGGGGATTTTTGCTCTATATTCTTACTTCTATTGTAATCGTGCAACCTTATGAAAGAGCATTTATAGAATTTTTAGGCAAGCCCATAGGAGAAGGTAAAATTTTTGGACCAGGATTACATATAAAATTTCCTTATCCCATAGGCAAAGTAAAAATCTATGATGTTGATAGAATTAAAAATATTCGCGTAGGAGTAGCCGGGAAAGAAGGAGAAAGAATCTTGTGGACGGAAAAACATTATGAAGAAGAATTCAACTGGATGATTGCCAGTCAAGAAACTACCACTCCTACATCTTTAGCTGCAACTTCCCGCTCCTCTTCATTAACAACAGGCGAAACAGTACCTGTAAACTTTTTAGCGGGAGCAATATGGGTTTATTATAAAATTAACCCTTCTCATTTATATGACTATGCATATAAACATTCTGAACCAGAAAAACTCCTTGAAGCAATTGTATACAATCAGTTCACTAAGATGGTTATGAGTATCGACTTTTTTGACATAATGAATATAAAACGATTACCTCTGTCAAATGACCTCAAAGAAAAAGTCCAAGAGGAAATAGATAAAAAAGAGTTAGGGGTAGAAATAATCTTGGTCAGCTTAGAAGGTATCCATCCTCCCGTAGACGTAGCTTCCAGTTTTGAAAAAGTTGTTGGTTCTATGGAGAAAAAAGAAGCTTCTATCCTTGGAGCACAATCTTATTCTAACAAAGAATTAACTCTAGTAGACTATGAAGCATCAAATATAAAAGTTGAGGCAGAATCTTACAAGTTGGTCAGAACCTTAGAATCAGAAGCAAGAAGTGAAGAATTCTTGAAAAAACTTGAAGCTTATGAAAAAAACCCGCTTATTTTCAAGTATCGTTACTACCTTAAAGCTCTTGATGAAAGTTTAATCTCTCCAAAGAAATATATCGTTATATCTCCAGATAACGATAGAAATGTAACCATTTTAAATATGGAAAAAGCTTCTTTACCAGATATTCTTTCCCTCGGGTTGGAAGCAGAAAAAGGGAAAAAGGAGATTGGAAAATGAAAGAAACAAGAATGTGGAATCCTTATACTTTCTTTTTAGGTTTTATAATTTTTGCTTTACTTGTTCTGTATTTAGTTGCTTTTCAGATCCAGGTAGGAGAAATGGCAGTCGTAACTACTTTTGGCAATCCCGGAAGAGTTATAGATAAAGCTGGACTATATTGGAAAGCCCCAACGCCAATTCAGAAAGTTGACAGGTTTGACGGGAAAATACAGGTCCTGGAAAGTAAAATGGAGGAAACTTATACCCAAGATGGGAAAAACATAATACTCATAACTTCTACCTTCTGGAAAATAAAAGACCCATTAAAATTCTTTAAAGCCGTCGGGAATAACGATGAAGCAAAAAAGAAACTGATTTCAATCGTCAGAAATTATGAGAACGGTATCATTGGGACTTATGATCTTTCTAACTTGATAAATGTAGACAAAAATTTACTGAAGCTGGACGAGATTCAGGGTAAAATCAAAAATTTATGTTCCAAAGAAGCTGAAGAAACTTACGGTATAGAGATACAAGAAGTAGTTTTTAAAAGAATGCAGTTTCCCCAAGAAGTTACTCAAGATGTATTTGAGAGAATGAAAAAAGAAAGAGAAAGAATTGCAGAAAAATACTTGTCCGAAGGAGAAGGTATGGCAAGCGATATAAAAGCTAAAGCTGATGCTGAAAAAGAAAAGATATTAGCTGAAGCTAAAGCAGAAGCCAAAAAAATAAAAGGGGAAGGAGATGCTGAAGCAGCCCAGTACTATAATGTCTTTTCTAAAAATGAAGACCTGGCAATTTTCTTGAGAAAATTGGAATCTTTAGAAACCACGCTGGCTAAGAACTCGACTGTAATTCTTGATTATCGTACACCGCCTTATGATTTGCTAATGGGCAAGTATTTAGAGAAAGGAACCGATAGTGGAAAATAAAGAATATCAACCTGCTTTTGAATATTTTTCAAGAGCTCTGCGTTTGAGTTTCAGTGCCCTAAAAATTCTCGTAGGTGGCATTGCACTTTATTACCTCGTTTTCTCCGGGTTATTCACTGTAAAACAAGACGAGGTAGCTATTATTCTACGCTGGGGTGGAATTGCAGGAACAGGGGAAGAACGTATACTGAAACCAGGATTCCATTGGTCATTTCCAGAACCTATAGATAAAATAATTAGAATACCAGTCAAAAAAGTAAAATCCTTGGAAATAAAAGAATTCTGGAGTGCTGACTTGGACTTAGACAGCACCCAAGTTCCACCTCCTGAATTTTTAATCCCTTACCTACATGGTTATTCTATTACAGGAGATAACAATCTAATTCACATTAACTTACAAGCCTCTTATAACATTACTGAACCTATATCTTATGTTACAAATGTAGAAGATGAAGAAAAACTCATCACATCGGTTGTTTCTAACGCTGTAATAGAAACCGTAAGTAATTTCCAAGTTGATGAAGCACTGCGTACACAACTAGAAAAAATGAGTCGTTTAATTCTACAAAAAGCTCAAATTAAACTGGACACATTAAATTCAGGCATAACGTTAAATGCTATTTATATAACCCGTTCGCTTCCGCCTCTTAAAGTAGCAGAAGCTTTCAAAAAAGTGATATCTGCCGAACAGACAAAGAGTTCTCGTATCAATGAAGGAAAATCTTATGCAAATCGTGTTGTTAATACTGCCAAAGGTGATGCTTCAATAATATTGGCTGAAGCCGAGACATATAGGAGTAACGTCATTAATGAAACAAGTGCCGATGCTAAGTATATACAGGAACTAACGCAAAAATTTGAAACAGGTAGTAAAGAATTAGATACTTATCTTGCTTATTTCTATCAGGAGAAAATGGAAGAGATCCTTATTAAATTAGAAGATAAATTTATTCTCCAAACACCAATTAGCGGAAAAGAAAATGAATTCAGAATAATCCTTGGAAAAGATACGAAATGGGAAGGTGCTCAATGAATGAAGTAGAACTCTATCACCCTCTTCATACCCACGAAGAAGAAGGCCAGTTAGTTAGACGTCTTTTAATTACTCTTGCGGGTGGGATTTTAATTTTTAATGCATTTATTTCTATTCGCATTTTCCCCAATTCTCCCGCAATTAGCGAACTAAGCGCTTTAGCAGGGGCACTTCTGCTAGGACTCCCAATGATAGTCAAATCTTTTAAAGGCTTTTTTACAGGCAGGCTTGAACTGACTGAACTTGCAAGCATAGCAGTTTTGGCTTGTATTGCATTGGGAGATTATCGGACTGCTGGAGTAGTAGCTTTCATCCTAATATTAGGAGAGCTTCTAGAACACCGGACAGCTCTTGGAGCACAAGAAGCTATAGAATCACTCTTGAAACTCACCCCTCCCATGGCACATCTTGTTAAAAACGGTGAGGAAGAAGATATTCTTGTAAAAGAATTAAAACAAAAAGACATAATCCGAATAAAACCGGGAGAAAACGTACCAGCTGATGCTGCTATCACTCAAGGTGAAACAATAATAAACGAAGCTTCTATTACCGGAGAATCTTTACCTGTAGACAAAAGAAAAGGGGACCACATATTTGAAGGAACAAACAATATAACCGGAGCCATTTTAGCTCAAGTGGAAAAAGTCGGAGAAGATACGACATTGGGAAAAGTTAAACACTTAATCCTACAAGCTGAAAAAACACGTATCCCCATTATTTCTTTAATAGAGAAACATATTTACTGGTATATACCTGTTATACTTATGATTGCAGGTTTAATACTTTTCTTTACAAGAGATGTATCCCGTGCCATATCTTCAGTAATTATTGGTGTCCCGTGTGCTCTCCTTTTAGCCACCCCCACAGTTATCATAGCTGTTCTTTCTGTGTCTGCTAGAATGGGAGTAATGATAAAAGAGACTCGTAAAATTGAAACGGCTGAAAGTATAAACGCTGTTATTTTTGATAAAACGGGCACATTAACAACAGGAGAATTAAGAGTTACTTCTATTAATCCCATAAGAGAAATTTCACCTGATAAATTTATCTACTATGTCGCAACATTAGAAAAACATTCTCTGCATCCTGTAGCAAAAGCCCTGAAAGAATTGGCCATTAAAGCACGTATAAAATTGTCTGAACCGGAAGAATTTAAAGAAACAGGCGGCAGAGGAGTAAAAGGGAAAGTAGATGGTAAAAAGCTTACAGTAGGAAGGCAATCATATCTTGAAGAAAATAACATAAAAGTACCTGTCCAAGAAAAAGAATCTGGGAGTATTCTACACATAGCTATGGACGGACAATATTACGGATGGATTCAGGTTGAAGACCAGATGCGCCTTGAAGCGAAAGAAACAACTGAGATGTTAAGAAAATTAGGGATAAAGAAACTTGTAATGCTCACCGGAGATAAAAAAGAAGTAGCGGAGAGGATCGCTAAAGAATCAGGATTTGAAGAAGTAATTGCCGAATGCTTACCAGAAACCAAACTGGAAATTGTAGAAAGTCTACAAAAAAAAGGTTATCGTGTTTTAGTAATAGGAGACGGTATAAATGACGCACCTGCTCTTGCAGCAGGAGATATTGGAATAGCAATGGGAGCAATGGGTAGTGATGTGGCTATTAACAGTGCATCTGTTGCTTTAATGTCTAACGATCTTAGAAGAGTCCCATTCTTCATATCTCTGTCTCGGCTTGCTCATCGTATAATTTACCAGAACTTAGCATTGGGTGGGGCATTTGTCTTGGTTGGTCTTACTCTGGCAAGTTTGGGTATTGTTAATCCCATTGTAGCAGCTCTTTATCATGAGATAGGTTCACTTGTTGTCATTCTGAATAGTGCCAGAATAGTGAAATTTGAATAGGGAATTAAAAACCAACATATATTAAACTATGGAAGAATTAGTTAAACTGCAAGAAGTAACCAAGGCTTTTAAAGACTTTTGGGGTAAATCAAAATCTTTAGCAGTCAAAAATCTATCACTATCCGTAGAAAAAGGTGAAATTTTCGGACTGCTAGGGCCTAACGGTAGCGGTAAATCCACTACACTCAAATTAATACTTGGACTTTTGTACCCTAACAGAGGAAGAATAGCTGTTTTGGGTAAACCCCCAGGAAACAATACTGCCAAACAATTCATTGGCTATCTGCCGGAAGAAGATTACCTTTATTCTTATCTTAATGGCAGGGAAACATTGGATTTTTATGGAAAAATATTCAATATCCCATCAAGAGCAAGAAGAGAAAGAATAGATTTTTTGATTGATTTATTAGGGATGAAAGCATACCAGAGACGCCCTGTAGGGGAATATTCAAAAGGTATGGCAAGAAGAATTGGGCTTGCTAGTGCTCTAATAAACGACCCAGACCTACTAATTCTAGATGAACCAACCAACGGCATGGATCCAATAGGAACCAGAGAAATGAAAAATCTTCTTCTGGAACTCAAAACAAAAGGTAAAACAATAATCATCTCTACGCACCTCTTATCAGACATAGAAAGTATCTGTGACCGTATTGGTATTCTATACCAGGGAGAATTTATAGCAATAGATAAAGTAGATAAATTACTTTTACCATACAAGGGTGAACATCATCCTCTAGAGAACTTCTTTATAGATAAAATACAACAAGAAAGAGAAAAAAGAGACAATAAGAAGAAATTGGAAATTTCAAAAGAAAAAGAAGAAACCGTTTCTGTAAAAAAGTCAGACATAGATCAGGAACTCCTTAATAAACTACTCAAAAAATGACAAATCCAACAGGATATAAAATTAATCTTTAATTCTTACTTAACACTGAAATCAAACACAATGAACCGCAGGATTACCGCAGTAACTCTTAATACCTTCCGTGATTACTTTTTTACGCCAGCTATTATTACTCTTATTGTTTTTATGTTACTAATTCCTTTCTTATGCTTTAACATGTCGGGAGACGGCACAGCAGAAGGAAAATTTAAAGTATTTGTAACTTATTCCTTTCTTATTAGTTCCATTATTTTAACAGTAACAAACATTTCTCTCTCCTGCTCTTCAATCAGCGGCGAATGGAAAAAGAGAACTCTTCTTATTTTAGATGTTAAACCTATCAAACGATGGGAATTTATCTTAGGAAAATGGTTGGGTATATTAGCCATTAATGTAATACTTATTATATGTTTCCTTTTAGCCATGACATTTTCTTCTATTCTCATTTCACGTAATCTAACTAGAAATTTCCCAGAATATAGGAGTATATTCACAACTGAAGCAGAATTGTTTCCTATTCCAGCGGCTAAATCATCCCCCAAGAAAACTTCTGATTTTATGTCTTTCTTAAAAATGAGTCCTGAAGTTTCTGAAGGAGAAAAGGAAACCTATGCTATTCCTCCAAGAGAAAACATGGTATGGAATTTCAAAGGTATCCGTAAATCCTCAGGTAACTTATATCTCTCTTACCGTCCCCAAACTTCCGGACCAGAAGGACAAAATATTGCAGGCTATTGGATTGCAGGAAATCCTTCTCTTCCTCAACCTTTTGAATTACAAATAAGTTTTCCTAAAGATAAAGTCCATCGTTTACAGCTTCCTTGGGAAGCCGTAAGTGTTGATGGGGAACTCAATATTGCCTACTTAAATTTTGATCCTGCAAATATGAGCATTTTATTCCCCAGATCTGATTTTAAGATACTTTATCCTCGAGGCAATTATTGGATTAACCTCTTAAGGGGAGGTGCAAATCTCTTAATGTTGGTGACTCTTATTTGTTCAGTGGGTATTTTTTTCTCTTGTATAGTTTCAAACTTAACAGCAATTCTTTCAACATCTATTTTAATCTCTATGTCTTATATGCATGATTTTATTGAAATAATGATAAACTCTATTTCATCACAAATACAAACAAAAGAAACAGCAGGAATTATCCCCCATCTTTCTTATCCTATGTTAAAATTTATTGCTTTTTTTCTTCCTCCTCTAGATAAAGCATTGCCACATTCTTATATTGGCAATTTTCTACTAATACCTTCTCAATACTTGGGTTTCCTTTTTATAAGAATAATCCTTTTGGGTGCTTTACCATTATTGATTTTAGCCATAATATATTTTTCACATAGAGAATTAGGAATCCCTAATGAATAGAAAACAAAAAAGTATTATTATATTTATAATTTCCCTTTTATTGTTTTACTCTTGTACTTACCCGCTTTTCCAGATACGAGAAAGATTACATCTTACTTCATCCGAAGAAGAAACCGCTCTTAAAAAACTCCCTCCTGAGCTTGTTTTTACAACAGTGTTACTCGGCGGCTTCAGAGGAATTCTGGTAGATCTCTTGTGGCTACGAGCACAAAAACTACAGGAAGATGGAAAATACTTTGAATTAGTGCAGCTTTCCGATTGGATAGGGCTTCTTGAACCATATATACCGGCAGTATGGAAATTTAATGCCTGGAATCTTTCTTATAATGTTTCAGTGGAATTTCCTACCGGGGAAGAAAGATGGAATTGGATATACCAGGGGATTAAACTTCTAAGAGATAAGGCATTGAAATACATTCCCAATTCCGGGGAAATTTATCAAGAACTCTCTTGGATACAATTCCATAAAATTTCCGACACTCTCGATGAATATAACGCATATTATAAAACAGCTTGGGCGAAGATAATGGAAGATGCGTTTGGGGATATGACTTTAGAAGAAATAGTCTCAAACTCTTCTTATGAAGAACTAATAAAAGATAAAAGCGTAGAAACAATAATCTCCTCTTTCAAAGAGAAACAGATAGATATTCTAAATAACTTGGCACAAATCTCCGGGGATAATTTCGCCAAACTACCAGAAAACTTAAAAGAACTTGTCAAGAGCCCTTCTTTTAGAAAAATAGAAGCATACTTAAGAGGAAAAAGACTCCGCGAGGAATTTAAATTAGACCCCGCATTTATGCTGGAACTGGAAAAGAAATATTTCCCTTTGGACTGGAAATCAGCTCCTGCACATTCTTTATACTGGATAGAAGAAGGTAAGCGAAAAACAAGTGACATGGGAATATTAGACTACCACAGAATGGTATACTTTTCTCTCAATCATATAATGAAATGGGGAAAAGTAAATATAAAGAAAGTTGGCAATGAAGAAGTGCTGATGCTTTCTCCGGAATTTCAGGCTGTCCCGATTTTAAATTCTTATTATGAAGCAACTATACAAAGTTTAGAAAAGACAGGGGAACCAACCACGGGAATAAAAAGCTCACATCTTTATTTCTTAAGTGAAGTCATAGTTTTAGCCTATACAATGAATAATCTTCCTCTTGCACAAAAGTATTATTTATATTTGAAAGATACTTATCCTGGGGAAGTAGGTAATCTCTCTTTCCCAGAATATGTTGCATCTAGGTTTGTAACGGATCTAACTGATGCATCTATTCCTGAAATTACAGACATTTTATTCGGAATCATGTATCAAAGTTATTGGTCACTGGCGACAGGAGATGATGAACGTTACATAGGTCTACAAGCCCTTGCAAAAGCAGCTTACGAAAGAACAGCAAAAAATCTCTCGCGGTTTCAGAAAATTTTCCCTACTTTTGATGCATTGAAACAATCAAGTCTTGATGCTTCCTTTAATATGTTACCTTTACCAATTGCCTCTTCTCTCCGCAGTCGTTTAGGCATACCAGAACCAGCACCTGTCGAAGAAAAAAAAGAATAAACTGACAAGAGTTGGAATTTAACCTAAAATTTTACTTAAATTCTTAAAGGAACCCTTCAGGTTAATGTAAATCTCCTTATAAATAGGATATGAATCTTTATAGACAGAAGAGTTTTCTTTATTCGGTTCCTGGACTATTCCCGTTTTAATTACTTTCGAAGCTTCTTCAACATTCTTATAAATACCTACTCCAATTCCAGCCAAAAGCACTGCACCATAAGGAGAACCTTCTTCTACTGAAAGCGTATGTACTGGAAATTCAAATATATCCGCAAGTATAGTTCTCCACATTTTACTCTTTGCTCCACCTCCAACAAGACGAATCTCTTCTATCTTTATTCCTAAATCTTTCATAAGTTCCAATGAATCCTTTAAACCAAAACCAACACCTTCCATAACTGACCTTATAAGATGCATCTTGTTGTGCCTTAAGCTTAAACCAAAGAAAACACCCTTTGCATTAGGGTCTTGGTGAGGTGTTCTTTCCCCGGTCAAATAAGGAAGAAAGATTAATCCTTCACTTCCGGCAGGAATTTGGGAAACCTTTTTAGTTATTGTATCGTAAAAATTAATTCCTTTTTCTTGTGCCTCTTTCTTTTCTTCAGCACCTAAGTTTTCGCATGCCCATTTAAAACTCCCGCCCGCATAAAGCACAACTCCCATAAGGTGCCATTTCCCCTTTACAGCGTGACAAAAAGAATGCAACTTACCTTCCGGTGCTATTTTTACGGTATCTGTGGAAGCAAAAACTACTCCCGATGTACCTAAAGTAACCGATATAACTCCTTGTTTATAAATTCCGCAACTTATCCCGCTTGCTGCCTGGTCTCCGGCACCCGCCACAACAGGAATACCGATTTTAAGTCCGGTTAACTTCGCAGTTTCTTCATTAATTTTACCTACTATCTCTGAAGATTCATAAACAGGCGGGAAAAAATCCTTGTTAAGCTCTAACTTGTCTATAACTTCACTAGACCATTTCCTTCTCTTTACATCAAATACAGAAGTGCCTGAAGCATCAGATACATCTGCAGCAAATTCTCCGGTTAACTTAAACCTTATATAGTCCTTAGGAACAAGAACTTTTCTCAACTTCTTGTAATTCCCAGGTTCATTTTCTTTTAGCCATAATATCTTGGGGAGAGTAAAACCGGTTAGAACAGGATTACAGGTCAACTCAATAAATCTTTCTCTACCGAACAAATTATGAACCTCACCTACTTGTTTTTCCGTCCTGTTATCGCACCATAGTATCGCCGGCCTTATAACTTCAGATTTTTCATCCAAGAATACCGAACTATGCATCTGTCCCGTTACACCAATTCCTACTATTGCTTCGCCTTTTATATTCCCCTTCTTTAGAGCTTCTCTTATGGACAATAAAGCAGCTTCCCACCATTGTTTAGGATTTTGCTCAAACCATCCCGGCTGAGGAGAAAGAATCGGATATTCATTAAAAGACGAACTTACTATCTTCCCCTTTTCATCCGCAATTATGCATTTAGTTCCGGATGTTGCAACATCAATTCCCATCAAATATCCCATAGTTTATCCTCCTTAACTAACTTATGATTTTCAAACATACACGAGTCAGCCCTCTTTTTCAAATTTAATTCTTATAAAAACTCAAAACTAAAATCTTTTCTTTTTTATGTTTAAGTCATTTGCCACTTTTATATATGGTGTGATATAAATTAAGCACAGGAGTAAGCATCTAAAATGAGCGAGATTATTAAGTTTATCATTGAGAATATTCGCAGTCTGACATCTTTTGATTACTTACTGATTTTTACTTTTGTTTTACTGCTCACACTTGCTTGTTTTTTTGTTTTACGGTGGCTTTTCCAAGAGCGATTTAAATCTCAATCTGATGTTATCTCTCTTAAGGAACAAGCAATTTCTTCATACCAGAGAAATGTGGAGCTTCTTAACCAAGAGAATACGAAATTGGCCTCCCATATTTTACAACTCCGTAAAACTGAATTTGAGAAAGAGAAATTAGAGAAAGATGTAGATAAAATAAAACAATTCCTTATTAAATACTATTACCTTTATACTTATTCTCTTCAATTATTTAATATTACCCTAATCCAACTCAATGTTGAAAACATGCTCTTTATCTATCTTGGTGTAAGAGCAGATAAGTTTGTCGCTGGTGCACCTTCAGTTATCAACCTGTACAATAAACTTCATCTTGCCGAAAAAGAATTAACCAAAGTTTCTAGCGCTCTCTTTGATTCATGGCCTAACTCAAATGATAAATTGCTTGAAGTGCTTACACTCTCTCCCATAATTACTGAGTTTAATTCCTCAAAGGTTCTTGAACCCATCAATCAAGTTAATGATACTATTACTCAAGTAATGAATAAATTCTTTAAAATGAATATTCTTGAAATGGATGGGCAAGTATCTTCTGATTTTCATAGCTCATCAAAAAAACCGTTATCCTAGCCGTTCCTACTTAGATTTATTCAGCCGAGTATCACCAAGTCATTCTAACTCTATAACTTATCTTTTCTTCTCCGTCCTTGGGGACTTTGACAGTGTATTTTAAAGTATGAGCCTCTATCTTCTCGTATGGATGAGAACTGCTCAATACAGTCCAGTCGCCTGGAATTGGTTCAATAATCTGAACCTCAGCATCTTCTTCCTTGTGGTTGCGGATAGATATTTCCCACGCTGTCTCATAAACATTACGGGCAATTTTCTTCCAATCCGTCTGTGTTCTAGTCCCAACAACATCAAATGCCTCACCCATCTTTATCTTTATTTTTTCGTCTTTAGGTGTATGGTCAATCTGGTCTTCACCCACAAATTGTAATCTGCCCGCATCGTCTGCCTTATATACTCTCACTATTCCCTTTGGTAAAGGCATTCCCAAGTTGTTTTCTTTCTTATTATCAATATCAATATAAACTCCAACCTTCTGATTGGAAATCGGTTCGCCGTAACTATTACGGTAGTAATACTCAGCACCGTAGAAGATTAAATTCTTCTTTATAGGAATATCGGATGCCTCCAGCAAACTTATCTGTTTGGTTTGATTTTCTTTGATAGTGGATTTTCTTCCAAGAGTATATATGTGATATTCAAAGAAAGCTTTCTCTTCAAATCCTAGTTCCGCCTCTCTCGCCGTTCCAGCTTTATATAAACGGTCGACTCCTACCATAGGTTCTTCAACTCTATTCACATCTCCTGCTATCAGCTGTATAGTAGCATCTTTATAAGCGGTACCACTCTTATTGTCTATAGTAACCCAACCTGTCAGATCTGCTTTTGTATCGTCTTTGTTAAGAGTAGCAACATAATCTGCTTTCCAACCTATGCCATCCGTTAAATATGAGGCCTCCACTTTTTGTTTACCTTTGAGTGTATTATTTAGCATCCATACAAGAGTCGGTTTAGCAATCAGGTTTTCCGGTATCTTTGGTAGAATGACTCTGCCGCTTGGATTTATGTGAATCTCGTCGCCAATTTTATAAATAGTTCCTTCATTATTGCTTAAAAGAGTAGCATCATATATTTTCTCTTCACCTGTATAGTAATTCTTATCTATAAGTTTAACCTGCTGTCCTACATACTTATCTAAAAGCTTTGTGGGGTTGAGTAAATCATATTCATAATTCTGCTCCAATACGGATAAACTGTTTGGGTCAACAAGTGATTTTATATGCACAGTCGTTGGGTTTATTCGTTCCGCTACATCCATAAACTGCAGTTCTGAAATTCCCTTTGCTAAAGATATTTCCCGAATATCCTTAACCAATCCCAAATTATTGTTATATATGGTAATGTAGAGTTCCTTCTGGTCATCAAGTGTGCTTTTTGCCACTTCGTCTGCAAAACTTACACCGGCAATAATCAAACTCACTACCAGAAAAAGCATTATTCTTTTCATCGTTTCACCCTCCTTATTAATTTTTATTATACATAGTTTTATTTTGAATTAAAAACTAACTTATTTTTAGTTTGATGAGTAATTCTTTCTGCTATATAATTACCGTTAATTGGAGAAACAAATGAAAAGAATAGGCGTTTTGACTTCAGGCGGTGATGCACCAGGCATGAACCCTGCCATAAGAGCAGTTGTAAGAACTGCTCTGGGGCTTGGGATGGAAGTATTCGGTATAAGAGGAGGTTATCGTGGACTGGCTGAAAACGATATCTTCCAGATGAATTCCAGAAACGTCAGCGGAATTATTGATGTAGGCGGAACAATACTCAAAAGTATAAGGTTCCCCGAATTTAAAGAAAAAAAGATAAGAGAACAAGCATATAAGAACCTGAAAGGGAACAGGATAGAAGGTCTTGTAGTTATAGGCGGAGACGGTTCTGCTCAGGCAGCACATCTTTTACATTCAGAATTTAACCTACCGGTTGTCCTGATTCCTGCTTCTATTGATAATGACTTATATGGAACGGACTCAACAATAGGATTTGATACTGCCGTCAATACCGCAGTAGATGCAATCGATAGAATAAGAGACACTGCAACAAGCCACAATCGTACATTTATTGTTGAGGTAATGGGCAGAGAACACGGGAACCTCGCGCTTGAAGTAGGGCTTGCCTGCGGAGCAGAGATTGTCTTAATACCCGAGATGAAAATAGATTGGAATAAAATTGTTGAGGAATTGGAAAATCAGAAAATACAAGGCAAAGCAAGTTCTATAATAGTTCTTGCCGAAGGCGCAGGTAAAGCCGAAGATGTCGCAAAACTATTGCAAGCAAAACTACCCGAACAGGAAATCAGGATCTCTGTTTTGGGATATATTCAAAGAGGCGGGAAACCATCATCCGCCACCAGAAATCTTGCCACAAAATTCGGTGTAGAAGCAGTAAAAATGTTACATGAAGGACATTATGGTTCTATGGTAGGAATAAAAGGCAGAGGAATAGTCCACGTGCCGTTAAAGGAAGTAATCTCCAAAACAGAATCTCCAGCACTGGAAAATCTTGAGATCGTTAAGCTAATGGATATTTAATCCCGCAGAGTATCGGAAAAATATCAAAGAGATTTTTCCGATGTTTTACGTTGAGGGATATACTTAAGAATAGATTTTGTTATAATAACGCCAATAAAAACATGAGCAAAAAAATAAAAGTTATAGTATCCGGCGCAGCCGGCAGAATGGGTATAGCCATTATCGGACTGATACCTTCATACGAAAATATCGTTTTTACCGGTGCTTTGGAACAACAAGGTCATCCGCTAATAGACCAAGATATCAGTACCATCTCACAAAATCTAAAAGGTGTAACCATACTTGATGATTTAAAAGATGACATAGGAAACGCAGATGTAATTATTGAATTCGCCACTGCTGAAACTGCATTAAAACATTTGGGAATTGCTGTCTCCTATCCCAATAAAGCTTTCGTAATAGGAATAACCGGCTTCACCAAAGAGCAGGAAGATAAAATAAAAGAATATTCAAAAAAAATTGCATGTATTAAAGCTCCTAACATGAGTACTGGTATGAATATTCTGTTCAGTGTTGTTGAAAAATTAGCAAAAGCCTTGGGCGAAGATTATGATGCAGAAATTGTGGAAATTCATCACAAGGCAAAAGTTGACGCACCTTCAGGAACAGCCAATAAATTAGGCGAAGCCATAGCCAAAGCTTATGGCAAAAATTACAATGACATCGCCAATTTCGGAAGAGTTTTGCCTGGACCCAGGCAAAAAGGGGAAATAGGTATTCACGCTGTAAGAGCCGGCAGCATTGTAGGCGAACATAGGGTGATATTTGCAGGCGGCGGAGAACACATAGAAATAACCCATAGAGCAGAAAGCCGGGACGCATTCGCACACGGAGCACTAAAAGCAGCACAATGGATAGCAGGTAAAAAAGCAGGACTCTATGGGATGAATGATGTATTGGGACTGTAAGAAATACCTCCAATTTTCTTGAAGAATAATGATTATCGAATCTTTCCGTTATTCTTATTCCCCACTTGATGTATTTAGAAACTTCAAGGATTTCCCATATTCATCGCTCCTTTTAAGCGGAATTAAAAATCCATCGTGGGGAAGATATTCGTTTCTAACTGCTTTCCCTTACGCGACATTCAAGGCAAA
>CAIJMQ010000027.1 GCA_903821905.1 uncultured bacterium
AAAAAGGCCAAGCTTATCTGGCATTACGTGGTTTTTGACAAGGAGATGGCATCTACCAGGACGAAAGAGCAACTAGAAGAGCTCAAGACAGATACAGTTTCGCTAATTGACCAGATTGAATCTACCGAAGAGTTCCTGCCGAAGGAAAGCGGCCTCTGCGAGTGGTGCACTTACCCAGATCTGTGTCCCAAGCGCAAGCATCTTTTTAAGGTCGCAGAGCTCCCGGTTAACGAGTACAAGAAGGAGCCCGGGGTAAAGCTCGTTTCCCAGTATGAGCTGCTAGAAAAGGAGAAATCCGGGCTTAAAGAGAAGATCCTTGTCATAGAGGAGGAGCAGTCCAAGATCGCCCAAGCAGCGGTCTCCTACGCGGAAAAAGAAGGGGTTTCTGTAATTGATGGCCCGAACGCTAGGCTTAAGGTAGAGATAAAAGAAGAGCTAAAGGCGCCGACCAAGGCTGAAGATATAAAAGCCTGGGAGGGCTTGCACGATCTTCTGATTAAGGAAGGCAAATATATGGAAGTTTCAACTGTAAATAACAATATGCTCAACTACAGGATCAAGACAAAAGCCTGGGGCGATGAGCTAATGAAAAAAGTAAAGAAGTTCCTTAAAGAGCAGGTGACGAAGACTGTTAAGCTGGTAAAGAAAAAAGAAGAATAAACTCGCGGAAATTGTTGTTTTCGAAAGCTTGCTTCTACGGCAAATATAATACTTGCCCCGTGTGCGTCTAAAGTTCTTGACAAGTAGGAAAAGCGAGTCTATAATTAATACATAATTAGGTGTTGTCCCGTGTTTGAAGGGGGAAGTCCCGGACGTTAAAAAAGTAAAACCTTCGTTAGTCGTAGTTTGACTGGCGTGGGTTTTTTGTTTTTAGAGGGCAAAATGGAATCTTATATTGATACCACAAAACAACTTCAAACTTCTAGCTGGATTAGTATTTTCCCATATTATCAAGAGAAGGCCCAGGCTAGGAAAGCGCTTGAGGCATCGTTTCCCGGTCCTGGGAAAATTGCCCCCTTTGGTGAAAGCTTTCAGGAACTTGCAAGTGCGGTGGCGTTAAAAGGAAAACCAATCGCAGAGTTTGATCATAAGATATATACCGAAGAAAAGAATATATGCGATTGTATTATCCAAAATTACGGATTAGATAAATTAGATGATCCTGCAAAAAAATGCGTATGGTTATTTAGGCCTAAAAATAGAACCAATGCTCTTAAAAGAATAGCTGAGCTTAAGAATATATCTCAACGGAAATATTGTACTCTTGAGGATCACAAAAGAATTGGCGAATTATACGGGTATTCCGAAGTTGATATAGACAAATTTATTTCATGGATGCGTAAACATGGTTAAGAACAAATTTTTAAAGAATAAGGAGAAAGATGAATAAAGAAGAGTTTCAACACCACATAGATGTTTGTGCGGTATGTGATTTTACAGATCCATCAATAAGAAAAACACACCATACGATATCGTTTAATACTTCTAAAGCGTCTTCAGTATGCCAAACTACGCGCTTTGATTTTTATAGCACTGGCGGCGGCGGTAATATGCGCTTTTACGCTGATAAGCCTTCTTCAGAAAATAGTGATAGGCATGTTATTATGACGAGGAAAGAAGATGTAACTCGGATAGCTATGCCAGTGAAATTACAAAAAGCAAAGGCAAATATTTCCAAGGAACAAATATTCGAAAAAATTAAATTGCGGACTCCGTATTTAAATAAAATAGACAGAGCGGATTTATTCACCTTAGATAAGGATTTCCTTTTAATTAAGGGAACTTTTTATTATTCTTATGGGCTGGAGGATTATGCTGGAGATGAATATCCTTATTTTGGAGTAGTGTCGCAGAGTGACGGAACTCTTACGACCGAAGCGTTTGAGGAATTATTGCACGTGCTTATGATCGATGGAGAATATTATTTTGTATCATGGTTTCAAGAACCAGAATGCGGCAAAAGGGGGCTAAGGATTCATACAATAGATGGGAAATTTTTAAAAGAAGTATTTTCCGATAATTCCGAGGCAAGTTGAGTAATTTTTAATTAGCCCTATATAATATTCGTACTGCGCGGAAGGAAAGTAAAAATGAATAAAAAACAATTAATAATGACTCTAAGAAGTTTATAGAGTTCTAGTTAGGAGGATTTATGGGTGTATTTATTAGGTTAGTCTTAGGGATAATAGCGTTACTGCTCATAACCGTTATGACCGGAGTATTTGGCATAGGCGGGCTTTTCTTTACGCTTGGGCTATATCTGGTTATATTTTGGGCTTTTGCGGGCAGAGGTTAAAAAGTTTAATGTCCCATAAAAGGCCATAGCGGACATTAAGGAAGAAATGAATAAAAACAGTTAATAGCTACTTGAAGAAGTTTATGGAGTCTTAACAATGAGGTGAAGATAATGTCAGCACAAAACAGACCAGAGGAAAAAGACTTCACATTTTTGGACTATAAGGATTCATTAGAACGAGTGGAAAAATTTTTGGATGAAATTTATATTCATCCCGTAAGTGAAAGAACTTCTAATGAAGAATATGTTTATGTTATGCCCAACTGTTTTTTAGTGTTAAGAAGATACGGATTATTATCACAAAAAGAAATTATAACTCTTCGGTTAGAGAATGCAAAATTGAATAAAGAACCAAAAGAAA
>CAIJMQ010000028.1 GCA_903821905.1 uncultured bacterium
ATAATTAATAAATATAGGAAATTTCTTCCCGTTACAAAAAATACACCAGTTATAACACTTAACGAAGGAAACACGCCCCTTATACCCGCTAAAGTTCTTTCTGAAATAACAGGCGCAAAAGTTTATTTAAAATACGAAGGGGCAAACCCCACGGGTTCTTTCAAGGATAGGGGCATGACAATGGCTATATCAAAAGCACTTGAAGAAGGTTCTAATTCAGTAATGTGCGCATCTACCGGCAATACTTCGGCTTCTACTGCAGCTTATGCCGCAAGAGCTGGAATGAAATGTGCCGTTTTAATTCCTGACGGTGCAATTGCTTTAGGTAAATTATCCCAGGCACTTATGCACGGTGCAAAAGTTATTTCTATCAAAGGTAATTTTGATGATGCATTGGCATTAGTTATAAAGATTACTTCATCTTATCCGATAACATTGGTAAATTCTTTAAATCCATACCGCTTGGAAGGGCAAAAAACAGGAGCTTTTGAAATATGCGACCAACTCGAGAAAGTACCGGATTTTCACTTTATTCCTGTAGGCAATGCAGGCAATATAACCGCTTATTGGATGGGATATAAAGAATATAAAGCCAAAGGCAAAACAAATTCTCTCCCTAAGATGATAGGATGGCAAGCAGAAGGAGCAGCTCCTATTGTGAAGAAAATGATAATAAAAAATCCTGAGACAATAGCAACAGCAATAAGAATAGGCAACCCTGCAAGATGGAAAGAAGCAGAAGAAGCAGCTTTATCTTCCGGAGGATTTATAAATGCCGTATCTGATAAAGAAATATTAAGTGCATACCATCTTCTGGCAGATAAAGAAGGTCTATTTGCTGAACCGGCTTCTTGTGCTTCAGTGGCAGGACTTCTAAAAGCAAAACAGAAAAATCTATTACTGTTAAAGAACTCACTTATCGTATGTATCATAACAGGATGCGGACTCAAAGACCCTGACAGAGCCGTAAAAGAATCTCCCCCACTTACTGTTTTAGCAAAAGATGATATGGAGAAAATATTGGAAATAATAGGCGTCAAATGAAAAAGTTAACTTTCCTGTTTATTGCTGTTCTCTTATTTTCTGCTGTAAATATTGTTTATTCGGATATAAATGAAGACTTGTTGAAAGCGGCGGGAGAGGGAAATGTAGAAACTGTTCGAGCTCTTCTTGATAAAGGAGCAGATGTCAATGCAAAAGATAATGATGGCAAGACCGTGTTAATGTATGCTTCCATAGAGGGACAGACCGATACTGTAAAACTGCTTATTGAGAAGGGGGCAGATGTTAACATGAAAAACTATTTTGGCCATGCTGCGTTAATGTTGGCTTCTCTAGGTGGGTACACTGATATAGCAAAACTGCTTATTGATAAGGGAGCGGATGTCAATGCGAAAGATAATGCTGGATGGACTGCGTTAATATCGGCTTTCATAAACAGACACGCTAATACAGCAAAACTGCTTATCGAGAAGGGCGCAAATGTCAATGCAAAAGACAATTACGGTAGGACTGCGTTAATGTTGGCTTACACAGGAAGCACAGATATAGTGGAATTGCTTATTGAAAAGGGAGCAGATATAAATGCAAAAGATAATAAAGGCGCTACTGTGTTAATGTGGGCTTCCACAGGAAGCATAGATATAGTGGAATTGCTTATTGAAAAGGGAGCAGATGTCAATGCAAAAGATAATAACGGCTATACTGCGCTAATGTTGGCTTCCTATAGAGGACAAACTGACATAATAAAAGTGCTTATTGAGAAGGATTCAGATATCAATGTGAAAGACAATGAAGGTTATACTGCGCTAATGTTGGCTTCCGAAAATGGACATACTGAAATAGTAGAACTGCTTAAACAAGCAGGTGCAAAAGAATAGAAAAAATGAAAAAATATTTCTATATTATTGGGATTTTATTGGTACTGCTGATTGTTACATCATTAATTATCAGTCAAGTTTTAATATCTTCGAAGATAAAAAAAGAGATAAGAGATTGGTGTGGTAATCATAGTATAGAATCTTCTGATTTCAAGTGTGGAGTTAACATTCTCTCAGGGAATATAACTTTAGAAAAATGGGCACTAAAACAAGCGGATAATAATTTTAGAATTGACAAAGCCACTGTTTCTTTTAATCCATTAGAGGTTTTGTCAAAAAAAACCATCAAACTTATCCATATACAGAAGGCAGATATAACACTCAAACATTTCACCCCTTTTCTTCCCTCAATAACAAGTAATGATGATAATGCCAATAATAATCCTGCCCCTTCGACAAGTAATTTTATAATAGACGAGTTAAGAATAGACAATGTAATTGTAAGAGTTGAACTCCCAGATGGAAATAAAACCCCGGACATAACTCTTGAAGGTTTATTTAAAAATATAGGGGCAGATAGAAATACAATATTTTCAGTAAAAGCAACGTCTAACGCTTCTTCTTTAAAACTGACAGGAGATTTTAATTTTAACGATTGGAAGAAACATTTCGCTTATCTGCTTTTTGGTAAAAACGTATCTCTAAGTATAGTAAATATACTAGAAGAAGGTTTTTTGCCACCAGAAGTAAGAGAACAACTTCTTTCTCTTTATTTTAAGAATGCCTTGCAAACAAAACTAAACGGAAAAATGGATATTGAGGGAAGTGGAGAGATAAAAGAAGAAACTATCGATTCGAAACTAAAGTTTGTTGTATCTGATTTATCATGTGATACAGAAAATGAACGGATTAAATCTCTTATAAATAAAATAAAAAGTAAAGAAGGGTATGTGGAAGTCAACTATAAAATATACGGCACATTAAAAAATCCGTATCTAACATACGATATATCTTTTTAAAATGAAATACTTAATGCTCATTGGGGATGGTATGGCTGACAGAAAGATTATTGATAGGGGTAGAAAAACGCCATTACAGTTAGCAGATATTCCCAATATGAATAAGTTAGCCAGAGAAGGAGAATGTGGGATGGTCAGAACACTTCCTCCTAACCTACCCAGAGGAAGTGATGTAGCAATAATGTCTCTTTTGGGATATGACCCCAAGAAGTTCTATACAGGCAGAGGACCGCTTGAAGCTCTTAACCTCGGTATTAATCTAAAGATGGGGGAAACCGCCTTCAGATGTAATTTTGTTACTGTTTCAGGGGATAAACTTGTTGATTACTCTGGAGGTCATATTCCTTCCTCCCAAGCGAAAATCCTAATAGAATCCTTAGAGAAAGAATTAGGCGGAAATCAATTCTCTTTCTATCCGGGGCTTTCTTATCGGAATATTATGCTAGCCAGAAAAAATTCAGGTATTATAACGGAAGATTTAGAAACTCGTCCCCCTCATGATATAATCGGCGTTTCAGTAGAAGAAAATTTACCCAAAGGAAAGAGTTCAATTATACTTAAACAAATAATGGAAAAGTCCTATAAATTACTTAAAGACCATCCAATAAATATTAAAAGACAGAAAAGTAAGGAAAATCCTGCCAATATGATATGGTTATGGGGAGAAGGTAAAAAGCCCCAAATCCCGTCCTTTTATGAGAAATATGGGAAAAATGGTGCCATTATATCAGCAGTAGACATAGTAAAAGGCATAGGAAAAGCAATCGGAATGGAAAGTAAATCTATAAAAGGTGCTACAGGATTTTTGGATACAAATTACCGGGGCAAAGTAAATGCGGCAGTTAAAGCCATAAAAGATAAAGATTTTGTCCTAATCCACGTAGAAGCTCCCGATGAAGCAGGACATTTAGGAGATGTGGATTTAAAAATCAAAGCATTGGAACAATTTGATAAGAATATTGTGGGCCCAATATTAAAGTATGTTTTAAAAAGCAAAGAGAAATATAAGATTTTTGTAGGATGTGACCATGCAACACCCGTGATCATGAAAACACATACCGATGAAGCAGTCCCCTTTGTAATCTGGGGAAACAAAAGTAACAAGTGTGTTTCTTATAACGAAATAGCCATTTCATCTTCTTCTGTTTATTTTGAAGAAGGACATAAATTAATGGAATATTTTCTAAGATAAAATTTTATTAAATTAGATAACTTAAAGGTAAAAATATGGCTTTAGTGGTAAAGAAATTCGGCGGGTCCTCACTGGCAACGCCACAACATATAAAAAACATAGCCAAAAGAATAGTAGAGGACAAAAGAAATAAAAAAGATAATATAGTCATTGTTGTTTCAGCCACCGGTGACACTACCGATGACTTGATTTCTTTAGCAAAACAAATCCACCCAAACCCGCCACATAGAGAACTAGACATGCTAATTTCAACCGGCGAGGTAGTATCCAGCGCACTCATGGCAATGGCTATAGATAATTTGGGAGAACAAGCCGTCTCTTTGACTGGTCCACAAATTGGTATTATGACCGACAGTATACATACTCGAGCATCAATCAGAAAAGTTAAAACCGAAAGAATTAATAAAGAACTTGAAAAAGGTAAAATTGTTGTTGTGGCCGGATTCCAAGGAAAAGATGACTGCGAAGAAATAACTACACTTGGCAGAGGCGGTTCTGATACTACGGCAATAGCTATCGCTATCGCATTAAAAGCAGACGTCTGCGAAATATTTACTGATGTTGAAGGTGTATATACTGCTGACCCGCGGATTGTCCCTGACGCAAAAAAAATTAAAATAATCTCCTATGAGGAAATGCTTGAATTTGCTTCAAGCGGCGCCAAGGTAATGCAAACAAGAGCAACCGAACTTGCAAGTAAATACGACCTCAAGTATCATGTTCGTTCAAGCTTCACAAAAACGGAGGGGACTATAATAATGAAAGAAATTGATTCAATGGAAAAAGTTGTCGTAAGAGGAGTAGTGGCTGCAAAAGATGAAGCAAGGGTTACCATTCATGATATCCCGAATAAACCTGGAGTTGCAGCTTATATCTTCGGGAAGCTTGGCAAAGAAAAAATCAATGTAGATATGATTATCCAGTCCTCTGCTCAGAAGGATAAAAGTGACATATCTTTTACAGTAAATGAAGACATACTTCCCAAAACTTTGGAGGTAATGGAAAAAGCAAAAGAACACTTAAAAGCAGGAAAAGTATCAAGTGATTCCAATATCGGAAAAATCGGCGTTGTAGGAGTGGGAATGAGAACCCATTCTGGAGTAGCAGGCAAGATGTTTGAAGCCCTAGCAAGAGAGGACATAAACATAGAGATGATTTCAACTTCTGAAATCAGGATTTCCTGTGTAATAAGAAGAGATTTATGCGATAAAGCAATGAAAGTTCTGCATAAGGAATTCGAATTGGAGAAATAACAAATGAAAAAGATAAAACTATACGATACTACTTTAAGAGACGGAGCCCAATCCAGAGGCATATCATTTTCTTTGGAAGACAAACTAAAGATAGCAAAGAAACTTTCCCAGACTGGTATTCATTATATTGAGGGCGGATGGCCCGGTTCCAATCCGAAGGATATAAGTTTTTTTAAAGAAATCCGGAACTTAAATCTTGGCAATAGTAAAATTGCGGCTTTCACTTCAACCCGAAGAGCAAACACAAAAGCAGAAGAAGATATTTCGCTTAAACGCTCTTTGGAAGCAGAAGTACCCGTAATTACAATCTTTGGGAAAAGCTGGGAACTGCACGTAAAAGACGTATTGAAAACAACAAACGAAGAAAACCTTAAAATGATTGAAGAATCCGTGCATTTCTTCAAAGGAAAAAATAAAGAAGTTATCTACGATGCCGAACATTTCTTTGACGGATTTAAAGATAATGCCGACTATGCTTTAAAAACACTAAAAGCAGCTTTTAAAGGCGGAGCTGATTGTGTCGTTCTTTGTGATACAAACGGTGGAACCCTACCCTCTCAAGTTGCCTCAATAACAAAAAAAGTTAAGGAAGAGATAGGCTGTGAGGTAGGAATTCATACTCACAATGATAATGGCATGGCAGTTGCAAACTCTATTATAGCCGTAGAAAACGGTGCAATACATATACAGGGAACTATTAACGGACTGGGTGAAAGATGCGGTAATGCCGACCTTATTACCATTATCCCAAATCTGCAACTTAAAATGGGTATTAAGTGTATAACAGAAGAGAACCTCGCAAAACTAACGGAACTTTCTCTTTATGTTGACGAGATTGCCAACCTGATCCCGCAAAAGAATCATCCATTTGTCGGAGAAAGCGCTTTCGCTCACAAAGGTGGTATGCATATAGATGCTGTAAAGAAAAATCCGCTTTCATTTGAACATATAAACCCTATACTTGTAGGCAACAAGAGAGAAATTCTTGCTTCTGAACTTTCAGGAAAATCTACTATCTTTCTTAAGGCTAAAGAGTTGGGAATTCATTTAGACGAAAAAGATCCTAAAATAATAAATTTACTAAATAAATTGAAAGAACTGGAAAATGCCGGATACCATTTTGAAGCCGCAGAAGCTTCATTTGAACTACTAATAAAAAGAAATTTCACCCAATACAAAAAATTCTTCCACGTAGAAGGATATGACGTTCACGTTTACCTTCAAAACGGTAAACTATCCTCTGAAGCAACTATCAGAGTTAAAGTGGACACAAAAGAAGAACATACCGCTTCTTTAGGCGACGGACCTGTCGATGCATTGGCAAGTGCTTTAAAGAAAGCACTACTCAAATTCTATCCATCCCTTTCTGAATTTGAATTAATAGATTACAAGGTGAGAATAATTAACCCCGAAGAAGGCACTGCTGCCAAAACAAGAGTCCTTATTCAATTCCGCGACCACAAGAGAACATGGTCTACAGTCGGCGTTTCAACCAACATTATTGAGGCATCCTGGGAAGCACTGGTAGATTCAATAGAGTATAAACTTTTGAAAGACCTGGAAGAGAAATAAAGCTAAAACATTAACTATTCTTCTTAATCTTTTCTCCTATTACTTTTCTTGATAACCCGATGGGAAGAAAAAGCTTGTTCTAAAATATTCCATAAAACTTCGGAATTTTCAGCCTGTATTATTGCTTCTCTCATCTCTTCCTTAGCCATTACTCTTGCGATTATCCCGAGTATCTGGATTTGCACCCAATCGTTCTCCTTGGGGGTCAGAACTAAAAATACAAAATTCGTTGGTTTACCATCAGGAGAATTCCATTCAATTCCCCTACTAGATCTTCCAAAAGCAATTATTGGTTTCATTAATAAAGGAATCCGAGCATGAGGGATAGCAATTCCTTCTTCCATGGCTGTTCCCATTCCATCTTCACGTCTAAGCACACGTGCATAAAGTGCTTCACTATCAACTATACTTTCCTGTTCCACTACTTTATAACAAATTTCAAGCAGTACACTATTCCTATCGGCTGCTTTAATTTCAGGAATAACATTCGTTTTGGAAAAGAATTCCAAAATACTGATTTCTTTTCGGCTGGAAATTACATGTGCAAGCCAAGGCCCAAGTAAAACAGCAGAAACAATCGCACCAAAAACAATTCCTACAAAGATAGATTCATTAATAATATTGTATTTCAATGCCAAGATGCCGATAACAATTTCCATTTCGCCGCCGGGAGTATGAGCAACGGCAACAGGCATAATGTTCGGCTTTGATAATTTAGCAAATATTGCACCTAACCACGCTCCAAAGAACTTACCGAATATGCTGACAAAAGTTATAAGAAACGCTAAAAACAAATTGAAATTCTTTGCGAAATCTATTTTTAAACCTATTCCCGCAAAGAAAAGGGGAATGAATATGGCGTAAACCATCTGAGAGATAACTTGTCTTGTTCGTTCGGGTAATGCTTTTGCTTCTCCCGCCATAACTCCTGCAATAAAAAAGCCCAATAATGCATGAAGCCCGACTTTCTGCATAATTGCGCCACACAAGAATCCCAAAAGACAGATAAAGGTAAGTGAGCTACCAGGTTCTGGCAAGTTGAATTTTTTTATACGCGAAATTACAAAGTCAGCAAATTTTCTGCCGTATGATAAACAAAATACTATAAACCCGATAGTTAGAATAAAAATAGTGAACAGATTGACTATGGTTAGGCTTGTTTTGATAAAAATGCTTAAAATAATGCTGAAAATCATCCAGCCAATAACTTCGTTGACTGATAATGCCGATATAATAAGATATCCTAAATCAGTTTTGGCAATATTCAGGTCACTAAGTGCCCTGATAGCAAGCGGCATGGCACTTATAGTCATTGTAGTTGCCATAAAGAAACAAAACAGAATTCTTTGTGCAGGATTTACCAGGTAATGCGAAGGAATAAATAAACAAACTATAAACGATATAATCATGGGTACTGCAATGTCCGTCAAAGCTATGGTTAAGGCTTTGCCTCTTTGTCTCCAGGCAATGGAAAAGTCCATCTTAAGCCCACTTTCCAACAAAAGGAAAAGCAAACCTAACCAAGAAACCGTCTCAAGTATAGATTGTTGAGTAATATCTGCAGGGAATATGCGTTGATGTAAAACCGGAAGGAACCTACCAAAGATAGTTGGACCTAATAGAACACCTACTAAAATTTCGGCTGTTAGTGCTGGTTGTTTCCACTTGCGGAATAATTCTCCTAATCCTCGTGCTAATCCTAATAGAAGAAAAATTTGAACCAGAAAAATAAAAATATTCTCTTCGCTAAAGAAAATCATTTAATTATTCATTTGGTTATTTTTGTCTTTAGTTTGAAAATTTAGTGCCGAAGGGGGGAGTTGAACCCCCAATCCCGTTAGGGAACATGGTCCTGAACCACGCGTCCAGCACTTTTCCATTGTTTTCTATTTTTTACTTGCTTTTACCAATGCCATTTGCTAATATCGTTTTATGAGCTTTATTGTTTTTCTATCTTTTACCAGAGTTTACAGGAGGTGTATTATAATTCTTACACCATCCTTACACCAAAGAGTTTATTCTTTTGTCAAAGAAACAGTCTATTGTTGCAAAAAATAACAATGATGTCAAAATAAAACAGGAGATAATATCATGTCTGTTTATCTGAGATGTCCTCACTGTAAAACTGACCAGAATTACCAGAACAAAAGATGTAAGAGATGCTTTACACCGCTACCAGTAAAAGACAGAAATTACAGAGTGGTAGTCTGGCATAAAGGAAAAGTAGTCACCCAGCTTGTGCCTTATAATCTGAAACTTGCCAAGGATATAGAAGCCAAATTAAAAAGCGAACTTGTATCAGGCAGCTACTATCCCAGAAAAACAAAGACAGATTCTCTTGATGACATAGCATCGAGATACTTTGAAGAATACAAGGCAAGAGGCGGAAAGATGTGGGAAGACGAGATTGAAAGATATAATTTCTGGTTCAAAAAAAGATTCGGGAATAACAGATTAGACAGGATTACTCCTTCTGATGTTGAGAAATTCAAGTTAGACCTGAGCAAAAGTATTACGAAAATGGGAACTCCCCCCAGCCCAAAGACAGTAAAGAATGCATTAGAACTTCTATCAAGACTTTTCAATTATGCTATCAGAATGGAACTGTATGAAGGGAATAATCCTGTGAAAAAGGTTACAAGACCCAAGATAAATAATATGCGTGAGATTACTTTAACACAGGAGCAGGCTGTAAAGCTCATCGAAGCGCTGAATGAATATCCCGATAAACTTATGTCTAATCTGGTTAAACTTGCTCTTTTTACCGGCATGAGAAAAAATGAATTGCTGAAATTAAAATGGAAAGACGTGGATTCAAAGAAAGGCTTTATCTATATCAGGAATCCAAAAAGCGGAAGAGATGAAGTTATACCCTTAAATAACTCTGCCATTGAAGTTATTAAAGCACAAGCATTGAGTGATGAAGACGAATTCTTGCTATTCCCTGGAAAAAATGGCGAAGCAAGACATGATATCAGGCATCCTTGGAAAAGAATAAAGAATCTTGCCGGTTTGCCTGATGATTTCCGTTTTCACGATTTAAGGCATACTTTTGCTTCCTTGCTTGCTTCTTCAGGCAAGGTTGATATTTACACGCTCCAGAAATTACTTACTCACAAAAGCCCTCAGATGACACAGAGATATGCTCATTTGATAGAGCAAAGGATAAGAGAAGGGACAGAAGTAATGGATGATATTATAAGAACAGAAAAGAAAGATTGAGAGGTTTGATACTATAGATTAATAAAGGTTGCAGAGAGTTAAATAAAGAGTTTTTAGAGAACGTTTTTATTCTTCTATTTTAGCAATTGGTAATAAGAGCTCTTCATAGATATCCATGACTATATCTATTTCATCCTTAATTTCTTTGTAAGTGTAGTATAAAACAATTGCGCCATCATCTGTCACCATAATTGGATGGACTGCATTGGAAAATTCATAATGGAATGAAAGTGTGGAGATATCCCCTTCTTCTTTAAATTTTTGGAAATCAGTGGTTGATTCAAGATTGCTACCCATTAAGGCAGATGCTTTTACTAATCCTTTTTCAAAACGAAACCACACACCTTTAACATGAGGTAATTTTGAAAGGAGAGATGCCATATCTATTTTTAATGTTTTTATTTTAATATAGGTAACATCTTTTGTTTTACGACAAAAATCAATTACAAATCTTTTCTTTCCAGATAACAATAGTATTTGATTTTGTTGACTATAAAAAGATTCAATCTTTTCTTTGCGGATATATTTTTCGAAGGATGAATTATTCACCCTGCCACAAGCAGTTTCTTCCATTTCATGTTCAATAATATATTTAATAAAATCCTTGTGGTTGATTTGATCATGTGCTTTAAATATTTTTGTTTGCGGTTCTGGAGGTATCCCATCCAAAGAATATTGGTTACCCATGACAAGTGGTTTCTTAGTAAATTTGGAATTTTCAAAAACATTTACTTGTGTCAATTTGTATGATTTAGCCATTTTTTTGTGATTTTATATATTTTTTAACATTAGCAGAAAGACAAATAAAATCAGTTGAAAGTTCTTTTAAACTATGCAGGTTACTAGCATTAATAACTATTTTATCTTTTTGAACTATTACAATATCTTTTTCAGCATACTCCTTGAGTTTTAGATTAATTGTAAAAGAATTAATTTGATTCGCTTTTAAGTGAGAAATATAGATTGAATAAAATGGATTAAATTTGTTGAAATCTATATTTACTACATATGAGCAGTTCGTTGGGTGCAGCATCTCTTGAAAGTCTGTTAATAGTGGGACTAGTATAGTATTAATCCTATCTTTAGCATCGTTACTCCCTATTTCGAAAGCTGACAAAGAAATATCTACTATTCCGTATTCATATGGCGATGTTTTTTGTGGCTGAAAATCAAAATAGAAATTTAATGTGTCATAAATAGAAAAATTTATAGAGTTTAAGGTTTTGTGAAATATTTTTACGGGTATATGTTCTTTTTGTTTCTTATCTAAAAATTTTTGGACTTTTCCGATAATATCGGAATCAAAATCCCCATCATATCTAATATTGACTTGCCATTTTGTGGCATAATTCTTTATCCAATTTTTAAATTTTACTATATAAAAATAGAAATTTAGATTGTTTTGATAAAGAGAGAAAATAAAACTGCTAAACAATCCTATAAATCCTCCAATCATGATTGGTAGATTGGAAATATCTTTATAGGTTTTAAAAGCGCAAAAGATATATACAACTGTCAAGATAAACCAAATAATTGTCCAAACCATATATTTTAATGGAATTATCTTTAATAAAATTAAGGATGTCAAATAAAGAAATTATTTTGTTTATTCAAGGCATAGTCAAAATTGTTTTTTAATGAATCCCCACAGACTTTTTAATCCCCTACTCCATCAATTGACCAATCTCCAAATAACATTATAATAAGTCAATAATCAAGGAGAAAACCAATGAGTGCATTCAAACACGCACCAATTTCTGACACAAAAAAGAAACAGATAGCAAGAGCAGCTGAGAGAGCCACGGCTTTGAGAAGATTAGAGAAATTCAAGGAAGAAAAAATTTCTCTTCAGCGCGATGTGTTTTTCGTTCCAGGTTGGAGTGATGAAAAAGCCCGTTACTGGTTAGAGCTTTGTCCTAATGGTTATACTACCATGAACAACCAGATTAAAATGGTGACACTAAATCCAGAGAAAGTCCATTTTGTCACTTTTTCTGACGAGGAATCGGAAAAATGTGAAAGTTTTCTCGATTTCGCCAAAATTCTTAAAAAACGCATTGATAATGAGGTTGGATTAAAAACGCCCATTGATTTAGTAGGACACAGCATGGGAGGACTGGATATTGTCGCTGCCATTACGCAAGAGCCAAATCCTTTATTAAACGTCAAAAGATGCATAACCATAGTCACACCTCATCGTGGTTCTGACCTAGGCCAATATCAATACATAATAAGAGAGATTATAGACCAAAAACCTCATTGGGCAATACAAGGCAAATATCTTTCTCCCAAATACAAACCCATCAGAATTCTTCAGAATCTCGAAACTAGAAAAACTTTGTTAAACAGGATTGAAAAACTCTATACATTTACTGGAACAAGAGACAAAGTTACCTTTGGTGTAACTAGAATTCAAAATGATGGTTTAGATAGTAAGTTCTATAGAGAAAAAGTGACTGATTTCCCAGCAATCGACGGAGCATGCCATTCATCTGAATGTGGTTTGCCTGTTCAAGCTATTACTCAAGATTGTCGAACCATAGTTAACATCTTAGACATACTATCCGGTGTAAATATAGATATAAAAGAGGGCAATTATGGTTATATTTTCAAGGCTTAGACGTTATCTTTATTAGTATATGTTTATTAACTCTTAATTCCCTCCTCTACGAATTTCCACAATCCCCTCAAAAGAGGTAAAATAATAATGTGAAGCAAAAATATCTAATCCTGTTTTTAGTAGTAAGTATAATCTTCGTAGCAGGCTGCACCACAAACACCCCCACAGAACCAAATACACAAAAGCCAGAAACCATAAATATTACTAATTTAAATACAGAAAATTTACACACTATAAAAATAGCCTCATTCAATATTCAGATTTTCGGGCAGGATAAGATAAAAAAATCAGAAGTCATGAAAATAATCACAAGAATAGTCAAGGAATATGACTTGGTTGCAATACAGGAAGTGAGAAGTACAGAACAAAACATTATACCCACATTATTAGATTACATAAATGACGTGGATACTAAATATGATTACGTAATAAGCGAAAGACTTGGCAAAACAAACATCAAAGAGCAGTATGCTTTTGTCTATAACACCAAAACAGTAAGTCTTATTCCAAATAGCAGTTATGTTGTAAAAGATCCTGATGATGTTTTCGAAAGAGAACCTTTTGTTGCTTCTTTTAAGAGCGGGAATTTTGATTTCACGATGGTTGACAATCACATCAAGCCTGAAGATGCGGAAGCAGAACTCAAACATTTAGAAGTAGTAATAGATAATATCTATAACAGCTCTTCTGAGAAAGATGTTATAGTGGTTGGAGACATGAATGCAGACGGCAAATATCTCAATGAAAACAAACTGGCTGTAATATTGCCGGAATGGACCCAGATGATTGGAAATAATGAAGATACGACAGTGGCAGCTTCTGACAATACCTATGACAGGATGATGACAAGAGATACAACTGCAAAAGTAGAATATACAAGGAAATCAGGAGCATTCAGATGGGATACTGAATACGGAGTAACAGATCCTGAGCTTATCAAAAATGTTTCAGACCATTATCCTGTTTATGCAGAATTCCAGACTGATTTACCGGATGATGATTAGAGATATTAGAAAATGAGAGGAGGTGATTAATATGGCTTATCATTCAAAAGATTCAAAAATTTGGCACAAATTCGAGAAATGCGTTGACGGGAATAATATAGAACGCGACAACAAGGTGTCAGGACCAGCAAAGAAGCTTTGCGAACACTGCAAAGATATTGAAAAAGGTAAGGCGAAACGTTAATTGTTTTTCTTCTCTTACTAATGTTTGAGATGCTATTCAAGTTTGACTATTTCAAACTGGATATGAGCAAACTCCATTATATATTCTTGGGTAACTTTTTTATTTTGATTCACCTTTTTCTAAGATAATAGATATGTAATATTAAGGCCATGAGCATAAAAGTAAAAACAGAAAAAATTTATTCCATTCTAGAATTAAATAACGCCGTTAAGGGCATACTGAATTGTGAGTTTCCAGATATGATTTGGGTGTATGGCGAAATTCAAGATTATAATAGGAATAAGCATAAACAACATATCTTTTTCAGACTATGCGAGAAACATCCCGAAATAGATCAGATAATTGCGCAAGTTACAGTTGTAATTTTTGAGCGAACTAAAGAAAAATTAACACAAATTCTAAAACAAGTAGAGAATAGATTTGAATTACAAGATGATATAGAAGTGAAATTTCTTTGCCGCATTGATTTATATTCGAAGTCCGGCACTTTTATGTTAATCGTGGAAAGTATAGATACCACTTATACTCTAGGTAAATTAGCTCAGAACAAACAGAAAATAATTGCTGAATTAAAAACAAAGGGAATATTAGATAAAAATAAAAAATTAATAATCCCTATTATG
>CAIJMQ010000029.1 GCA_903821905.1 uncultured bacterium
AGAATATGTCCCGCGCTTGTAAGAACTATGGATTCTTAAACATATTTCCCGACACAGACGGAGTATTGAGGAAAGCAATACTGCCGATGAAATATAAATCCGACATAGAATGGTATAGTTCTTTCCCCCTGCAGATATTAAAAAATTATTTAGGTGAAACTATACAGCTTAAAGTTTTAAACAATGGCATATCAGTTCTTTCATTGGGAGAAAGGAATATCCCGGTTGATACAAGCGGAGCGATACTGATTGATTATAGTGTGCCCTTTGAATCTTTCCCTACCTATTCATTTGTTGATGTTATGAATGGGACAGTCGATAACCCGGCAAAATTCAAAGACAAAATTGTATTGATAGGAATAACAGACCCCGGTCTTGTAAGAGATACTTGGACTACTCCGGTCGAACCGGTAGTCCCCGGCATAAAAATACATGCACAAACCATAAATACAATACTTAATAACTGGTTTATTTCTTACTCACGTACGCTTTTAAGTCCTGTTTATCCCGATTCGTTCCTAAAAGGTGAATTTATATATTATTCCGATAAAGTAAATCTTATTAATCTATTAGCCATAATCTTATTAGGCGGAATACTTATCTTGGCTATTCCCAAATTCCCCCATGCAAGTTATGGTGCTTATACAGCCATTTTATTACTTGTCGGTTATAGTTTCACAGTATTTTTCCTGTTTAAAAATATGAGAATCTGGATTAATATGGTCTATCCTCTTTCGAGTATTGCCATTGTTTATACAACGGAAACGCTTTATAGGGCTTTGACTACTGAGCGAAAGGCACGTGAGATACGGGGTGCTTTTCAAACTTATGTTCCCCATCAAATTGTTGATGAACTTATCAAACATCCTGAAAAATTACAGTTAGGCGGAGAAAGAACAAATGTTTCTATTCTTTATTCCGATGTGAAAGGATTTACAACCATATCTGAGAAACTTTCCCCAGAAGAACTTGTTGAACTTATGAATAGTTATTTTACGCCGATGAGCGGGATAGTATTTAAATATGAAGGGACACTTGATAAATATATCGGAGATGCTCTTTTAGCTTTTTACGGAGCGCCGTTGCCACAGGAAGACCATTCCTTAAGGGTTACTCTTTCAGCTTTGGATATGATAAGAACATTGAAAGAATTGAGAAAGAAATGGAAAGAAGAGAATAAACCTTTGATCGATATCGGTATCGGCGTAAACACAGGCGAAGTATCTGTCGGAAACATGGGTTCAAATACGCGGTTCAACTACACGGTAATGGGAGATAACGTCAATCTAACTCAGCGAATAGAAGAATTGACCAGAATATATAAGAATAATATATTAATCAGCGAGTTCACTTATAAAAAAGTAAAAGAACAAATTCTGTGCAGGGAAATTGATGAGGTTACAGTAAGGGGAAGAACTCAACCAATGAAGATTTATGAACCTATTGGTAGGATAGAAGAAATAACTCCCGAAGACAAGAACATTACAGTGCACTTTGAATCAGGGCTTAAACTGTATAGAGAGAAAAAGTTTTCTGAAGCAGAGAAAGAATTCGATGAAGTATTGAAAATAGCATCCGAAGATGGCCCCAGCAAGTATTTCTTGGAGAAAAGCAAGGAGAAAAGGTAAATTGGTTAAAAAAACCGGCTGCCCAAAAGGCAGAAAAGATTCATCATTAACAAAAGAGCTTGATACTCTACATCGAATTTCCGGGTTCATTGATTCAATAACTGACCTGAAGTCTCTGCTTAAAATGATTATGGAAGAGAGCAAGAAAGTTGTGAATGCGGAAGCGAGTTCACTTTTACTTTATGATAACGAGAAAGATGAATTGTATTTTGAAGTTGCACTGGGCAAAAGAGGCGAAAATGTCAAAGAAATTAGATTAAAAGCCGGACAAGGTATAGCCGGCACTGTTGCAAGAAAGAAGAAATCCATAAATATAAGTAATGTCAAAAAAACAAACATGTGGAATAGCGATGCAGATAAAATGTCGGGTTTCAAAACCCGTTCTATACTTGCTGTTCCTATGATAAGAAAGAATAACCTTTCAGGTGTCATTGAAGTTCTTAATAAAAAAGGTGCTGATAATTTTTCCAGTGAAGATGTCCGAATAATGGAGATATTAGCCGAGCAGGCTGCTCTATGTATTGAAAATGCAAAGTTGTATGAAGAGAACCTAAGAACGGCGCGAATGGCAGCTATCGGACAAACAATGGCGGAATTATCTCATTATATAAAGAATGTTTTGGCAGGATTTGAAGCAAGTAGTTCTCTTTTGGAATCGGGTTTGGAAAAAGATAACCGCAAACTTATAGAGCAAGGCTGGTCTTTCTTGAAACAAAGTGAAGAGAAGATTTCGTCCCTTGTTATGAATATGTTAAGTTATTCCAAAAACAGAAAACCATCTTTTGATTTGCATGATGTGAACAAAGTGGTTGGGGATGTAGTCTCGTTGATGCAACCACGCTTAAAAGAAAAATCGATAGGGATTGAGAGTAATTTAGACAAGAATATAAAAGAAATAGTAATTGACAGCGACGGTATCTATAACTGTGTTCTTAATTTAATATCTAATGCTATGGAAGCAATAGAAGGTGAAAATGGTAAAATAACGGTAAACACGCTGGATGACAAAGAGAATAAACAGGTTAAAATAGAAATCAAAGACAATGGAAACGGCATTCCTAAGGATAAACTTAATAATGTTTTTAATCTTTTCTACTCATCAAAGAAAAAGGGAACGGGACTTGGTTTGGCGGTTACAAAAAAAATAATTGATGAACACAAAGGAAAAATTTCAGTAGAATCGCAGGAGGGGAAGGGAACGAAGTTTACAATCGTTCTCTCCGCCAATGCAAACAAATAATAACCGGGAGTGAGTTATGGGACAGACACTGGTAGAAAAAATTTTGTCTAAAAAATGCGGCAGAAAAGTTACAGCAGGCGAAATAGCAATTGTGCCTTTGGACTGGATTATGGCGCAGGATGGCACAGCACCGCTTGCTATTGATTCGTGGAAGAAATTAGGTTTAAACAAAGTAGCTAAACCAAAAAATACGATTTTCTTTTTGGACCATTCAGCTCCTGCTCCGCGTAAGGAAATGGCTGGACATCATAAAGTTATGAGAGAGTTTGCAAAAGAATATGGCATTATTATCTCCAAAATAGGGGACGGAATCTGTCATCAACTCTTACCGGAATTATATGTAGGCCCTGGCGATATCGTGATAGGTGCTGATTCACATACTTGCACTCACGGTGCTTTGGGTGCTTTTGCAACCGGCATGGGCTCTACTGATATTGCAGTAGGTATGACCTTAGGTAAAATGTGGTTCAGGGTTCCCGCCACCATTAAGGTTGAAGTCAAAGGCAAATTCCCCAAAGGTGTAATAGCAAAGGACTTGATTCTTAATGTAATCGGCATTCTTACCAGTGAAGGTGCTATATATAAAGCTTTGGAGTTTTCAGGAGAAACGATTTCAAATCTTCCAATGAATGAACGACTCACAATATGTAATATGGCGGTTGAAGCGGGTGCCAAGGTTGGTTTAATAGCATCAGACAAAATAACAAAAGAATATCTTGCGAGTATGGGAAGAGAAAAACAATATGTAGAAATAAAGCCCGACGAAGATGCTGTATATGAGCGAGTTGTATCTATCGATGCAAACAAACTGTCTCCCCAAATAGCGGTTCCACACAGCGTAGATAATGTGAAAGATGTAAAAGAACTTAAAGGAACAAAAATAGACCAGGTTTTGATTGGGACTTGCACCAACGGAAGATTGGAAGATTTTAGAGCTGTCTGCAAGATACTCAAAGGTAAGAAAGTTGCCAAAAGTGTGCGGCTCGTTGTTGGTCCTGCTTCAAAGACAATTTATGCGCAAGGTTTAAAAGAAGGACTATGGGAAATCATAGTAGAGGCAGGCGGTATTATTCTTCCTCCCGGATGCGGTCCTTGTGTAGGAATACATCAGGGAATCTTAGCCGATGGCGAAGTATGTCTATCAACAGCAAATAGGAACTTCCACGGTAGAATGGGCAATCCTAATTCTTATATTTACCTTGCATCGCCTTTAACCGCTGTAGCTTCAGCGATAAAAGGCGAAATAACAGACCCAAGAGATTTCCTATAATAAGAACTCCTATCTTCCATGGAATACCTGAATAATTGTCTAAAGCTGTTACACATATCTTGGTACAATATATAAAACTACCCATGTTATCTAAAACCAACAAAATATATTCTATGTGGCAAAGCTTAAAAGCGTATTCTTACTTTACTAAAATCCGCATTATCAATAATTTTGCATATAGTTTTGAAATTATGGCCCGTTTCGTATCCAATTTTTTGGTTTTAGTTATTACCGTATTTATCTGGAAGGCAGCGTATAAGAATAATGTCGGTATAGCGGAAGTTAATCAGGAACAGATGATTACTTACAGCATTATTTCTATATTGCTGGTTTCGATATATAGCGTAAGGGTCGACCGTATCGTTAATGAGCGTGTCCGCGAAGGATTTATTGCTATAGATTTCATGCGTCCTATTAATCTTATAGTCGGATGGTTTTTTGACGATATTGGAACCAGCATAGACTCTTTTCTGCTGACTCTGTTGCCGCTGTTGATTTTTTCTATCGCGATAATAAAAGTCCCTTTGCCTGCCAATCTAACCGCTTTTATGTTGTTTTTGGCAAGTGTTTTTTTGAGTTATCTTATTTTATGGATAATAACCGCCATGACAAGCATGATAGCATTTTGGTTTATTGAACTGGGCAATCTTTCGTTTGTAAGGTCTCAGTTAATTCGCATTCTTTCGGGGAGTTTCGTGCCGTTATGGTTTTTCCCGAAAGTAGTACAGAAAGTGTCCGCTTTTTTACCTTTTGTTTATATTTACCAAGTGCCTTTGAGTATATATATCGGGAAAATAAATTTTCAACAGGCTTTGCAGTCCATGTTGATTCAAGTTGTTTGGATTCTGATTTTAATTTTCCTTTTAAGTCTTATATGGAAAAAGGCCTGTCGTATGGTAACTGTGCAAGGAGGATAAACTGTGTTCAGGTGGTTAAAACATTACATTTCCGTTACTAATTGTTTTGCCCGGTTAGCTATTCAGCGCCAGATGGAATATCCGACATTCCTTTTTGGTTGGATTGCCGGTAATTTTCTTCAATGGTTCGGAGGTTTGTGGTTGATTCAGACCATTATGAGCCGTTTCGGAGATTTGGCGGGTTGGAAAGCAGAACAGGTGATTTTTATTTACAGTTTATCCGTAATTTCCCACGGTTTAGTTGTTATTTTTTTTCTTCAAACGTGGGTCATAGGACAGATGATTATTGTGGGCGAGTTCGACCGTATTCTTTTAAGACCTATGGATTCATTCTTTTTGTTTATTGTCCGCAATATTAATTTTGTGGGTATTACGGATGCTATCCCCGGCATTATAATTTTTTTCCATGCCTGTTCTTTGGTGAAATTTCATTGGTCTTTCGTCAATATTGTTAATATCGGACTTATTTTGATAGGTGCCACTCTAATCAGAACAGCTTTATATATGCTGGTAGGATCCATTTCTTTCTGGAAAATAAATCGCGATGCTCTATCGGTTTTGATGATGCATTTCCAACAGCAGGCGACCAGTTATCCTATTTCTATTTATCCGTATTCTTTGCAGGTGATTTTTACTTTTCTCATTCCCATCGGTTTTATTTCTTTTTATCCCGCCAGCCAGTTTTTTGGAATAGGGACGATTCTGGATATCCCTTTTAACTTTTCTTTTGCAACTTTATTTATGGGCGTTATATTTTTTTTCTTGGCTTCTTATGTGTTTACAACAGGTTTGAAAAAATACGAAAGTGTAGGTAATTAAATGATAGTCGTAAAGAATTTAAGTAAAGAATTTTTGGTAATTAAAAAATCTCCCGGCTTTTCGGGCGCGTTAAAAAGTATTTTCTTCCCGGATAAAAAGATAGTCCATGCTATTGATAATGTAAGTTTTTCCATAAACCGCGGTGAAATCGTGGGTTATATAGGTCCCAATGGTGCAGGCAAGAGCACGACCGTAAAGATTCTATGCGGTATTCTGCACCCTACAAGCGGAACTATTTTAATTAACGGTCTGGACCCCCAGAAAAAACGTCAAGAAATCGTTCGCAATATTGGCACCGTTTTCGGTCAGAGGACACAGCTGTACTGGGATATACGCTTGGGAGAGTCCTTTGAACTCTTAAGACGTATTTATCGAATCGACAATGAAACCTATAATCATAATCTAAGTGTAATGAATGAAATGCTGCAGATTAATGAATTGATAGATATACCCGTTCGGCAATTATCTTTAGGCCAGAGGATGCGGGGTGATTTGGTTGCTGCATTCCTGCATTCCCCCAAGATTATTTTCCTGGATGAACCTACTATCGGGCTGGATATCCAGGGGAAAAAGAGTATCCGCAAATTCATCAAAAACATCAACCGTTTAAATAAAGCGACCATAATCTTAACAACCCACGACCTCGACGATGTGGAAGAACTATGCAATCGTTTAATCATTATCAATAAGGGGCGGATTGTCGAAGACGGGGGACTAAAGCAAATTATAAATAAAATTACCCCTTACCGGTTATTGATTGTGGATGCGGAGAAAATACCGGTTAATTTTAAAACTGAAAACTGCGAGATAGTGAAATCCGAGCTTAACCGCATTCACCTGAAATTCGACAAAAATAAAATAACAGCTTCGCAATTGATAGCCCAGATTTCCCTTCAGATTAAAATCGTCGATTTGAGTGTCAAGGAATCCGATATTGAAGACGTTATTGAAAATATTTATGGCCAAAGTGTTTAAAGGTCAATCTTTGAAAAAGATACCGAGGAATTCTAATTTTTGTCAGTAGGTAAATTTTCTCCACTTTTCGGTAGAATAGTTCGTTGGTTTCTCGAAGCCACAACCTTTTGGGTCAAAGTTTTTTGAGCAATAGCTTTTTCAGCTGCCACTACGGCTTTTTTAAGAAGACTTTTGATATATTTATCTACACTGTTTTTTGCTTTCAGAGATGCCTTGCGTTCCCTTTCTTGTTCTTCGTTATAGATTTTTTCTAGAACACCCAGAGTCTTACTATTTATTGATATCTTGGAACCAAGTGCTGGTCCAATCATAAACATATCAGTGACTGAGCCAACACCCGGTGCAACCTCTGCTCGCTTTTTTGCAGAATATACCAATAACAATGTTTCAGGAAACGACTTCCGTCTAGTATGTGAAGCAAACATCATTTGAGAATTTGCGTGTCCTGCTCCAATCCCTATTGCTGCAAAACCAACTAGGTTTCTACAACTAACGTCCTCTTTATCAACTACATAGATATTAGGTCCACTGCTATCCACTCCTGCAAATATCGCAGCAATTGTTGGGATTTCAAAATTCCTCAGTTCATTAGCAAGCTGTCGAATTAATCCCGGATCCATTTCTTTCTGTCTACTGATAAAGGTATTGCTATCTAATCCTAAAGGAGTAAGAATATTCTTCTCTGCTCTCTTAACACAGGCCTCGTGACAATAATGACTGTATAATTCAGCTATATCTTTTACATTCAACCAATTATTAGGTTCGGCCTTTAAGCGTTTATTTACCTCAGAAAAAACTTTTAGTAAGATTTCATCTTGTATGAAAGTATCACCTGCAATCATAGCAGTAATTGAATTAGTTATGGAAATTATTTTGGTTAATTGAGGCTCAAATTCAATGTTACCAGAGGTTAACATGCGGTCTGAAGCTCCTATAATCTTATCGTTGTCACATATAGCTGCAACACATACAGTCATAGGTATTTACCTCCTTATTTCGTTTTTCTATTATGAAGGAACACACTCAATTTATTATACGCTTTTTCCACTTTTTAGATAACATATTTTCTATTTAGAGTGCTGGTAAATTGTCATTCCACAGGTATCACAGTTGAATTCCACGTTAAATCGCTGGCCGTCTTCATCCTCCAGGAACATTGTTCTAGTAGTGCCTGTTTCTTTTTTACCTTCGCATAATCCCAGTTCTTGCTTAAGGCAGTATTTGGTGAACATTACTGCTTTGCTGTTTAAATCAATGCCTGATTCAGCAGCGCTTTCAATCGTTTCTACGCCATGGTGTTCGTAAAATGCTTGTGCTTTCTTATTCAGAACGTTCCCCAAATAGCTTAATTGTTTTTCGGGATACGGAACATTATTGGGTACTATTTTGCTTTTATTATGTGGACGGTTGGTTTCGCGTATTTCCGAGAGTTTCTGAACGATTACCCGTCTAAATTCATTCAACACCGAAACAGGAAAGAAGTAAATATCTTTGGTTTCAATGCTTACGCCTGTGGATTCAAAAATCGTATTGCCCAACTTTTGCAATTGTGTGGTAATGATTTCTTTGGCTGATTCTTTTTTCTGTGCTAACTTTTTTTCAGTTTTTATTTCGACTATTGCTTCATTACCGTCGGAATCTTTGGCGATAACTGCTATGCCTTCGGAGGTATCGCGTAATATCAATGAGATAAGTATTTTTCTCCGTGCGGGATTATTTTCCAGAAGTTTCGTAAATTCGTGGTCATAGTTGCGAAAAATTCTCATACCGGTACGGATACCGTAAAGCTTTTGCGGGATTATCTTACGTCCTTCAACACCATTTATCATAGTTCCATCCAGATTATTATGCGAATCAAAAAAGCAAATCCCATCGCTGTTATGCAGCTGGATATCTCCGTTGAGTGTAAAAGAGTTTTTCTCCACTCTTGATACAATGCCTACAAATTCGCCCATGGATTTTGGCGTATTTATTGAACCCATATTTTTGCATTTGCCCATAATGTTGTAGTTGGTATAACCCCGATTAAATGTTTTATTCAATTCGGGCGTGAAGTTTAAAGACGATTTGCCGGATGAGTTTTTTTGTAATCCTTTTTTTGTCAGAATTGCGTCTAATTTTTGCCGGTAGAATCCGACTACATTAGCCACATAAGGCGTTTCCTTGAGCCGACCTTCAATCTTAAATGTGGTGACGCCTGCATCGATAAGTTCTTCCAGATAGTTCGACAGGTTTAGGTCTTTGAGTGAGAGTAGGTAGCGGTCCTTGACGATGGTTTTACCGGATTTATCTTTCAAGCTGTATAACCTTCTGCATGGTTGTGCGCAGATGCCGCGATTACCGCTTCGTCCACCGTTCGCATAGCTCATATAACATTGTCCGCTTGCTCCAACACACAACGCCCCGTGAATAAAATATTCCAGTTCGATTGTCGTATGTTTTCGGATTTCCCGGATTTGTTCAAGTGATAATTCCCTTGCCAGAATTACCCGCGAAAACCCAACGTCCTGCAGAAACTTAATTTTTTCTACAGAAGCATTATTCGTTTGTGTACTGGCAATTAACGGTATAGGCGGCAAGTCCCATTCTAAGAGACCTACATCCTGAATCATTAATCCATCAACGCCGATTTTATAAAGCTGGTGAATCATTTTTAAAGCGACTGGCAGTTCATTGTCATATAGCAGTGTATTGAGCGCAACATGGACCCTAACATAATACGGGTGAGCAAACTCAACAATCTGTCGGATATTGTCGATACTGTTGCTTGCGGCTTGACGGGCGCTGAACTGAGGTGCTCCGATATAAACTGCATCTGCACCACACTTAATTGCAGTGATGGCTGTTGCCACATCTTTTGCCGGTGCCAGTAATTCAATCTTTTTATTTTCCATTTTTGTCTCAGGAATAAATTAACACCTCATTTTACACTAAAAGTTTCTTCATAAGTACATTAGGTTGACCACTTTTGCTTCGGAGAGTATAATCTAAACAAAATTTTTAAAAGGAAAAACAAATGAAAATGACTGGCGCAAAAGCTATTGTTGAATCTCTTAAAAGAGAAGGAGTTGACACTATTTTTGGTATTCCGGGTGGTCAAGTCCTTCCTCTTTTTGATGCACTTTATGACGCACCATTCCGTTTTATCTTAACAGGGCATGAACAGGGTGCTGCTCATATGGCGGACGGATATGCCCGCGCCACCGGGAAAGTAGGAGTGTGTATTGCTACTTCAGGCCCGGGAGCTACAAATCTTGTAACAGGCATTGCAACTGCTTATATGGATTCGGCTCCTATGGTTGCTTTAACCGGGCAGGTTACAAGAAAGATGATAGGCAACGATGCATTTCAGGAAGCGCCGATAACCGAGATAACAAAAGCTATTACTAAACATAATTTCCTCGTTCAGGATGCGAGAGAATTGCCTGAAATCATAAAATCGGCATTTTATATTGCTTCTTCAGGTCGTCCTGGACCTGTACTTATAGACCTTCCCAAAGATGTACAGACAGAAGAAATAGAATTTAAATATCCTGAAAAATTAAATTTAAATTATAAGCCGGTATTGAAGGGACATATCGGACAGATAAAAAAAGCGTGTGAACTTATTCATACAGCAAAGAGACCGGTTTTATATATCGGCGGCGGGGTGATTATATCGGGTGCTAGTGAGCTTGTTTACAAGTTAGCTGAAAAAATAAAGACACCTGTGACAATGACACTTTTGGGATTAGGCGGATTTCCTTCTTCGCATCCGTTATCACTTGATATGCTCGGAATGCACGGAACAAGATATGCCAATTATGCAGTTATGGAGGCAGATTTAATTATTGCGATAGGTGCAAGATTTGACGACAGAGTGACCGGCAAAATAGATTCTTTTGCCCCGCATGCAAAAGTTATACATATTGATATAGACCCTACATCTATAAGTAAATCCATAGATGTGGATGTGCCGATAGTAGGGGATGCCAAGGAAGTATTGAAAGATTTGATTGCAAATGTAAAAGCACCAGATACTGCGGATTGGCTGAAAAAGATAAATGGATGGAAAAAGAAATATCCTCTTACATATACCAAGGACAATAAATTAAGACCTCAATATGTAATAGAGGAGATTTGTGACCTTACAAAAAATAAAGCGATTATAACAACTGAAGTAGGTCAGAATCAGATGTGGGCAGCCCAATTCTATAAATATAGTTTACCAAGAACGTTTTTGTCATCAGGCGGGCTGGGAACTATGGGATATGGGTTTCCTGCGGCTATTGGTGCGAAGATGGGCTGTCCCGACAAAATAGTTTTTGATATTGCCGGTGACGGCAGTATTCAGATGAATATTCAGGAACTTATAACAGCAGTAGCATATAAAGTTCCCGTGAAAGTTGCTATTTTGAATAATTGTTATCTGGGGATGGTAAGACAGTGGCAGGAACTTTTCTATAAGAGGAGATATTCTGCAAGCGATTTAAAGAGGAACCCTGACTTTGTGAAGATAGCTGAAGCATACGGGGCTTTGGGCATAAGAGTGGATAAGAAAAAAGACGTAAGAAGTGCCTTACAGAAAGCTATTAAGAGTCCGCTGCCTGTATTTATTGATTTTGTTATAGAGAGAGAAGAAAACGTTTCTCCCATAGTTCCGCCAGGAGAAGCACTTGACCAAATGATAGGTGGAATGGCATAAAAAGTGAGGGGAATATGAAAAAACATATAATATCTGTGTTAGTAGAGAATAAGTCTGGCGTTCTTTCAAGAATTGCTGCTCTATTTGCTGCGCGCGGATTTAACATAGATTCCTTGGCAGTTGGCGAAACGGAAGACCCGAAGATTTCACGCATGACTATTGTTTCAGAAGGAGAAGAGAATGTTTTGGAACAGGTTGTAAAGCAACTACGCAGATTGATTGATGTCATAAGCGTTTCTGACTATACCAAAAAAGGACTTGACTATGTAGGCAGAGAACTGGTTTTAGTTAAAGTAGATGCTCCTCCCTCCAAACGCTCGGAGATTATTGAGATTGTAGATATTTTTAGAGCCAAGACAGTAGATGTGTCGATTAATACATTATCTATAGAAATTACCGGAACTGATAGCAAAATACAGGCATTTTTGGATTTGATGCATAATTTTAAAGTAAGAGAAATTGTGCGGACAGGCAAAATTGCGATAGTTCGAGAGAATCAGTCCTCAGGCAAGAAAGAGAGTAAAAATGAATAAAGAAAGAATAATTTCTGTACTCATTCTTATATTTTTTATTATATCTTTGATAGCAGCCAGCTTCCTTGTGCTTAGAGTTTCTGAAGAAAAAATGGCGAGGTTTCCAAGAGAACTTAAGGGATTTTCTACATTTAGCCAGAATATTGCTATAGTTAATGTATATGGTCCGATAGAGATTGAATCAAGTAATTATTTAGGGTTTTTTCCTTCAGGTGCTGATTACATAGTAGAAGAATTGCAAAACTTACGTAAAAATCCAGATGTTAAAGCTGTAGTCTTGCGCATTAATTCACCCGGTGGTTCTGTTGGTGCTGTGCAAGAGATATACAGTGAACTTTTGAAATTAAAGCAAAGCGGTAAAAAATTGGTGGCTTCACAGGCAGAAGTATCGGCTTCAGGGGGGTATTATCTTGCAGCTGCTGCGGATAAAATTGTTTCCGAACCGGGTGCTGTAACTGGCAGCATAGGTGTTATTATTCCCATAACTAATTTCGAAGGACTTTTTGGAAAAATTGGCGTTCAGGTTGATGTAGTTAAGTCAGGTGCACACAAAGATATAGGTTCAAGTTCGAGAGCTCTCACCGATGAGGAAAGAAAGATATTGCAGGATATGGTTGATAGTGCTTATCAACAATTCTTAGATGCAGTTAACAAAGGAAGAAGTTCTTTAATGACTGAAGAGAAGATAAAAGAAGTTGCGGACGGCAGAATCATGACGGGTGCACAGGCAAAAGAAGTCGGTCTTGTTGATGAATTGGGAGATCTTGATGACGCCATAAATATTGCTGCAGAGCTTGCGGGTATAAAAAAGAGTGATATAAGGATTTTTGAGGAAAAGAAAGATTGGAAAAAAATGCTTTTACAACAAATAGGAAGTAAAACATCCAATAATCCTTTGAGTAGTTTTTTACCTCCCAGGACAGGATTACTTGAATATCGCTGGGCTCCTGAATATTAAAATGAACAACTTAGAAATTCTTTTCAATCTGCTCATCCGTCCCAATTATGCTTTGAAGAGGACGGACAAAACCTTAAGCTTGTCTATTATGGTGGTAATAGCAGCGCTTTGGTCTTCAACCGTTGGCAGTTACCTCATAAAAGGAGTATCTGTAAACACCTCGATGTTTTTGTTTAACATTATTGTCCCGATTATAGTGAAACTTTGTTTGATTATTATGTTAGTTTCGATATGGCATTTCATCTGCGAAAGTTTTAAGGGGGAAGGAAAAGCTACTGAACTTTTCCCGTGTATTTGTCTTTCTTTGCTCCCATATATATTTCTTGCACCCATGGCATTGATTCTGAAATTTTCAGGTATCAATGTAACTTTCCTTTGGATATTTTTTAATTTTTTAATACTTGTATGGGTGATTGCTCTTCAGATATCTTCACTGAAAATAGTATATGAAATAAATGGCCCAGCCGCTACTCTGACTTATTTTATTCCGTTTGCGGTGGTTTTTGTTCTTTCTATTTTGATATTAATACTTGTGATATCGTTCTTCTTTATTACAGCTTCCCAAGCATTAACGCCTTTCTTGGAACTTTAGCACAACACGCCGAGGTGGCGGAACTGGCAGACGCGCATGGTTCAGGACCATGTTCCCTAACGGGATTGGGGGTTCAACTCCCCCCTTCGGCACTATGAATTGCTACTACGATAAACAAAAGACATTCTGCAGGTGTAAGGCTGGTGTAAGGATAATAGATAAGCTCCTCTGACTTTTAACCCTTGTAGTAACTTTCTTATAAGGGAAGAAAAAACCTGTTATTTGTCTTAGCGAAAAAATTTGAATTTTTTCCATTTTTTTATCCCACATTCTTTAATTCTTCCCGGATTGCTTCCAGCTTCTCAGCTCTCTCTCGCTGTTTCTTAAAACCCTCTTCAATCATTTTCTCAAACGCATCCACGCAAAGACAGACCTTCCCCGCTACTTTCACTGTTAACTCAGGATACATTCCAAGAGATCTCCATTTATAGAGTGTCTTCAGTGAAAACGGGCATATCTCCTTTAATCTTTCCCTGTCTGATAGTGGAATTAATCTCATTTCTTGTGCCTCTCTTTTAAGAGATTTTTATCATTCTTGCTATGTTTTTCTTCCAATAACTCTCTTTACGTCTGGAACAAACCCACATAAAAAGAGCTGCCTATAATTCCAATTTCTTTTTCTATCCATCACGACAGAATCAATGGCAAATAAAACATAACCCACTATTATTTTCACAATATCAATTATTGCCGGTGTATTGGGGCAGGGATTCCGTTTTTTATCAATTGATTTCGGGAAAGCATCCAAAAATGATGTTTTGTTTGGCTCTTGAATGAATATATAGCCGGTATTTGCTTGTCGGTCTAACCCCATAAAGATTACAGGTGTGGTTTTATAAAAAAATCTCGAAACAAATATTCTTGTTTCATCGTTATCTGGAGCGCAAATTGCTATATCGCAATTTGTATCTATATTCTCTTCTATTGTCTTCTGAAACATAAAGGGATAAGCAATTAACTCAGTCTTTCTGATACCTTCTTTAACTAAATTCTTGGCAAGGCAGATGGCCTTGTTTTTATATAAATCTTCTTCATAAAACCTTTGCCTATTCAGATTTGAGAGTTCTACTGTATCCCCATCAAATATTTTTAAACATCCAACTCCTTTCCTAACTAAACCTTCCCCAATCTCTCCTCCTAAACCACCAGCCCCGATAAGTACTACAGTAAGACCGTTCATGATTTCTTGTTTGAATCCAGAAACTCTTTCCTGCCTGTCCGTAATGCTTCCGGCAGAAGTATCTTTAATCTCTTTGCAGTAAAATCTAACTGATTTCAGTGATACGGTAGATTTTTCCATCTATTTTCTCCACCCCCTTTCCATAAATTTGTATCTCAAAATCAAAACTTGAATAAAATCTGATATAGCCATCTCTTGAGAATATCGCACCTATTGCCTTGTAACCACCTCTATCCAAAGTTCCCTGTAGTCTAAGGTCAACTCCTGAAGGCATGGTCGAACCAATGCCCACACCGGGATGGATATGGAAACATCCTTGTAGTCTATGCTCACACTTACTTAGATAAATTAACGTTTTTCTTACCGCCACATCTTCAGCCTTGGCAAAAACAAAGGTTTGTATCTTAAGCGGCAAATCGATGATCCTGTCTAATATAGAGATATTTCCAACTTGAGGACCTGTAACAAAATGCATAGACTCTACCCTACCTTTATTCAGAAACCTAAAACAGTCATGCAAAAAGAGGGAGCTTAAAAAATGAGTCTGTACATCTTCTTGTTTCGCTGAAGATAAATCTTCTATAATTCTACCAATCTTGCCTACAAGCAATGCCTGTTGAAAAAAGAAATTTGCCTTATCAGTACTATGCTCTTTGCAGGATGAAGCTATTTCCTCAGTAAGCCTGCTTATACTAGTCCCAATCTCACTTTTTATTTTCTCCATCTCCAATTTAGAATATCCAAAAGTCCCGGTTTCCATTTAGCACCTCCGTTATGATTCTTGAACGCATTAGTTATCAGAGCTTCAACCGTAATTATTCCTGAATCTACGTTTTTAGGTTTTTCAGAAAAATGGATGTGAAACTTGTCATTGCCCTTATATGAGAAACACTGCCAATGGCTGCTATCCTTCAATGCTTGTGGTGGATCAAATATATAGAAGGAATAAGAACTTATGAAGTTTCGCTCAATTAAACCTCTAAAAACACCATAATCTGTTTTGTAAGAGCCTTTTAACCCTTTTGCTGTCTTAATCCAATTATTTTCCTGCCAGTAAGGAATAGTACTATCTGTCTTTGTTATCTTGGTTAGCTTAAATTCTCTTGTTCCTGTTAACGTTGCATGTTTTCTCAGTACTTCGGGATATAGCCTTCTTGTCCCAATTAGTTTAACCGCAAGATTAATTAAATCCCCCGAAGGGGAGGCAGTGGAAACGCCAACACTAACGTCTTCGGGTGTTGCATACAATTTTTCCTTGTCTGCAACTAGATTGAAGATATCTGCATCGTTATCCAGAACATCGCCGCCTTTTCTTGAAAGCTGATACCCTTGCAATCCGGCTTCATCAAGAATTTGTTTGGCGGTTGCGCTTGGAGCAATAGCGACATCTTTAATCTCTCCACTGCCTGCCACAACTACAGAGATACTCTTCTGCATCTGTCTTTATCCCCTCCTTTCTATTTATAGTCTTCACTGGTAGTGGGGATTTTTGGGGAAATTTATAACCTAGCTTAGGAAAATTTAAAATAGAGAATGGGTTTTTATTCCAGGACTTTCTTCCGCGATTTTATTCCGCGTTATTCTATTGTTATTGTTATGGGTGTTGGAAGAAAGTCTTCAATAAGGTAAAATTTTGTTTTCTCAAATAAGGTATTATCTAAATAGTTTTTAACTTGGTTTTTTATATTGTTTAAAACTATAGATGAATCGCATACTATCCATACTTCATCACAGCCCAATTCGAAATCTTTTTTAATCTGCAAACAGTGTTTAGGAGAAAGTTGGATTTCTATGGCGATGGTTTTATTTCTATCATTGATTAAAACGTCAACATTCTTTCCAATATAGGCCTCAATTGTGGCAACCTTGCCCTGATTTATAAAATAATCCGCTATTAGTCTTTGTAATCTTCTATGTTTTAAGCCGCCTTTACCCTTTTCTTTAGCCATATAAGCACCTTTTCTCCTTTATCAGTAACTTTTAAGTTTTTGGCGGGTCTTTTTCTTTCTCCTGTGCGTAATGTTGATTCTTCTATTAAGCCATTATCCATAAGCTGCTTTTTGAGGTTATCTCCTTTTCTGCCAGATAAATTCAAAGAAGCATAAAGCTGGGAAATGTTCAGTTGTGAATTATTCTTAGCCTGCTCCAGAAAATTCTTTAATTCTATTAAAAACTCCATTAGGGTCTTCTTTTTGCCTTCATATTTAATCCCAGAATCGATTTGGATTTTTAACCTCTGAGAGCTTGATTTGGGAGAAAAATTTAAATTAGCAAGTCTGGGTTTAACTAGGTCTATTAACTCATCATCAGAAATATGTTTTGCAACGGGTGATTTAGGAATTTTAATCATAAATGGTGGATGTCCGGCCGGTGAGATAACCGCCTGTGGAATTCTTAAGTAGCGCAGTTGTTCAACCTGTTCTTTGCTACAGCCCAGAGAATACCCGGTTGCTCTCATCTCTTTCGGTGACGCAAGATTAAAACATATCTGGCAAGATAGATTATTAAGTACAAAGTCAGCCAGTTCATTCTTGTTCTGGTCAGTAATAATTGCACCAAATCCCGAAGAACGTCCCTGGGTAAATAACTGCTTTATGAAGTCAACCGAAGTGCTACTATGATGCAAGCTTTCAGAGAAAAGCATTTTTGCTTCTTCAAATATTCCAACCATCTTTAATTTGTTTCTCTCTTTGCCTGAAAAACATTTATGGTATAAGTGCTTTAATCTTAATTTTGAAAGCCATGACTGGACGTTAGAACTTAAGTTAGACATTTCATATGAAACGAAACTGAGATTTGATAATAACTCTTCGGTATATCCTGAACTGCAGTTAAGCATCTCACCTAAACTTGTAAGTAAGGAGTTAATCACTTCAAGACAGGTATAGATTTTTCTTTTCCTTGAAGCCGAGGTGCTGTTTTTATTTGCCTCTTCAATAAGAAAATCTTTCATATCCTGCACATTGGGATATGATTTATTCCCTTCATAGATACCATACCTTTTGTAAAGCTCATCGGCATAGTTAAGCCACATAAATTTTGTTTCCGGTTTGAGATTAAAATCCTGCTGTAGAGTGTCAGCCAAAAACTGGAGCCATTCTTTTGGATTGCCAACCGGCTCAAGAGGATTAAATTTGTCATATTTAGGATTTAAAACGAGCATATCCTGGATAAATGGAAGAAGATCACGGTATTCGGCTTTGTAATCATATGCCCTGACTGGAATGCCTGCTCGAACTAATTGTAACGCCAAGTTCTGGCATAGATTCGTCTTGCCGCCTCCTGCCCTACCCCAGACTCCGATGTTTTCATTGATACGTCTTAAAGGCAGAAATGCCGGCTGATTGTCTCCAACCGTATTTCCTAAATAAATATCTCCTTTTAAAACGCTTGGGCTGGGTGAAGAAAAGACGTTCCCATTTAAAAGTTGAATGGTCTTTTTTCTTTCCAGTCTTAACCTTACGTCGTTTACTGCTTTGTTGACTACAGCGGGATTATGAGAAAAAGTCTTTATGGTATTAAGGGCATTGACTACGTAAGGTTTATTCAATTCTTGCACTTCTTTTGCCAAGGAACGAATGTATAGATAGCTTTCCATTGCAAATTCTTTCGGGTCCTTAGACTCTAAAATCTTACCAGAATCCATTTTTCTCCCTTACCACATATATTGGTTGTAAATCACTTCCTTATAGCAAGCGGGACAGTAAGGAACGTTATCGCCTTTTTCGTTCTTGAAGAAAGATGTATGGAGTATACAAAGACCGCGCCCGCACCTATTACAGTTAAAAGCATGGTCTTTATTATCGTATTGGTTACATATAGAGCACCTTACACCAATTTCTGATTCCTCTATCACCTTGCCACTGACAGTAACGATTAATGCTTTTTCAGTCTTTCTTTCCAATCCCTCATTTGTTTCCTTAGTAGAAACGCTTTTACTGATAAAGCCTCTATCTGAAATCATCATTGGCTTTCTGAAGGTTATTTCCTTGCCAATTATTTTTAAAATGTTTTCAACGATGTTGTCTATATTTGCATCATGTGGAAAATCATTTACAATATCCCTTATTGCATCAGGATTACAGCCAAAATTCCTAATTTTCTCATCAAGAAGTAGACTGTCCTGAGATTTTGCTGAGCCGTTTTTCTCGTTTTGTTCCAGCTCTATAAGTTTTTTAATCAATTCCCTCAAATCATCCATTTTTTATCCCTTATAAGTTGCAAAGAATTATCTGCAAAATGAATAGTATCCAGATTGCCAGTTTTATTATTTTCTTGAGTTTAAGCTGATCTCCGTAGCGTGGAGCAAGAAATGATGGAATAAGGTCGGGCAGAAAAATCATGCAGAGAAAGGAAAAGATAACTATGAAAGCAAGGCCTCCCGAACCCATGTTTCTAAATATATTAGTAGGAACATAAAGTCCGATTATAATCGATATTACTGCTACGCATGTCTGCGTAAATACACTCCTGTATAGCCTAAGCCATACCAAAGTTAATAGAATATATGTTATCAGTAGAATGAGACCCGTCCGGATTATGAAAGAAATTATGCTAGGGCTCAGCCAAGAGACAAAATTTATCCCAAAATCTTTGATTCTAACCCAGATATCCATAGTTACTCCATATTGTTTAGCCTTTTATGGCTCATATTCACATATTCAGGATTTATGTCTATGCCGATGTAGTTTCTGCCTAATTTTTTAGCCATTAAAAGAGTAGTACCAGAACCGCAGAAAGGATCTAAAACTATGCCGCCATTAAAACCGGCGTTACAACCGCAGTCACTATAACCGACGCATTTATAATCTGCTGTGCAAGCAACTTTTTTAGTATTTGCTTGAAACCCAATTTGCATTCGTAAATTTTTGTCTTTATCCGTATCTTCCGTCCAACTTTGATTAAGCAACTTTTTATATTCTTCGCTTGGTTCTAATATCTTCTCCCTCGCCTTCCCACATTTCTTACACACAAATTCCGGACAGCCAGCCTTAATCATCGGTTCAACTAAAGTTTCCGGGAATACTGCGAAATGGGCTCCTTTAAATGGCTTTGTGGGTATGTCCCAGACACATCTTTTATTTCTGCCTTGAGGGCTACCAAAATGATTCTGTACATAATCTTTAAGAAAATATAATTCTTTATCTGTCAAATTTTCTTCTCTCTGTAATATTTTTAGTCCTTCTCTAAATGCTTTCGCATTATCCAATGCTTCATTCCAATTCTTCTGCTTTGCTGATTTCCCCTGATAACTTGATTGTCCCCTTATTTGCCTCTTAATCTCATAAAGTTTTAAGATTAAATTGTCTCTTCTGTTATCATTAATTGCCCAAACACAGCGGTGATCTTTTTCACCATAGAAAATTCTCTTTTCTTTAGAAAAATGTCCGCCAGGATAAAAATTATTGTAATTTTCTTTCGCTCTATTTTTTGGTTTAGCTACTGGAGTTCGATATGGATCATATTGCGTTTCAAAATAATATTTTTTGCTCTTTACAAAGAAAAACACATACTCGAAATCCACGGTAAATCTGTCTTTTATGCTTGAAGGCATGCAGTTGCGCTTGTGCCAGATTATGGTATTGCGTAGTATCCAGCCACGATTAACCATTTCTATTGCAAAACGAAAAGGAATCATGCAGAGAGACTTATTAGGATAATCTTTATCCCATTTTGTTTGAACTTGCCCTCTTGCGCCTCTATTACTAAATTGTTTTTCTGATAATTTTTCTTCACTTGAGCCACGATTATTTCCCCCACCAAAATAAGTGTCTCCCAAATTCACCCAGCAGGTTCCATCTTTACGTAGCACTCTTTTAATCTCATCAAAAATATCTGCCAAATGTTTGATGTATAAATCAAAATTCGGCTCTAAACCTAGTGAGCCACGCCATGCTTGGCACTTAAGACAGAAATCAGCAGTTGGCATGCTTGCCTTGTATTGTTCATTCACATTGTGCCGTTGTGTAAAAAACGGTTGATTACGGTCCCTATTTCCTGCTCTGTTGCCTATTTGATATGTCTTTGTCTCCCATTCATGCTCACAATTCTCATCACCGCCCCAGATTTGCGGTTTTATCCCATAATCCCTCAGTGCCCAGTAAGGCGGGCTTGTAACAACACAACCTACGGATTCAGAAGGAAACCGTTTTAATGTTTCCGATACACTACCACAGATAATTTTGTTTATAGATTCACTCATCTCTACTCTTCCTTTCATTGGTAGTAGAGATTTATCGCGTGTTTTATAACCCCTCAATAAATTTTCTTAATTTCTTAAGGGCTCTTTTTAGTAAAAAATTCACCCTCGGCTGAGATATATTCAGTTTTTGAGCAATCTCCTTCTGTTTATAATTCTGCATAAAGAACCGAATTACTTCCTTTTCCCTGCTATTCAGGGATTTGTTTATCACCTCTTCCAGTTCTAACTTTGTAAATAATTCTTCCCTCACATAGAGGCTAAGCTTTGTTATGGTATTGAGAACACCTATCTGGAAAGGATTAAGTGTTTGGTGGGTATCTTCAATATAAGAGAAGTCAACAGGATAGGTTTTTGGCTTTCGAGAGGCGGTTTTTCCCCTGCCGGTGATTTCCTTTTTTAATGCGCTGCATATCTCTGTACATCTCTCGTGTTCAATACAATCAGGACATAGGGTCATTTGAGGCTCCTTTTTGCTGTGAGCCTCTGGTCCTTAGTTGACCCTATGCCCTATGGGTTAAATTATTCTTTAAGATTCCACATAAATTTTAACGAGTGTCAGCAATAAACTGGTTAACTGGCACTTCAGAAAACTCCTTACACCTTTTGCAATAAATACGGAGAAAACCGTGCTGAACCTCACCCAAGAAATGGCCGTGTTTGTCTTTTATTCTTAAATATCCCTGACAACCAGCAGCCTGTTTTTGATTTTTATCCTTGTTCATACACTGTTTCTCCTGTAAGAATACAAAAGGGCTTTCAAAATAGCCCGCACAAATTTTTCATCTACAACAATATGATCTGCTTAAAGTCTGCTTGTTTTTTCTAACCTTTACTTCTATCTCCGGCACATGTGCACGCAATTCCAATTCGTCAATTTGCTCGCTGATTTTCATTCTCTTTACAAACGATTCCCAAATTTGGGAATCAACTTCATCTCTCACACGCTGGCATTCATCCAGTTTTTTCTTTAAGTTGTCTTTCAACATTTTTTCTCACCTCCTTTTTTTATCTTTCACGATTAATTTTCCATCAATTTAAAAACACATCAAAATCACGAATGCTTACCTTTTGAACCACGAGTTGAGAGAAAGTTTTAAAAACACAAAAGGTAAATAAGTACTATGGTATTTTCAGTTTTAAATAGGGAAAAACTTGAAAGAAGAGTGTTAAATAAGAAAGGTGATCTGAACTTAGATGCTACCCTTAAAGATTTCGCTGAATATGTGGGATTTAGAGTACACCGGAATGATGAGGGGCTTGGTCATGCTACCTATTCACGATTGCGCAAATTTGACTACATAACAATCAGGGATTTGGGGAAAATCAGGCCATACGGATTAAAAAGGCTTATGATAATTGGTATAGGGGGAAAAAATGCAAGAGAGATTAATAAATTCTTGTCTAAATATGGTGCTGAGCCTATACCTTGGACAACAAAAAAGTATCAGGCTTGGGGATTACAAAAAAAATTGCACAAGGAATATGGCCCAAATATAGATGACGTGTGGGATATTATAAGAAAAAACTAATATTTTTCTATTAAGCAATAATTAAACATAGGTATTAACTCATACTCGTCCATCTCGTTTGCCTGAAGTTTAGTCTTAACTTTTTTTAAGAAAAGTTTATTTAAATCCTCTATTCTTCTTCTTACCCTTCTTGAAATATCTTCCACTTCTCCTTTGGTATTTCCCATAGCGAATTGCATCTCTGCTTTTGTGATATTGGGTTTAAGTTCTACTGCTTTGACTATTTCTCTTAATTCTTTTAACTTTCCAGTCTCAGCGATATCCCAAACATGCTTGGCTATATTCCATGCTGTGCCTCCGGTTCCCTTATGTTTAAGAACATAAGTCAAAATCCTGTATGTGAGCTTGCCCGGAGGGCATTTGTCTTTTCTACCATTTATAAAAACTTGCGTGTGAGTTTCTTCTCTAATTACGAGTAAATTGTATTTTTTGGAATTTACTATTTTTTCTTTTTCGTCTATATCAATCGGTTCTCCTTTAGGTTTAGAATCTTTATACCAAACTTTATATTCCAGTTTCTCCTCTTCTGGGTCAACACTTTTAACGGAGGTACTATCGGTACGTGCTCGTCGTCTCTTATGCTCTTCTTCTCTTCCATGACTACC
>CAIJMQ010000030.1 GCA_903821905.1 uncultured bacterium
CCAGAAAGAAACATCGCCGGCAAAGCTTATCTCTCCCTATGCCGCTACCAAAATGGCAGGAGAATTTTACTGCCGTGTTTTCAACGAAACATATAAACTTCAAACAGTCGCTTTAAGATATTTCAACGTTTTTGGACCCAGACAATCTCTTGAAAGCCAGTATGCGGTCGTTATTCCTAAATTCATAAATTGTATTATGAAAGAGGAACAACCGCCTATATACGGAGACGGACTTCAGTCCAGGGATTTCACGTATGTAAGAAATGTAGCTAATTTCAATCTTTTAGCCGCCCTAAAGAAAGAAGCAGCAGGCCAGGCATTTAATGTCGCAATAGGGGAGACATACAATTTATTGGAACTTGTAGAGAACATAAATAAAATCTTAGGCAAAAATATAAAACCTACATTTCATCCTATTCGTGCAGGAGACGTTAAATACACTTGGGCTGATATGTCCAAAGCGAAGAAAATGCTCGGTTATTCTGCCGAAGTAAACTTCTTTGAAGGTTTAAAGAAAACTGTTGAGTGGTATAAGAAGGGGAAATAGTACAATACAGGGATTAGATAAATCCCATGGTTTTTTCCCAGACAAGAATTCCTTTGGATTTTCTATCGACTATTGTCCCAAATTCCGCATTGTGCTTAACGCCGAAACGTTTAGTATCATTTTCGTTTGGAATCCAGTTATGTGAAATATATTCCGAGTCATTCGGAGATGTTTGCTTCCATTCCCAATCCACAAGAGTACCATGTTTCTGATTTTTTCCCCAAGGTTCAATAAATGTATTGCCATTATGCACAATTAAAAGGTCTATATTATTCTGTTTGAAACTCGAGTTGCTACGCAGTGACTGCAAAATATTATCATTTCCAAATACTAAAAAATCCCAATCTGAATCTGTCTTAGCATAGCTGTTTGCGCGAGAACCAATTAACCATACAGCTTCAATTTGAGGAAATTTTTTTACAAGATGGTCTAAATAGTTCTTAATATCTTTATTCAAGATCATGTTTCTAAGATATCTTAGAAATGATTTCCTGTCAATTTCCCTCTTGTTCCCGCGGTGTTATAATGAACCGTTATGTTAGGCAATATATTATCCAATATCCATCAGAAAAAAGAACTTGCTCGGCTTTCCGCAATTGTCGAGGAGATTCATTCTCACGAATCCAAGCTCAAATCGCTTTCTGAGGACGGTATTATCAAGAAGACAGAGGAGCTGAAAGCAATAGCATTAGGCAAATATAAAGAGAACGAGGAACTGCTTAAAGAATTTAATATAAAGATTGAGGCGGCTTCCGGCGCTGAAGAGAAAGGTAGAATCAAGAGAGAGGTTAAGAATCTGTACAATGAGATTCTTGCTGATATTTTGCCTGAGTCATTCGCATTGGTTAAAGAAGCTTGCAGGAGAATGGTCGGCAAACGATGGAATGTCAGCGATATAGAAATTCAGTGGGATATGGTGCCGTTTGATGTGCAGTTGATGGGCGGTATAGTGCTTCACGAGGGTAAGATTGCTGAAATGGCTACAGGTGAGGGAAAGACATTGGTGGCGACTATGCCTGCATATCTTAATGCTTTAGTTGGCAGGGGTGTTCATATCGTTACGGTAAACGATTATCTTGCGCGAAGAGACAGGGAATGGATGGGTCCTGTATATGAGTCGCTTGGTTTAACTGTCGGAGTGATTCAGTCAAATATGGATACACAGTCAAGAAAACAGGCGTATCACTCGGATATTACTTACGGGACGAACAATGAATTCGGGTTTGATTATCTGCGCGACAATATTTGTGTTAGGAAAGAAGATATTGTGCAGAGGAATCTGCATTATGCGATTATTGATGAGGTGGATTCTATATTGATTGATGAGGCAAGGACTCCCTTGATTATTTCCGGACCGACTGATGATTCGGTAGATTTGTATTTGAAGATTGATAAGACAGTCCGTCGGCTGAAAAAAGATACTGATTATGAAGTTGATGAAAAAGCTCAAGTTGTTACTTTGACGGAAGATGGGATAGAAAGAGCCCAGGAAATATTGGGGATAGATTCGCTTTATGATACGGTTAATATGGGGCTTGCGGGGTGCATTCAGCAAGCTTTAAGAGCGCATAACCTGTTCCATGAAGATAAAGATTATCTTATAAAAGATGGACAGGTGCTTATTGTGGATGAGTTTACAGGCAGATTACTTCAGGGCAGAAGATATTCGGAAGGGTTACATCAGGCGCTTGAAGCAAAGTCGATTAATGAGGGCAAACAAGTAACCATTGAAAGAGAGAATCAAACTTTAGCTACGATTACCTTCCAGAATTACTTTAGGCTTTATTATGAGAAATATGCCGGTATGACGGGCACTGCAAAAACGGAAGAGGATGAATTTAGAAGAGTATATGACCTTGAAGTTGTCCCGATTCCTACAAATAAACCTTTAAAGAGAACAGGGTTTTCAGATTTAATATATAAGACAAAAAAAGAAATGTTAAATGCGGTGGGCAAAGAGATAAGAAGATTACACGAAGAGGGAAGGCCTATACTGGTTGGAACCATATCTATTGAGAGGTCTGAAGAGGTTTCAAGGCTTCTTAAAGAAGAAGGAATAGAGCATGAAGTATTGAATGCGAGATATCATGAAAAAGAAGCGAAAATAGTAGCAGAAGCCGGGGAAAAAGGTAGGGTAACAATTGCGACACAAATGGCTGGCAGAGGTACGGATATAAAACTGGAACAAGGTGTTGCTGATTTGGGAGGACTTCATATATTAGGCGTTGAAAGGCACGAAGATAGACGTATTGATAATCAGCTCCGTGGTCGTTCAGGCAGGCAGGGTGACCCGGGCTCTTCACAATTTTTCCTTTCATTAGAAGATGACCTTCTTAGAATATTTGGCGGAGACAGAATAAAAAGTCTCATGGAACGTTTTGGACTACCTGACAATGAACCTATCACTCATTCCTGGATTACAAAAACTATAGAAGGTGCCCAGAAGAGGGTAGAAGAGCAGAATTTTGAAATCAGAAGAAATCTCTTGAGTTTTGATGATGTAATGGATAGGCAGCGGGAAGTGATATATAAAGAACGCAGAAGGGCTCTTGAGGAAAACAACTTGAAGGAGTTTATACTTCAGATGATGGATGATGTCATAGATAATGAAATGTCTTTTTATGCACCTGAAAATGTGCATCCTGAAGACTGGGATTGGGATAGTTTGAAAAAATTTGTTTCTTCTCATTTCTCCATACCTTTTCCTAAAATTGATTTAAAACAGATAAATACCAAGGAATTAAAACTTATATTGAAAGAAGAGATACGGGAAATCTACTCGAAGAAAGAACAGGAAATAAATGTTGATTCTTCTTCCCAGCAGACTGGAATGATGCGACAACTTGAAAAAATAATACTGCTTCAGACTATAGACAGATGCTGGAAAGAACACTTGCGTGATATGGATGATTTGAGGCAGGGAATCAATTTGCGCGGTTATGGCGGGTCTAATCCTTTAGTGGAATATAAAAAAGAAGCATATGAAATGTTTGGGGCTCTTAATTACAGGATTGAAAAAGAAGTTACTAATTATCTTTTTAAAATCAAGGCAGTCGAAGAACAAAAGGAAAACGTTTTGGTTTCTCCCCAAATGAGATTTGTACATCCTGATGCCGGTAACTTGATAAGAAGAGAATCTCCCGTATCACCTCAAATGCAGGGTTCAAAAGCTACCTCCCAGGAAAAAGAAGATAAGATTACACCTTATCGCAGAATACAGCCAAAAGTAGGCAGGAATGATCCCTGTCCTTGCGGAAGCGGGAAGAAATATAAAAAATGCTGTGGAAAAAATGCGTAAAATCTTATAGGATATAAATATGGGCTTTTTCTTTTTTAAAAATAAGGGCAAAGAAAAAATAGAAGTAAAAGGTGCTCCAGCTTTCCCCATTGTTGTTCTACTCGTGGAAACGGGTGAAAATTCTAAAGTTTATGAGCTACCCAGTGGTAGAGATTTTCATATTGGACGAGACCCCAATAATGATTTATGTTTGAACGACCCCAAAGTTTCTCCCTTTCACGCAAAAATAAGCCCTGTAAAAAGTAGTTATGTTCTTTATGATTTGTCATCAGAAACAGGAGTGAAAGTAAATTGCAAAGAGATTCACCAATGTAGATTGAGATTTGGGGACAGGATAATGATTGGCTCTGTCAGCTTATTTTTTGATTTAAAGGAGGGGTATAGAAAAAGCGAAGAAGAATTCTTTGAGGGGATGGAAAAAAGAAAAGCTGTCAGGATTTCTCCGCCACTAACGTTAAGGTTTATAGTTTATTCAGCTAATAAATCTAAAGAATTTGTAGCTTTGGTAAAAGATATTAGTTTGGAAGGCGTGAGAATAGAGATTGAAGAAGAACTGCTTAAGGGCAGCATGATAGAAGCGCAGATGTATTCTAAAGAGCTTGCACCCATTGATATAATAGGGACAATAGTGCGTAAAGTTAATATTGACAAGGGTGGTAAAATATTAACAGAGGTCGGGATTCAATTTTTGGAAATGAGTGAAGAATCCAGGCAAAAACTCCATGATTATCTTGTTAAGTGTATCTCTTAAAAATGAGAAATATAATAATTAGATTTTTCCCTAATCTACTCAAAAGAAAAGCCAATGTCGATGAGGAAGTAAAAGATACTTCAGTTCTTATAAACAAAGAGATAGACGGAGACTCTCCTGTTTACAGCCTCGTTTTGGAAAAAATCCCGTATGGAAAGATAGAAGATTCATTAGTTCCTCCTGCTGTTCTTATACATACAAAGGTTATCGGAGAACCCCCAGTGTATGCTCTACCTACTAATAGAGAATTTATTATTGGGAGAAATTCTGACAACGATTTATGTTTGATAGGGGAAGACATTTCGAATGTTCACGTGAAAATAAGGCCGGAAAAAAACGATTATGTGCTTTATAGTTTATCATCTGTAAGTGAAGTACATGTAAATTGGAAGAGAGTATCAAAACACAAATTAAAACATAGAGATAGAATAAAAATCGGGTCCCATATCTTGGTTTTTGAATTTGTAAAAGAAGAAGAAATTTTTGATGGAATAGAAAGGAGAAAAACTGTTCGGGTCCAACCGGTCATGACCGTAGAATTCCTAGTTAATTCTGATAATAAACTTGAAGAATATAAAGGTATAGTGAAAGATATTAGTTTGGATGGGGCAAGAATAGAAATAGAAAAAGGACTACATAAAGGCACAGTTATCGAAGCTGGGATTTCTTCCTCAGAGCTACCTCTTATAGAAGTTATAGCCCAAGTTATCTGGGAAAGATTTATAAATAAAGATGATAAGATGTTATATGACGTAGGTCTTCAATTTTTGGAGATGGATGAAAAATCAAGAAAAAGATTAAAAGACCATCTATCTAAAACTATATCCTGATTGTTCTACTAATAAGAGCCTACCAAGTAAGTTTTTCTTTAACAACATTCCCCCCAAGTTCATAGGCGTTTGTTGTTTTAATTTTAATTTTGTAAAAATGGCCAACTTCTGCTTTCCCTTTTATATTTACGACATTATCTATTTCGGGAGCATCGGCTTGTCCTCTTCCCTGAAAAACTCCGGCACTAATTTTTTTATCTATTAATACTATAATCTCTTTGTTTCTTAGCTTTTTGTTTTTCTTTTCTGAAATCTCTTTCTGTAAAAGAAGTAGTTTTTCTCTTCTTTTCTGTTTTACTTTTTTCGTCACCATATTTTTTATATTAGCACTTGAGGTATTATCTTGAGAAGAATAAGTAAATGCTCCTATATGGTCAAACTGCATATTCCTTACAAATTCCAAAAGCTCATTAAATTCTTTGTCTCCTTCCATCGGAAAACCTACAAGAAAAGTAGTTCTTAAGACCAGATTGGGAATTTGTTTTCTTAATTTCTTTATAAGAATCACAATGTCTTTTTTTGTTACCTTTCTTCTCATTGCTTTAAGAATCCTGTTATTACAGTGTTGCAGGGGAATATCCAGATACTTACAGATTTTATTGTTAGTTGCTATTGTATCTATTAATTTATTGCTATAGTGTGCCGGATGAGTATAGAGCAACCTTATCCATTGGATTTTATCTATGCGTGAAAGTTTCTCCAAGAGTTCAGGTAACATTTTTTTGTTATATATATCTTTACCGTATAAGGTTGTGTCCTGAGCTACTATGTTTATTTCTTTAACTCCGGCTTGAGCCAGGACTTTTGCTTCTTCAATAATGTCTTCTATTCTACGTGAAGTATAATCTCCACGTAATTGGGGGATGATACAGTAACTGCAGCAGTTATTACATCCATCTGCTATTTTTAGGTAAGCAGAGTGAATTGGGCCTGTAATAAATCGTTGAGAAGATTGAATCTTATATTTTTTATTTTTGCCTGTATATATTATTTTTGTCTTGAATTGCGCTAATTCTTGGCATACTTTTTCTATCTGACCAATGTTGAAAGGGTTGATGATAGCATCTATCTGTGGAATTCTCTTGAGTAATTCATCTTTGAACAAAGATACCAAACAACCGGTTACACATAGTCTCTTTTTGCCTTTATTCTTAATAATATCAAGTATGGTATCTATAGATTCTTGTTGCGCAGATTCTATAAAAGCACATGTGTTAACTATGATTATATCCGCTTCTTTCATTGAAGGGACTATTTCAAAACCTCGTTTTAATAAAATCCCGAGCATATGTTCTGAATCAACAAGGTTTTTGGGACATCCAAGAGATACCAAGCCTACTTTAGCCATTTTTTATTTTTAACATTTTATCATTTTTAATATCTAATGACTTAAAATACTTTGACAATGTAACCGTTTTACAGTATATTTATCACGGAAAAAAACTATGAAAAACAAGAAATCTGCGACCTATGAGCAATCAGGAGTTGACGTTAACAGGGGGGAGAATTTTGTAGATAGTATAAGCCCAATAGTTAAGCAAACATACAGGAAAGAGGTTATTCCTTCTCTGTCTGGTTTTGGTTCTCTTTTTTCTCTAAAAAATTACAAAAATCCAATTTTGGTATCTTCTGCTGATGGTGTGGGAACTAAAATGGTTCTGGCAGATTTACTTAAACGGTATGAAGGAATAGGTATTGACGTAGTAGCTATGAATGTAGATGATGTTCTTGCAATGGGGGCAGAACCTCTTTTTTTCCTTGATTACTTAGCCTGCGGCAGAATAGATATTAAAGAAGGAAAAGAAATAATTCGCGGAGTAGCCCAAGGATGCAAAAGTGCGGGGTGTTCTTTGATAGGTGGTGAGACGGCGGAAATGCCACAGTTTTATGCTAAAGGACAATATGAACTTGTAGGATTTGCAGTTGGCGTATTGGAAAAAGGTGGAATTATAGACGGGTCAAAAGTTAAACCAGGAGATAAAATTTTAGGTTTTCCATCATCTGGACTTCATTCTAATGGTTTTTCTCTAGTTAGAAATATTTTGTTTAAGAACACAGTTAATACAGAAGAAAAAATAAGGATTCTTAATAAAAAAGACAAAATGTTGGGTAGAAGCTGGGCGGATGCATTACTTGCTCCAACACGTATTTATACCAAATCGATTCTACCTCTCATTCAAAAGAATATGGGTATAACTGGGATTGCTCATGTCACAGGAGGAGGTTTGATGAGAAATATCAAGCGGATATTGCCGGAAGGATGTCAGGCGAATATTTCTGCTTGTAAGTGGGGAATACCTCCTGTTTTTACTCGTCTTTGGGAACTTGGTAATGTCAGCAAAGAAGAAATGTATAGAGTGTTCAATATGGGCATAGGTATGGTTATAATAATTCGTTCTAACGCAGAAAAATCAATTTTAGAATATTTCAAGAAAGAGAAAGAAAGGGTTTTCTCAATAGGTATAGTAAAAGGTGGGGATAGAAAAGTAATTATACATTGAAATAGGAGGGAAAATGGCAAGAAGCAGCACTAAAATAAAGATAAAGAGGCATCGTTGGGTGCTAAAAAGAAATAGAAAGAAAGAACTTAAAAAGATAAACAAACCAAAGAAATAAGGAACACATAAAGAGAATTCAAATATTGTTTAGTTCTCAAAGTTCTTTGGTTTATTAGTTATAAATTATGAAAGCAGCTTTCTTAACAGGTATAAGACAGATAGAAATAAAAGATATTAAAAAGCCAGTTCCTCGAAAGGGAGAAGTTCTTGTTAAAATGGTATCTGTAGGTATATGTGGTTCGGATGTCCATTATTATAGAACTGGAAGGATTGGTTCCCAGGTTGTTAAGTATCCGTTTATTGTTGGTCATGAATGTTCTGGAATTGTGGAGGAAATAACGGATACAGTTACAAATGTGTCTGTCGGCAATAGAGTTGCAATCGAACCTGCTGTTTCATGTGGTGTATGTGAATTCTGTATTTCAGGACGTCCCAATATATGTCCTAAGGTAAAATTCTTAGGAACTCCTGCTACATCTGGTGCTCCGGCAATTGAAGGAACTTTAAGAGAATATATAACTATTCATGCTGGAAATGCTTTACCTATACCTGAGAGCATGAGTTTTGAAGAAGCGACTTTGACAGAGGTTATGGCTATTGCCCTTCATAGCGTAGATTTAGCAAAAATCAATCCAGGTGAAACTGTGGCTGTTTTTGGTTCTGGTTCCATAGGATTAGGAATTCTTATAACGGCAAAACTTTCTGGAGCATCAACTATATTTGCAACCGATTTATTACAAAGTCGTTTAGATATGGCTAAAAAATTGGGAGCAGATTGTGTAATTAGTCCTCGCCATAAAAACCCTTTGGAAATTATTAAAGAAATGACTGGAGGTAGGGGGGTAGATGTAACTTTTGAAGCTGCAGGCGAGCAAGAAACGATTAATCATTCTTTAGATGCAGTGCGAATAGGAGGTAGAGTTGTTATTGTCGGAATTCCTGAGGTTGATAAGATATCTTATAGCCCAGAGATAAGAAGAAAAGAGCTTGTTATTCATCATGTAAGAAGGTCAAATAAAGCAAATAGAGATTTAGAAAGAGTTATTTCTTTAATGGGAAAAGGTATTTTAAAGGTAAACCCTTTAGTTACTCACAAATTTCCTCTAAATAAAATAAAAGATGCACTGGATATGGTGGATGGATATAAGGATGGCATAATAAAAGCAATGATAAATATGCAATGAAAAAAAATGGTAATTAATAAATTTGCTATATAAAATTTTTGATATCTATTTTACCAACGCCATCTTAAAATGTATCCCGTAAAAGTAGTTCGTATTATCACGTGGCTGCCTTATGGTGGCATTGAGAAGAAGATAGTTGATGTTCTCTCAATGCTTAACCGTAAAAAATTCAATCCCATCGTTTGTTGCCTAAGAAATAAGAAAGGTGTTTATGAAGAAGAATTAAAGAAACGTGATATTAAAGTTTATAAATTGAATTTTAAGAGCAGGCTTGACCCAGTAGAATTATTTAAACTCATAAATTTACTTAAAAGAGAAAATATAAAAATTATCCATTCACATATGTATAGAGCAAATATACCTTCTATTTTGGCTGGGAAATTGACTAATGTTCCGGTTATTATTCCCCAAGTGCATAATATAGAGGAGTGGAAAAGTAAAAGAGAGTTTATTTTGGAAAGATTGCTTTATCCTTTGTCGAGTAAAATTGTAACAGTTTCTGATGCAGTGAAAAAGTTCGAAATTAAGAACACAAACATTACTCCGAATAAATTCTTTACAATTTACAATGGAGTTGATTTAGAAAAATATAAATCTTTAGAATCCGAAAAACAGAGACTTAGAAAAGAATTTGGTATAAAAGGTAAAGTCATCGGGATGATAGCAAGGCTTTATCCTCAAAAGGGACACATATATTTACTGACGGCAGCAAAAGAAATATTAAAAGAAATGCCAGAGGTGAAATTTTTGATTATTGGAGCAGGTCCTTTAGATACATATTTAGAACACAAGACAAAAGAATTGGGTATATATAAAAACTTCATATTTACGAGTGGAGTCAAAGAAGTTTTAAAATACTATGGTTTAATAGATATTTCCGTGCTTTCGTCTGAGATAGAAGGGTTTTCTAATGTGATTCTTGAATCGATGGCGTATGGTATACCTGTTGTAGCTACAAGGGTAGGTGGAAATCCTGAAGCTATTATAGATGGAGAAACGGGTTTCTTGGTAAATTATGGAAATTCCAGTGAATTAGCCAAGAAAATAACCACCCTTTTAAAAGATGAGAAACTACACGGTGAAATGGGCAGGAAAGCAAAAGAAAGAGCATCTCTTTTTAGTTTAGATAAAATGGTAGCAGATGTAGAAAAACTTTATGATGAATTACTTCGAGTTAAACTAAATGTATAACATTCTATATTTAAGCGATAGTGTAAATCTTTGGGGAGCCAGAAGATCACTTTTGGATTTATTTAAAAATATAGATAGAAAAAAGTTTTCTATTTCAGTGGTATGCGGAAAAGAAGGACCTCTGACCGATAAACTCAAGAAAGAAGGTATTGATTATATGATAATACCTCTTCCTTTATGGCGAAAAAGTAAGAATATCCCTCTTATTCCTTCTTCTATTTTTTCTCTTGTAAGATTAATCAAAAAAAAGAATATAAATATTATCCATTGTAATTCCCACGGGGTTAATCCTTATGGGGTTATTGCAGGAAAGTTTACAAATGCCAAAGTCATATGCCATTTGAGAGATATAATTACCTTGGATAAGATAAAAAAGTATTTTATTAATTATTCGGATAAAATAATAACAATCTCAAACTTTCAAAGAAAAATTTTCACCAATTATCCAAAACTTAAGGAAAAAATCTATCTTATCTATAATGGTATAGATGTTTCATTTTTTAATCGTTGTAAAAAAACGGAAATATTGGATTTTAAGAGAAGATTTAATATAAAAGAGAATGATTTCCTAGTTGGATGCGTGGGGCAGATATCATCTCTTAAGGGTCAAGAATATTTGATTAAAGCTATGCCTTTGGTGCTTAAAGAAATTCCTAATGTTAAATTTTTATTATGTGGAAACGTTAGAAGGGAAAGGGATAAAGGGAAAATAGAGCATTTGGCTGAACAACTTAATGTAAAAAAAAGTGTTATATTCCTTGGTTGGCAAGAAGATTTACCCATAGTATATTCTTCATTGGATATCTTAGCATTTCCTACTCTTAAAGAAGCATTCGGAAGAGTAGCAGTTGAAGCTATGGCATGTGAAGTACCCGTGATTGCTACAAAGGTAGGTGGGGTTCCCGAAGTAGTTGAAGACGGAAAAACGGGAATACTAATTGACTCTGAAGAACATATTCAATTAGCTGATGCTATAATACGGCTTCTCAATGATTCTAAAATGAGAAAAAATATGGGCGAAGAAGGAAGAAAAAGGGTGAAGGAGAATTTCAATATAATGAAAGTCGTAAATGATGTCGAAAATATATACGACGCCTTGTTATCTTAAAAGAATTAACATTAACGGTTCACAAAGCAAAAAGGGTTATGATAAATAATAAAATAATGGAAAAGAGGAACTCATAACGTGCGATTATATCTTCGTTGTCTTAAATATCTTAAACCATATATATGGGTTGTTTTATTATCTGTTATTTGTATGATTTTTTATTCTGCTTTCAATGCTGCGCCCTTAGCAGTGTTGAAAGTTATCATAGATAAAGTACTTTTGATGAAAGGCGAGAATACGGTAACTATTGATATCCCAGTAATTAATAAATCATTTCAGTCTGAACCTATTGTGCTTTTGAAACTTGCGTCGGTTTTGATTATTGTTTTGTCTGTACTTAAAGGTATCTTTGATTATGGACAATCTTATCTTACTAACTATGCTGGCAGTAAAGCAATAATTGATTTAAGGAATAAATTCTTCGAGCAGATACACTCACAGCCCTTAGCTTTCTTTACTTCGGAAAAAACAGGGAAAATTGTTTCTCGAATCACTAATGATGTGGGACTTATTAAAGATTCTCTCACTGTAATATTTAGGGATATTATCCAGGAACCCATAACTATAGCAGTAATTTTGATGGTAATGTTTAATTTTAATAAACAACTAACAGTATTGGCATTGATGGTGTTCCCTTTCACTTTTTTCTTACTTACAAAATTTGGTAAAAAAATCAGGAGAATTAGTTACAACCGACAAAAAAGGCAAGCAGAAGTTTTGGGAGTTATTCAAGAATCCATGCAAGGAGCTGGTGTAATTAAGGCTTTCGGAACTGAATCCTATGAGTTATCCAGATTCGACAAAGCCCAAAATCATGCCTTTCGTCTGGATATGAAAAGAGCTCGCATTTTAGCTTTATCTTCTCCGACAATGGAATTGATAGGTATCCTAGGAATAAGTCTCATTTTATTCATAGGTGGAAAACAAGTAATTACTGGTAAGCTTACTATCGGTCAATTTTCTGCTTTCATGGTTGCGTTAGCTTCTCTTTACGGACCTGTAAAAAAATTAGTCCAGGTAAACAACGAAATACAAACCGCTCTTGCCGGAGCACAGAGAGTATTTGAACTTATGGATGCACCCTTGGAAATTAAAGATTTACCAGAAGCTGAAGATCTGCCGCCTTTTAATAAGGAGGTTAGATTCAATAATGTTTCTTTTTCATATAACCATAAACCCATTCTAAAAAATATAAACCTTAAAATAAAAAAAGGAGAAGTAGTAGCTATTGTTGGTATATCTGGAGTAGGGAAGACTACTTTACTTAATCTCCTCCCGCGTTTTTATGATCCTGTTGAGGGTACCATAGAAATAGATGGGCATGATATTAAAAACGTCAGAATTATATCACTAAGAAAACAAATTGCTATTGTTAGTCAGGAAACTTTTCTTTTTAATGATACTGTAAGAGCCAATATTACATATGGATACAATGGTCAGGCTGCAGAAGAAAGAATAATAGAGATTGCCAAGTCAGCTTCAGCCCACGAGTTTATCGAGAAACTTACAAACGGTTATGATACTATAGTGGGGGAAAGAGGTACTCAACTCTCCGGTGGGCAAAGACAGAGAATAGCCATTGCAAGAGCACTTCTTAAAGATCCATCTATACTTATTCTTGATGAGGCTACATCGGAACTTGATAGTGAAGCGGAGAATGTTGTACAAGAGGCATTAGAAAAACTAATGAAAGGTCGTACAACATTTATTATTGCTCACAGATTGTCTACAATATTACATGCTGATAAAATAGCTGTATTAGATAAAGGTACAGTTATTGAAGTAGGAGTTCATGAGGAATTAATTATTAAAGATGGGATTTATAAAAGACTTTATGAAATGCAGTATAACAAACCAAGGAAAAATTGATTGTTTTCTGAAAATATATGAAATTTGTCAAGGGGTGTTGACTTTCTTTGAATAATCTTATATATTCTACATAATATTTAAGAATCTTGTGAAGAAGAAGATGGCTACGAAATCCCGTAGCTATATTAGTAAGTAAAAGGGTAAAAAGGAGGGTTGCATGAAAAAAGTAGCATTGTGGGCTGTAATGCTCGCGTTAGTTTTTGCTGTACAGACTGTTTCGGCTCGAGCTGAAGTAGTCTTAAGAGGTTCCATGAGAGTTGGTGATGTATTAACAGTTCTTGCCAGATCTTATATGGACAAGAATCCTGGTACGTCAATAAAGGTTGATTTCAATTTCCTTTATAAGGCACAGGACCGTGTTTTGGCTGGAGAAGCAGATGCTGTAATGGTAACAGATAAATACTATAAGGATTTAAAGACAGAAACTTTAAAGTTTACACCTATTGTTAAAAGAACTATCACGAGAAATGGTAAAATTGTAGGTTATAGCACTTATGGTATTGCAGCTGTGAAAATTTCTCCCGAGCTTCAGAAGTTCCTTAACTTTATTAATTCTGCAGAAGGAAAAGAGATTATTAAGGGAATACCGAACGTAAGCCCTTTATAATGAAGGGGTTTTAATAGCCATCTTCTTTTCACAAAGGTTTTTGAGAAGTTTTTAGGATAGAGAATCAAAAAGAATTGGTATTATATCTTTCCAATTTATTGGTATAGAGAGAAATCTCTTTATTAATGAAGAAGGATAATCAATATCCCCGATCTTTTTAATTAAAGCAATACTGCTTGGTTGGGAAATAATATTGGACAGTTTGTTCAGTTGTGTATCGTTAAGTTTTACTAGTGTCTGGTGTGCTATCATTCCCCATTTAAGTTCTTTTCCTATTTGTTCTCTCCATCTTTTTTCATACTCTCTGAGTGTTCCATTACCATTTAAGTATTTTATTACTGTTTCTGCCGCTATTTGGGAACAAAGAGTGCCTGTGTAAATACCTCCTCCAGATGTTGGTTTTGCTTGACCGGCAGCATCTCCGCAAAGGAGTATATTCCCACTAACTGTGGTTTCCGGGGGACCAATTGGTATTAATCCAGCAATTGGTTTTTTCTCTGGTTTACATTTCAAGTGTTCGATTAAATTTTTAAGTCCTTTTTTAGCTATAATGGCATTTGAACAAGCCAGTCCAATCTTGGAAAGTTCTTTATTTATAGGTACTATCCATGCAAAGAAACAATCTGAATAATGAGAACAGAAGAAAAGTTCTACAAAATTTTTATCATCTGCAATATATTGAGCTGTTATTTGAAGTCCATATAGGATTTTCTTGGGTAATGGTAAGCTTGTAAATAGGTTTCTCTTGCTGTATCTTGCCCCATAGGCACCTATAAACACATCCGCTGTTAAATGTTTTGTTTTTCCATTCTGTTTGATTTTTATTTTGTTCCCGCATATATTCAAAGCTTCAGTTTCAAGATTGACTTCAACTCCTTTTTTTTGTGCTTCAAGTAGAAGTTCTTTGTCAAAAGTTTCCCTGTCTACAACATAAGCTTTAATTTCTTGAGTACCAATAGTTATTCTTTTACCATTAGGGAAATGGACATAAGCACCTTTTATTTCATTTAAGATAGAATTTTGACTTACTTTAAGAGTTTCTACGGCTCTTTTGCTGATCAGACCCGTGCAGTGAACAGGTCTTCCTATATGTTGTTTCTTATCTATTAGGAGGGTTTTTAGATTATGGCTTGCTGTTTCTTTTGCTGCTACCGAACCACAGGGCCCTCCTCCTATAACAATAACATCGTACATTTTAGAGTGAAGGTGATTTATATTCTGGAACCAATTCTTTTAACTTTTCTATTACCCTATCTTTATCGTAAAGTTTAGCATGATTTATTAATTCATCGATTCCTTCAAGAAGTTTATCTTTCCCTATACTACTATTCCTATCAGTAACTAAGAATAATTTGCTATCATTAACTCTTTTTAAATTTTCGTACTCATAATGAAGTTCTTCTACCAGTTTTTCCCCTGGTCTTAAGCCGATATACTCTATGTTAATTTTGTCTTTGGTTTCGCCATTAGAATAAAATTCTATAAGCTTTTTTGCTATATCTTCGACTTTTAGAGGGTTTCCCATATCTAATATGTATAAATTACCATTTTTCCCCAATGCGCTTGCATTCAAAATCAATTGAACAGCTTCAGGTATAGTCATAAAATATCTTAAACATTCAGGATGAGTAATAGTAACGGGTCCTCCTTCTTTTATTTGCTTTTCCAAAATAGGAATTAAACTTCCTCTACTCCCAAACACGTTACCAAATCTTACAGAAATAAAAGCAGCAAGATTTTGGTCAACCAACGATTTTACAAGAAGTTCCCCGACTCTCTTTGTTGTACCCATTATTGAAGTAGGGTTAACAGCTTTGTCCGTTGAGATATAAACAAATTGTTTGCTTTTTGATGCCATAGTAATTTTTGCCAATTGAACTGTTGCTTCTATATTATTGAGCACACCCTCTATAATTTCCTTTTCAAGCACAGACACGTGTTTATAAGCAGCAGCATGAAAAATAATATCTGGCTGTTTTTCATTAAATATTCTCTCAATATCAGTTTTATTTCTTATATCGGTCAAATAAAAACTGAGTTTCTTAGTACGACCCTTTTCTTTCATAAACTTCTCGATTTTGCCACTTAATTCATACAACGCAGTCTCTTCTTTATCTATTAACAGGAGTTCTTTGATTTCATATCCTGCTATTTGTTTTGAAAGTTCTGAGCCGATAGAACCCGCAGCTCCCGTAACCAGTACACATTTATCTTTAAGATGTTTGGTTATTTGGGTAGTATCTAATTTGATAGTATCTCTTCCAAGAATATCTTCAGGTTGTATGTTGCGTATCTGGCTTAGAGAAATTCCTCTGTCTAGAAGTTCACTTATACGTGGAACCATGGAAACAGATACGTTTGCCTGATGACAAAGCTTATAAATACGTGATATATCATCTCCTGTAGCAGAAGGTATAGCTATAATTACCCTTTCAACATTAAATTCTTTCACTATGCTGGGTATACTTTTCGTGGTACCTAGAACTCTAAAACCATGAATAGAAATTCCCTGTTTAGTTAGATTATCATCAATAAAACCAGTCAAATTATAAGAATCTTTTGCTTCGCTCAGAATGTTTCTTAATAGTTGTTCTCCTGCACTGCCTGCTCCAACAATTAAAATCTTTTTACCTGAAGAAGGTTTTTTAAAAAGTTCTTCTACTGCTCTTTTTGAAAAACGAATTCCACCACAAGTTAAAAAAACTAGGAATGCAGAAATCGAAAACACTGACCTTGGGAATCCAAGGAAAATGTTCTCTCTTAAAAAAAATAAAATAGTTCCAATAAGAATAAAATCACCTATAATGGCTTTGATAAGTCTTGAAAGTTCGGAAACACCAATAAAACCCCAGCTGAAATGATAAAGGCGGAAATAATAGAAAACAGGTATAGTTGAAATATTAACAAGAAGAATAAAATTTCTCATTAAAGATAAATATTTTTGAGGAATATCTCCATCAAACCGTAAGAGGAAAGCTGCCCAAATTGAAAGAGAAATTAGCAGAATATCACCAATTGTGAATAAAAATACTCGCTTTTTTAGAGTATTCAAAAATGTAATTTTCATGATGTGTTTATTAATGTTGGACGTCTTCTCCTCTAATCACTGCGATAACAGTTATAAACAAAATTTTAAGGTCAAATAAGAAAGATTTATTTTTCAGATAATACTCATC
>CAIJMQ010000031.1 GCA_903821905.1 uncultured bacterium
AACTTTATAAGATCGCGGAAAGTCTGGCTGAGGAATCTTTTTCGAACGAAAAATATTCAAAAGATGAGATATTTCATGTTTTTGAAGATATTGCCAAAAACGCTTCTATTAAATTCAAAGGTGGCGTAATTGCATATTGGGAACCACGAAAAACTGCAATTCGACTATCTACTTATGATAAAGATGGCGAAAAATGGGTAGGTTCTAATATTAGCACAGAAAAAGATTATAAAAATGTTATTGAGGTGGTAAAGAGTTATTATAAGTCGCTTCTTTTATAAAGGCGGTAAGCACGAAGAATCCCATAAATTAGTGCATCAGCTAAAAGAGATTTATTTAGAATAAGACGATTTCTCAGCCCTATCTAATATCCGCACGAGCATTTAGACACGTTTTTGAACATTTATAGACAAAACGATACTCCCATACCTATTTTAAAAGAACTACCACCAGAAACATTATCTATTGAGCCAAAAACGAATCCCTCGTCCTTCTATTAACAGACCATAATAGCTTTAATAAGCGTTTGTTTATTCGATGAATTTAAGCATAGTTTAGCGATGTCTCGTTAATTCCCGCCCTCATTAAATAAACTTGACAAAAATTCATGAATATTGTATTATTGGCATATGCTAATAACAAATGGTGAATTATATGTCAAGACCTTGCAGATGTCGTAAGATTCGATGCAGTCCAGATACGACTTACTTTAAGCCACGTGGCATACCTCTTGATATGCTTGAAGAAATTAATCTCACTTTAGATGAGTTAGAAGCGATAAGACTTGCGAATTTTGAAGGATTGTATCAGGAAGAAGCCGCAAAGAAGATGGATATTTCCCGACAAACTTTCGGCAATATAATCAATACTGCTCATAAAAAAATAGCAGATGCCCTTCTAAATGGAAAAGCGTTGAAAATCTCTGGTGGTATAGTCAAAAGGGTGGGTTGAATGAATGACTCTGTGAAAGACGCTCAAGAAAGATTAAAGTTGTTTAAGAAATACGGCTATGATATTCCAAAAGCCAGAAAGTTTATTCTCGCTAAAGCTGGGATTAATAAAGGTGACATACTTGAGGTTGGCACAGGTCGAGGACATATGACCGCTGTTTTAGCTAATGAAGGTTTTAAGGTGACTTCTATTGATTTGGATAGAAAAGCTCAAGAATTTGCTAAAACAGAACTTAGGGCAAAGAAACTCGATAAATTAATAACCCTTAAAATTATGAATGCCGAAAGATTGCGATATAAAGACAACTCGTTTGATTATGTTGTTTCCGTTAATTTCATGCACCACGCTAAGAATCCAAAGAAGTGTTTAAAAGAAATGGTGCGAGTAGCTAAAGACGAGCTTGTTGTAGTTGATATAAATAAAAAGGGTGAACGTATAATGGAAAAAGTTCATAAATTAGATGGACACGCCCATCCTTTATCTAAAATGTCATTGTCAGAAATTGAGGCATCACTAAAGAAGGGAGGCATGAAGGTTAGAGTTTATAGAGATACTTGTCAAACCGTTTTAATCGCTACGAAAGGAGCATCTAAATGAGAATATGTATACCAACAGAAAATAAGGAAGGGTTAAATGCTAAAGTTTACGGGCATTTTGGCAGTGCAAAATATTTTACAATTTATGACACAGAAAAAGAAACTTTTAATGTTATCGACAATACCGATACTCATCATTCTCATGGAACGTGCCACCCTATAGGCGTATTGGGCACTGGTTCAATAGATATTGTTGTCTGCAAGGGTATGGGTATGAGAGCTGTGCAGAAATTAAACGAAGCCAATATCAAGGCATACCAAGCAGATGGAGAC
>CAIJMQ010000032.1 GCA_903821905.1 uncultured bacterium
GACTTCGCTCGGGGTCATTCGACTATATAGTTTACCATGAGTGAGGCACGAAGTGCCGAGTCGAATGGTGGAGCTGGGGGGAGTCGAACCCCCGACCCCCTCGTTGCGAACGAGGTGCTCTCCCAACTGAGCCACAGCCCCTATGCTAATTTTCTAAATAAAGAACTTTTAATTACTTCTATCAGAATTATTTTCTTCTTCCGAATTACCTAAAGAAACTCTCAAGAAATCATCCTTGAGCTTTTCTATATTCTTAATAGAAGTGACAAAGAATAATTCATCAGGACGCACATATTTTCGAGCTTGATTAGCTGTCTTCCACTGAAGATAAGCTGATTGTATAATTGATGGTATAAGATTATTGTATTCGCTCAACTTAAGATAGAAAACAGGTCTAAAACCGTGCATGTCATCTAAAGCAAACATTTTTCTGTAAAAAACTTCTTCATTGAGATGATAAGAAAAAACCCTTTCAAAAAAAGGCTTTCTTGAAAAATAAGGCGGCAATGAGACAAGGCTGCCTGCATCACCAAATGGCCAACGAGAAGAAAGTGCATCGTGAACCGTATAAAGATACAAATCACCTTTTGTGATACCAGTTTTCTGAATCGCTTCACATAATGCGATCGTTGCGAACTGATGATCAATATGAGAATCAGTTAGCGGATTAGGAGCAACAATAACGGAAGGATTAATTTGAGTTAAAATACTGCTTAAGTCTTCTACCAAATTAGTCCATGTAGCATCCGATACTTCCTTAGACACAAGACCTGAACAATTGTATTTCCGAAAGGTCCTAAGATCTGAAGTTCCAGCAACGGAAACTGCCTTTTCTAAAGGTTTTTCAAACATGGTTTTCAGCATCCTGTCAAAGTAACCCAGATTAACAGACCTTTCCGCTGAGATACCACCCCAGAAAGGCACGCTAATACTATCCCAGGTTCTCACTCTCCCCTGAAAAATAGCATTCTCTTTTCTGTCTGCATAGAATCGTTTAAACCTAGGTTTACCATTTTCACCAGCCGTGATGGTAACAATATACGAATCTTTATTTTCATAAAGACCAAAAGCAGCTATTTCTGCATCATCAGGATGGGGTGAAATAACAAGAATTCTTTCTTTCGAAAGATCCAAATTCTTAAAAAAATACAGCTCCGTAAATGATTTCAACCAAGAAATAGAGTGACCTCGCAATGTTACTTTACTCTCTGGAGTCAGAAACTGCGTGCTTGCAAACAAATGACTGAGGTTAAGATAGCGAGTGCCCCTGGAAGTTTTCTCAAAATATTGTCGTGAGATATTCCCCTTATAATTGATCTCAATAAATGGCTTAAACAATAAGCTTGTCCAATCAGAGCGTACGTCAATTTTCAGTATTGCTGTATCCCAAGATTTACCTATGTCAGGCCAATTAAACCCATCTTTTTCAAGTTTGACTTGGGTTACAGAGCTTTGAGGGAAAGTATAAAGGTAGTCTTTTTTTAAATTATAATTAAACTCTGAATAATATTCTTTTTCGCTTCTAATATAAAAGAAAACAACTATAGACGCAAGAATGAAGAAAAATCCAATAAAATAAAAGAGCCTTACTTTAGGCATAGTTTGAATCATTATGATTAATTCTTATCTAAAAGTTTTAACTAGTACTAATTAATTGTTTTTATTATATACCTAAGGACTTTTTTTACAACAATAATCTTAATTTTGGTGTCCAAAAAGTGTCCA
>CAIJMQ010000033.1 GCA_903821905.1 uncultured bacterium
GGGAATACGGATTCTTTTACTGCAACACAGTTAATTTGTTTCTCCTTTGTAAATTTCAGCTCTTCCAGTGTTTTGCCAAGCATTATCTTGGTTGCAAGATTAGCAAGAGGAACTCCTATAACTTTACTTATAAATGGTACGGTTCTGCTTGCTCTCGGATTCACTTCCAGGATATAGACAATATTGTTTTTAACCGCAAACTGGATATTTAATAATCCTTTCACCTGCAATTCTTTTGCTAATGCATATGTATTTTTCTTTATTGTTTCTAATATATCTTTAGACAGTGTATAAGTCGGGATAACCATTGCGCTGTCTCCTGAATGTATGCCTGCTTCCTCTATGTGTTCCATAATGCCGCCTATAACACATCTTTCGCCGTCCGCTATTGCGTCCACATCCACTTCTATTGCATCATCCAGAAATTTATCAATAAGTATGGGATGTCCGGGAGATACTTCCATGGCTTTCTCCATAAAACTTGCCAATCCTTCGTCATCATAGACTATCTCCATTGCTCTTCCGCCGAGCACATACGACGGTCTTACTATTACGGGATAGCTTATTTTATTTGCAACCTTTTTTGCTTCTTCAAGAGAATTAGCAGTACCGTTCTCAGGTTGTATAATTTTAAGTTTCTTGACTATCTGCTGGAATCTTTTTCTATCTTCCGCTTTATCTATTGAATCAGGGCTTGTCCCGAGAATATTAATCCCTAATTTCCACAGCGGGACTGACATGTTAAGAGGCGTCTGTCCTCCGAACTGAACTATTATTCCGATAGGTTTTTCTAAATCGATAATGTTTAATATATCTTCCACGGTTAAGGGTTCGAAATACAATTTGTCCGAAGTATCATAATCCGTGGAAACGGTTTCAGGGTTACAGTTCACCATGATACTCTCGATGTTTTCTTCCTGCAGAGCATATGAAGCGTGAACGCAGCAATAATCGAATTCGATTCCCTGTCCTATTCTGTTGGGACCTCCTCCGAGGATGAGGACTTTCTTTTTCCCTGAAGGGATGCTCTCGTCTTTTGTTTCATAGGTGGAATAATAATATGGCCTTTCCGCCTTGAATTCTCCGGCGCAGGTATCCAACAATTTATAAACCGCCTTTATATTATTGTTCTTTCTATAAGTTCTTACTTTTTGCTCGGTAGAATTAAGAAGATGTGCAATCTGTATATCAGAAAAACCGTTCATCTTTGCTCTCTTAAGCAATTCCACGGGAACTTTTATCGCACTACTTGTACTGCTTTGTGCGTATTTTTGTATTTCTTCTTCCAGGTTAACAATTTGTTTCATATTATCTAAAAACCATTTATCGATTTTTGAAAGTTCACATATTTCATCGATTGAAAGCCCCATTTTAATGCCATATCTGATATAAAACAACCGCTCATCATTCGGAATTCTTATTTTTTCTTTTATGGCTTCAGATAGCTCTTTCGATGGTAATTTTAACATTTCGTTTGTAATCTTGTCTTTCCCGTCTGATCCCAAACCGAACCTACCTGTTTCCGTAGACCTTATACCTTTTTGAAGCGCTTCCTGGAAATTTCTTCCGATAGACATCGCTTCTCCGACAGCTTTCATAGATGTGTTCAGCACTCTTTCGGCTTGAGGGAATTTTTCAAAAGTGAACCTGCATATTTTAAACACACAGTAATCGACCGTCGGTTCAAAGAACGAAGTTGTTTTCCCGGTAATCTGGTTCATAACCTCCGGCAGAGTTAATCCTACGGCAAGTTTTGTAGCTACTCTTGCAATAGGGAATCCCGTAGCTTTTGAAGCCAAAGCAGAACTTCTCGATAATCTTGGGTTCACTTCTATAATTACGATATGCCCATTCTCCGGATTTTGTCCAAACTGAATATTTGCTCCGCCGCCGGTTATATCTATTTTTCTTATAATCTTTTTTGATAGGTTTACAAATTGTGAGTATTCGTCCTTAGTTAAAGTTTGTGACGGTGCCACCACGATGCTGTCTCCGGTATGCACGCCCATCGGGTCAATATTTTCCATCGAAGTAATCATAATCACGTTATCAACTCTGTCTCTCATCACTTCAAATTCTATTTCTTTCCAACCAAGGACTGACTGCTCAACAAGTACTTGTCCTACGGGGCTTATTTCCAATCCCTTCGCAAGAAAAACTTCTAATTCTTCCTGGTTATAAGCAGTAGAACTACCGCTACCGCCCAAACAATAAGCCGGTCTTAAAATTAAAGGGAATCCTATAGAAAGCCCGATTTTCATACCTTCTTCAACACTTGTTGCAATACCGCTCTTTGGTACATCAATCCCTATCTCCTGCATTGCCTTTTTAAATAATTCCCTGTCTTCCGCTCTTGATATGGCTTCCACGCTTGCTCCTATGGATTCCACACCGTATTTTTTCAGTATGCCTTCTTTCATCAAGAAATATGCGAGATTCAAACCTGTTTGCCCTCCCAATGTTGGAAGAATAGCGTCAGGTTTTTCTTTCTTTATTATCTCTGTAACCATATCCACCGTAAGCGGTTCGATATAAGTTTTATCTGCCATTCCCGGGTCTGTCATAATGGTCGCTGGGTTACTGTTAATAAGAATCGTATGATAACCTTCTTCTCGTAGTGCTTTACACGCCTGAGAGCCGGAATAATCAAATTCACAGGCCTGACCTATAACAATCGGTCCGGAACCTATCATCAGAATTTTATGTATATCAGTGCGTTTCGGCATTGTTTTTATTTCCTTTTGTTTGCCATTTTCAAAAACCTTACAAATACATTATTCACTTCATCAAATCCGGGACTGACCGGATAATATTGCGTTGAAATGAACTTCAAGGATTTGCTTTCCATCTCTTCAATCGAATTATCATTCAAATTGCGCAGTGTTATGTTTACATCTTTTCTATTCTTTATTGAATCTTCGTCTACAATAAATGAATGGTTTTGAACGGTGATTTCGCCTTTAAGAGAATCAGACGATTTAACGGGATAGTTCACGCCCCGATGCCCCATTGCCATTTTCTTCAGTTTTCCTCCCAATGCAAGAGCGATGATTTCGTGACCTGTAGATATACCCAAGACCGGAATCTTCCCGAGCATTTCTTTTATAGTTTGTGTGATTATCGGGATTGCTTCGTCGTCTTCGGGACCGTTTGAAATGAACAGAGCATCAAATTCCGATTTTAATATTTTGTCCGCATCAGTGTCGTACGGTAATAAAGTTATATTGCACTCAAGAGTTTTCAATTGTTTGATAACACTATTGGTAATCCCCAAATCCAATATCGCAATGTCCGGTCCGGAACCGGCATCTTTGTTTTTGGTAATCTTTTCTACCGAGATTCCTTTTATAAAATTTTTCTTTGCTTTGTTGTCCTTGAGTTTCTTAAGTAAAACAGCGTCGCTTGTATCTTTGGTGGAAATTATTCCAAGCATCTCGCCGCTATCTCTAATTTTAACAGCCAGCGTCCTTGTATCAATTTCACTTATCGCAACGGTCTTTTCTTTTTTCAGGAAATCATCAAGACTACCCTCTGCCTGCCAGTTTGAATACATCTTGCTGTTTTCTTTGATAATAAGACCTTCAATCCAGCATTTTTTTGACTCGTTGAATTTTCCGGCTACGCCATAATTGCCGATTAGAGGATAAGTGAGGACTAAAATTTTCCCTGCATTTGCAGGGTCTGTAATCATTTCTTGATAACCTACAACTGCGGTATTAAGGATAACTTCTCCGATTTTTTCGCCCGGGGAACCGATGGAGATGCCTTCAAAAGAACTGCCGTCTTCTAATACTAATTTAGCTTTCATCGGTTAAATTTCAGGACAGTGTATCAAAAAAAATGAAGTTTAGCAAAAGAAAAATTTTATGCCTTTGCGGGGCACAATATACCCTGATGTGTACCTTTTTCCGCCAACTTTTTCTCTATCAAATTTAACACTTTATTTTTCTCAAGAATCCACAAAGGCGCAACGAGAAACTCTTTCGGGCAGTCGGCGGTGAGCCGCTGAATAACAGTGGTTGATGGAAGATATTCCAAAAATTCGGTTGCTATATTTACATACTCGTCTAATTCCAGCGGTTTATATTTACCTTTCTTGAAGAGCTCTTCCAGCTTGGTCCCTTTTACAATATGCAAAGGATGAATTTTTACCCCGTCTATTTTTAGGTGAGCCAAAGCTTTTGCCGTCTCTAACATTTCTTCCTTTGTTTCATTCGGCAGTCCGATAATTATATGAGCGCAGATTTTTATATTTCTCTTTTTTGCCAGTTCCACCGCTTTCAAAAAGTCTTCATATGTATGATGCCTGTTTATCAATTTCAATGTCTTGTCGTGGATACTCTGCAAGCCGTACTCAATCCACGTCTCGTAATCCTTGGAATAACTATCAATCAAATCCAATATTTTTTCATCTACACAATCGGGACGAGTTCCGATAGATATCCCAACAATATCTTTAAACTTCCGCACAACATCATATCTTTCTTTCAAGATGTCTAAAGGCGCATAAGTGTTGCTGTATGCCTGAAAATATACTATGAATTTCTCTGCGCCGTATCTTTCTCTGCCGATTTTGATACCCGATTCAATCTGGGTTTCTATTGAAGTCTTCGGAGTTCTGGTGTTTGGACTGAATGCCCTGTTGTCACAATAAATACAACCGTCTTTGCTAAGTTTTCCGTCTTTATTCGGGCAGGAGAAACCTGCATCTATGCTGACCTTATGAACTCTGCATCCAAAACGCTCTTTTAAATATTCGGAAAACTTATAATATTTTTCTTTTGCCATGTTCCCTCAAATACACAATCAAAATACTAATTGCCACCGGTGTTACTCCTGATATCCTGCTCGCTTGTCCCAGATTCATCGGCTTAAACTTCGAAAGTTTCTCCTTAATCTCATAAGATATCCCCGGAATCTTGCCGTAATCCAAATCAGTCGGTATCTTAATCTTTTCCAGATTCTTGAATTTATTCACCTCTGAAAGTTCTCTCTTGATATAACCTTCATACTTTACTTCAATCTCCATTTCGCGGATAACTTCGCTCGGATAATCCGAAGGAATTTTATCTTCTATATCTTTTATTTCCACTTGTGGACGTTTCAGGAATTGATAAAGAGTAACCCTCTCCTTACCCGCGGAAATCTTATTCTCCTTCAGTTCTTTGATCCCTTCCTCAATCTGCTTCTGTTTTTCTTGTGTCTCGTCAAATACTTTCTTACTAATCAATCCAACCTCAAACCCTATTTTTCTTAGGCGTAAATCTGCATTGTCTTCCCTTATGATAAGCCGGTATTCCACGCGCGAAGTAAACATCCTGTATGGTTCGTTTGTCCCTTTGGTTATTAAATCGTCAATCAAAACACCGATATAACTTGTCGAGCGGTCCAGAATCAAAGGCGGTTTTCCTTTAACCTTAAGCGCCGCATTAATCCCTGCAATCAATCCCTGCGCTGCCGCTTCTTCATATCCGGTCGTCCCGTTAATCTGTCCCGCCAAGTATAAGTTTTTCACTAACTTTGTCTCCAGTGTGGGATAAAGTTGTGTCGGCTCAACAACATCGTGTTCTATCCCATAGCCGAAACGGTTGATTTTTACATTCTCAAGTCCCTCGACAGAATGTATAAAATCCTCCTGCACATCGGTAGGTAAACTTGTAGAAAGACCGTTCGGATAAATCTCATCCGTATCCAATCCTTCCGGTTCCAGAAATATCTGATGTCTTGTATGATGCGGAAACTTTACAACCTTATCTTCCAAAGACGGACAATACCTCACACCTGTCCCGAGAATCTTTCCGCTGTAAAGAGGCGAGCGGTCCAAATTCTTCCTGATGATATCGTGCGTCTTTTCGGTAGTATGTGTTATGTAGCAGGGAACCTGTTTTAACTTGATTGTCTTTGTAGAAAAAGAAAACGGCACGGGCGGTTCATCCCCATTCTGGATAGTAAGATTGGAATAATCGATTGTCTTTCCGTCCAACCGCGCGCAAGTTCCCGTCTTGAACCGCAAAAGTTTAAATCCTAACTTTTTTAAAGAATCGGAAAGTTCTTTACTGGCTTGTTTCTCTTCAATCCTTCCCCCTGCGAAACTTTTCATCCCGATATGTATCAACCCATTCAAGAACGTTCCCGGTGTAATCACTACCGCTTCAGCCGATATCTTGTCGCCTTTATCGGTTTCAACACCATTAATAATTCCATCTTTAACTATTAGCCTATTAACTTCCCCTTCATAAATTTTCAGATTCTTTTCCTTACTTATTGCGTTCTGCATATACAGAGAATATTTCGCCATATCAACTTGCGCCCGAGATGACCAAACCGCAGGACCTTTGGAAGTATTGAGTGTCTTGAACTGTATTCCCGTCGCATCAGTAGCGTGAGCCATCTCTCCGCCAAGAGCATCAATTTCCTTGACTAATTGCCCTTTTCCGACTCCGCCGATTGCAGGATTGCACGACATAAACCCCAGCATATTCTTGTGCAGAGTGATGAGGAGCGTCTTGCATCCCATCCGTGCAGAAGCCAGCGCCGCTTCACATCCGGCGTGACCACCGCCTACAATTACAACATCATAAATGCCTTTAACCATCAATAGTATTTTAACATTTTAGAGTTGTAAGTAATAAGTGATAGGTTTTAAACTTAAGAAATGGTTTTAGAAAAAAAGATAGTGATAAAAACTATTTAGAATCGTTTGAAATAATATAAGGTGACAACCATTCAAGTAATTCCTGCTGTTTTGGAGGACAAATTCCTCTTGTCCTTAACAATAATTGCATAGTATCGTAAGCCAATGACCAGTCAATATTTAATGGAGTTGAGTAGTTTTTGCGAACATCTTCTACAAACAACCGGGTTTTATAAGGGACACTCATACAAGTTAGCAAAGTATTAATCCTTCCTGTCTTCCACTCATGCTTTCCTTTAAATGTCGGTTTCCCATTTTCGACATGATATTTAACATCTTCATTCCAGCCTATAAGATCCATAAAATGCAGAAGCCCTAATAACCCATATTCAATAATATCTGGAATTAAACTGTCCAATAAACTTATGCACTCTAAAATTTTTTTGTCTGGTTGATATCTGTATATCCCTTTGGAAACTTCAACGTGATCTAACATATAAGCATTTCTGTAAATCAGCGTTAATACGGATTTGAAAATTTCTTGATTTGAAACCGATATTTTGGAAAGTTGTTTCCAAACATCATCGAATCCATATCGCTTATTATCTGAACCTACTTGTGGCCGCATGTCATGCGGATTAGGATTTCCTTTTCTGACTGTTTCTTTGCCGGGTTTATAGAAACAAACTTCCTTTTTATTAGGAAGAATAGTAATTAGTTTTTTCTTGGGTTGTTCGATTGACTTACCACTTGGAAAACCTAACCCCTCAATTATTCTTTGACTTCTTTTCTCAGTTAATCCAATAGGATTTCCCCTTTGGAGTTCAGTTTGTAGTATTGAATAAAATGTCATTTGAATTTATGCTATTGTTAAATATTTTTTATGGGGCTTATTATTATTTCGCAATGAATATGTTCCTTGTTTCTCCAAGAGGGTTAACTGAGGATGTAATGTTTCAATAGGTGTTTTTCTAATTGGGAGTCTATATTTTTCTTCGATTTTACCGTTCTTTAATCTAGATAAAATTAATTTATGATACTTTGGATCTATTTCCGCAGAAATATATTGTCTTTTAAGCCATTTGCATACCTCTAATTCTGAACCACTTCCTCCAAAAAGAACTAGGACTATATCATCTGGTATAGTACAAGATTTTATTAACATCTCCGTCAATTTTTGAGGTATCTGGCAAGCATGATAAGTTTTTTCTTTGCTTACATTCTTGACTAGGTCAAAATAAAACCAGTCGTAAGGCATTCTGCCTTTAGACCCATTTTTAAGATTTTGCAAAATTCTTTTATCTGTAGGGTTTTTGTAAGAAACTGCAACATTATCTTTATAAAATTTATTATTTTTTGTTTTTATACAGTGCAAAATACTTCTATGAGCAGTTGTAAAACGTTTTGGAGTATGCCCTACATTAGTATTGTATGTCCATACATAATCAAATACATCATAACAAACTTGGTCTAAATATTTAACCCGTAAATATGCATTTTGCTTGGGATAGTTTATAAAAAACATATTTCCGCTGTCTTTGAGAACTCTTAGTGATTCTTTTGCCAATTCAATATACCACTCAATATATTCATTGAAGTTTTTGGTATAAGATTTATCTCCGTATTTAACCCCTACATTATAATCAGGATCACCATAAACCATATCAATACTTTTATCAGGCAAGTCTTTTAAGAGAGCCAATATATCCGTCAGAAAAACTTGGTTTAAATATTGTTTAAGGTATGACATTAGGAATTTAGTTAGTCTTTTTTATTACGTTTTATTGTATATACCATTAGACAATACGTCAAGTATCTGTAATAAAACGGGGTCAAGTCTTGCATTAACATATTAAAAGAATCAGATGAGTTATTGTATAATGCTAATAAAAATGGAGAGGATATCGAGTGAGACAATCAATTGTTCATGTTGCTTTGGTAGTTAGGGATTACGATGAGGCAATTGAGTTTTATACGAAGAAACTTCATTTCACTTTGGTCGAAGACACTTATCAACCCGAGCAAGATAAACGTTGGGTGGTAGTTTCTCCTCCCGGCTCTGGCGGTACGACATTGTTGCTTGCCAGAGCTTCAAAACCCGAACAGGAAAAGTTTATTGGCAGTCAAACGGGTGGAAGAGTTTTTCTGTTCCTAAATACTGATGATTTCTGGCGTGACTATAATGAGATGGTTTCTAAGGGGATAAAATTTGTTAGAGCTCCTAAAAAGGAACCTTACGGTATGGTAGCTGTTTTTGAAGATTTATATGGCAATCTTTGGGACTTGCTGGAGCTGAATCCTAAATCCTAACCACTATTCCCTTCTTCTTTAAATATTCTTCCGTTTCTTTTCCCTCCCATTCGCCGTATAATAGGATATAGTTGAAAATCCCGCATCGTAAGACGTTTGAAAAATCTCTTCGATATTTTTCAGACACTTGCGGGATAATCGTAACGCATTTATCTATGCGTTCCAATTAAGGAGGAGTTAAAATGGCAAAGAAAAAAGCTACATGCTGTAATATGAAGGAAGGATGCGGAGGAGCTTTCTATTTTCTTGGGCTTATCGGTGCGGCAATTTATTATATCTCAACCGCGGTTAGCTTCTGGATGGGAGTGTTAGGATTTTTAAAAGCAATTGTTTGGCCAGTATTTTTAGTCCTTGGATTGCTTAAGTATATGGGCATATAACAAAAACCTAACAAAGCGCTACACCCTAACTACTATTCTTTTTTTTCTTGAGGTGTTCTTTTGCTTCTTTGATTGAGTATTTGCCGTAGTGGGAAATTAGTCCTATTTATTCCTTGCCGCTTTCACAAACTCTCTAAACAATGGGTGTGCTCTGTCTGGCTTTGATTTGAATTCGGGATGGAACTGGCAGGCGACGAACCAAGGATGGTCTTTTAGTTCTATTATCTCTACCAGATTTTTCTGCGGGTTGATACCTGAGAAGATAATACCTTTTGCTTCCATAATCTTTCTATACTTATTATTGAATTCGTATCTGTGTCTGTGGCGTTCTGAGATTTCTTCTTTTTTATAAGCGCTGAAGCTTTTAGTCCCTTTCTTTATCTGGCAACCGTATGCGCCAAGCCGCATTGTCCCGCCTTTGTTTTTTATCTTTTTCTGTTCTTCAAGTAAGCTGATGATGGGGTAGGGTGTCTTTTTATTAAACTCGGTGGAATTTGCGTTTGCCATTCCGCAGACGTTTCTTGCGAATTCTATGACTGCTGTTTGCATTCCGAGACATATACCTAAGAACGGAATGTTGTTTTCTCTGGCGTATTTGATTGCTTCGATTTTTCCTTCGATGCCTCTATGACCAAATCCGCCGGGTACGAGTATTCCCTGAACATCTTTCAAGGATTTTTCGGCGCCGTGTTTTGTGATTTCTTCGGATTCTATTTTTATTATCTGGAGTTTCGTATCGTTGGCGATACCGCCGTGGGTTAATGCTTCATATATTGATTTATAGGAATCCTGTAATGTTATGTATTTGCCTACGACTGCAATGGTGGTGACTTTGGTTGCGTTTCTCATTCTGTCTATTACTCCGCATTTCCATTCCTTTAACTCGCCGTTTGTTTTTTTCAAGCCGAGTAAATCAAGTATCAATTTGCCTAATCCTTCTTTTTGATAGATGAGGGGTATTTCATAAATGGTTTCCATATCAAGAGCGCCGATAACTGCGTCTTGGTTTACATTACAGAAGAGTGCGATTTTTGCTTTTATTTCTTTGCTTAAATTTTTCTCCGAACGGCAGAGGAGTATGTCGGGCTGAATACCTATTTCACGGAGTTTGCCGACGCTATGCTGAGTGGGTTTGGTTTTGATTTCTTGCGCGCTTTTAATATACGGTACAAGAGTCAGATGAATGTTTATTGCGTTGCACCTACCCAACTCTAACGTCATCTGTCTTACTGCTTCAAGGAAAGGTAAGCTTTCTATGTCTCCGACTGTTCCGCCGATTTCAACTATAACCACATCCAATTTTTTGCCTGTTGAAGCTTTTTTTATTTGTGATTTTATTTCATCAGTAATGTGGGGAACGACCTGAACTGTTGCGCCTAGGAATTCGCCTTTTCTTTCTTTGCAGATAACAGAAAAATAAACTTTGCCGCTGGTGATGTTGTTGTCTTTACCAACAACTGCGTTGGTGAAGCGTTCGTAATGTCCCAGGTCCAAGTCGGTTTCTGCGCCGTCGTCTGTGACATAAACTTCGCCGTGTTGGAACGGGTTCATTGTGCCGGGGTCAACATTGATATATGGGTCGCATTTGATGAGGGTTATTTTAAGCCCCATTGATTCAAGGAGTTTGCCGATGGAAGCTGATGCGATGCCTTTGCCTAAGCTCGAAATTACTCCGCCGGTAACGAATATATATTTGGGCATATTAACAATTCTTCTCTAGCATGCTCTTGGAAATTTTCTTATATATTTTAGTTGAATAGTCGCCTGTAAAGCAAGCCGTACAAAATTCGTCTTTCGGCAATAACATTGCGTTTAACATTCCTTCTAAACTCAAGTATTTTAAACTGTCTAATCCTATAAAGTCTCTTATATTTTCAACGGTGCGGTTGTTAGCTATGAGTTCTTTTTTTGTCGGGAAGTCGATGCCGTAGAAACAGGGAGATATTATAGGTGGACAGCTGACACGCATATGGACTTCTTTTGCGCCGGCTTCGCGTAATGTTTTTACTCTGGCTTTGCTCGTGGTGCCGCGGACGATTGAGTCCTCTACGATGAGTATCCGTTTACCTTTAATAACGTCTTTGATGGGGTTGAGTTTCACTTTTACCTTGAAGTCACGTATAAACTGCGACGGCTGAATGAATGTTCTGCCGACATAATGGTTTCTTATCAGACCTATCTCGTAGGGGATTCTACTTTCTTTTGCGAAGCCGAGTGCGGCGTAAATGCCTGAGTCGGGGATAGGCATGACCAAATCACAGTTTGCCGGATATTCTTTTGCCAATTGTGTGCCTAATTGTCTTCTCGTAAGATAAACATTTTTGCCGAATATATTACTATCAGGTCTTGCGAAATAGATGTATTCAAATATGCAGAGTGCATGTTTTCTCGGGAGGAAGGGTTTAATGGAATGAATACCTTTACTGTTAATAAACACTATTTCGCCGGGTTCTACTTCACGAACATATTCCGCCTGGATTAAATCCAAAGCGCATGTTTCGCTTGCAAGAATATAAGCTCCGTCTATTTTGCCGATACATAATGGTCTGAAACCGTGAGGGTCTCTTGCGCCGATCAACGTATCGTCTAACATCAAAACTATGGAATAAGCGCCTTCAAGTTGTGACAGCGCTTCGATGACGACTTGCTCTTTGTCGTGTTTGTCAGATTTTGTGATTAAGTGGACGATGATTTCGGAGTCCATCGTTGTCTGAAATATGGAACCTCTCTCTTCCATTCCACGGCGCAGTTGCATTGTATTTACGAGATTGCCGTTGTGTGCAATGGCAATGTGGCCTTTTCTATGAGCTACAAGAAATGGCTGAATATTTTTGGAGATGCTTGAGCCGGTGGTTGAGTAACGGACGTGACCGATGGCTACATTTCCGTGGAGAGATTTTATTGTTTTTTCGTCGAAGACGTCTCCTACAAGTCCCATACCACAATGGTTTTTAATTTTCCCGTGGTTGTAAGCGACTATGCCGGCGCTTTCTTCTCCGCGATGCTGGAGTGCGTAAAGCCCAAGATAGGTGAGCCGTGATGCATCTTTATGGCCGTGTATTCCAAATATTCCGCACATAGTTTTACCTCCAGCTATATTCTAACTATTATTCCTTTATCTCTTAAATATTTTTTTGCATCTTGAATAGAGAACTCACCGTAATGGAAAATAGAAGCGGCGAGGACTGCATCTGCTTTGCCTTTGGTTAGGGCTTCTTCAAGATGTGCTAAGTTGCCTGCTCCACCGGAAGCGATTACGGGTATGTTGACTGCTTCGGATATAGCTCTTGTTAACTGCAAATCGTATCCGTCTTTTGTCCCGTCTTTGTCCATACTTGTTAAAAGAATTTCTCCTGCTCCCAATTTTTCAGCTTGCTTTGCCCACTCCACTGCATCTACGCCGGTAGGTTTTCTTCCGCCGTATGTATATACTTCCCAACTTGATGTGCGAGTTTGCGGGTGTGTTAGTTTGCGGGTGTTTAACTGGCTAATCATTTTTTTAGCATCTATCGCCACTACTATGCATTGGCTTCCGAATTCTTCGGCGGATTCTTTTATTAAATTTGGATTCTCTATCGCCGCTGTATTTATAGAAACTTTATCTGCACCGCTTTTGAGGAGAAGTCGTATATCTTCTAAATTTCTTATGCCTCCTCCGACAGTAAGAGGAATGAAAACTTTCTCGGCGGTTTTTGCCACTATTTCCAACATTGCACTGCGTTTTTCAACGCTGGCGGTAATGTCAAGATAGACGAGCTCGTCTGCGCCTTCTTTACTGTAAGTGGAAGCCGTTTCGACAGGGTCGCCCGCATCTTTTAAGTTTATGAAATTTATCCCTTTTACTACGCGGCCGTCTTTTACGTCCAAACAGGGAATTATTCTTTTTGCCAGCATTATGACCTCGTTAATTCAACAAAGTTTTTTAATATTTTTAAACCTAAATCGGAACTTTTTTCGGGGTGGAATTGCACACCCCATATATTGTCTTTATTCACTGCTGAGACAAAATCTTTGCCGTATTGGGTAACCGCTATGACGGTATTTTTATCTTTTGGCTCAACATAATAAGAATGGTCAAAATAGAAGTAAGAATTGTCAGGTATGCCGTCGAATAAATCCGTTGTATTTAGTTTTATCTGGTTCCATCCCATGTGCGGTATTTTTACATTGGGAGCAAATTTTTTAACACTGCCTTTTAGAATACCTAATCCTTTGGAGACGCCGTGTTCTTCGCTTTCGGTGAATAATAATTGTAATCCCAAACAAATTCCTAAAAATGGTTTATTGTTTTTGATAGATTCAAGTATTGCGGGTGATAATCCTAATTGTTCGAGATTCTCCATGCCTCTGCAAAATGCGCCCACACCGGGCAGGACTATCGCTTCGGCGGATTTTATATCTTCGGGGCTATTAGTGACTTTTGTTTCTGCGCCGACAGACTCAAGTGCTTTACTGACACTTCTTAAATTCCCCATTCCATAATCGATTACAGCGATCATATTTTTAAATTATTCCCACTCGATAGTAGCAGGTGGTTTGCTCGAGATATCATAAACCACTCTGTTTACGCCTTTAACTTCATTGATAATTCTATTGGAAATTCTACCTAAAAGGTCGTAAGGTAGTTTTACCCAGTCGGCAGTCATACCGTCTTGAC
>CAIJMQ010000034.1 GCA_903821905.1 uncultured bacterium
AGCAGAGAGAAGACTTCCTCAAGATGGTAGAACTAAAGCAAGAATAGGCCAAAAAGAAGTTGATATACGAGTTTCTATTATCCCTACTATTTATGGCGAAAAAGTAGTGATGCGATTACTAGATAAGACCACGATGCTTATGGGGCTGGAAGAGTTGGGGTTGGATAAGGACGAATTGGATAAATTTAAAGAAGCAATAGCCTCTCCATATGGCATGATTCTTCTTACGGGTCCTACGGGCAGTGGTAAATCCACTACTCTTTATGGTGCTTTGAACTATATAAATTCTCCTGAAAAAAATATTATTACAGTGGAGGATCCAGTTGAATATGAATTGAAAGGTATAAACCAAATTCAAGTAAAATCCCACATAGGTCTTACTTTCGCTAATTGTCTGAGGACTATCTTAAGACAGGACCCCGATATTATCATGGTGGGAGAGATTAGAGATAAAGAAACCGCAGAGATTGCCATACAATCTGCTCTTACGGGGCATTTGGTTTTTTCTACTCTTCATACAAATGATGCAGTTTCAGTAATCACCAGATTAATACATATGGGAATAGAACCTTTCTTGATATCATCAGCTTTGAGATTGAGTGTTGCTCAGAGATTGGTGAGGAGAATCTGCCAGAAATGCAAAAAACCATATACGGTTTCCGAAGAAGTTCTTAAAAGAGTAGGCGGAGATGCCAGGGTAAAAGATAGAGAAGTGACATTGTATAAAGGCGAAGGATGCTCGGAATGTAATAATAAAGGATACCGCGGAAGAGTTGGTATATATGAATTGTTTCCGATTACTTCTGAGGTAAGAAGAGCTATTAATGAGAAGAAATCGGAAGAAGAAATAAAAAATATAGCAAAAGAGCAACAAAAGATGATTACTTTAAGAGAAGCAGGGATTAAAAAAGCTCTTGCTGGATTGACCTCTTTGGAAGAAGTATTAACTTCAACACTAACTTATGAATAATCTGTAAATTTATATACTAAAATGGCACTATTTAATTATTCTGCAAAAGATGGTTCCGGGAAGAAAATGGATGGCACCCTTGAGGCAGCGTCTTCTTATGAATTGGTTCGTGTTTTGAGGGAGAAGGGACTTACAGTAATATCTGTCCAGTCACAAACGGTAGAAGAAAGAAAAGCTCCCACCTCAAAAGCTAGGTATGGAAACGTTAATTTAGATCAATTATCAGTTTTTTATAGACAACTTGCTACCATGCTGGAAGCAGGTGTTCCCATAGTAAATGCTATAAAAGACCTTGGCGACCAATCAGAAAATTTAAATTTAAGTGCGATTGTAATGGATTTAGCTAAACAGATAGAAAGTGGTAGCAGTTTCTCTGAAGCTTTGAAAAAATATCCTAATGTTTTCTCATCACTTGTTATAAATATGGCAGCTACTGGAGAAGAATCCGGAAATCTGCCGGGGATTATGGCAGAACTTGCTTCTTATACGGAAGACCAGGTTGCTCTTATAAGACAGGTGCGTGCAGCGGTGGCCTACCCAGCATTTATTGCCGTTTTTTTTGTAATATGTGTAAGTGTTGTCACCTTTTTCTTAATCCCAAAATTCCAGGATATTTTCTCTTCATTTGGCGCTAAACTTCCTCCGCTCACAAGTCTAGTAATGGGAATATCCAGTTTCATGATTCACAATATACATTATGAGCTTATATTTATAGGTATAACAGTTTTTTCTGCAGTTGTTTTTGGTAAAACCATCAGAGGCAAACATTTTTATGCGATATTAAAAATAAAGACTCCTCTTTTAGGAAAGCTTTTCCAAAAAGTTATTCTAAGCAGATTCTGCCGTTCATTAGCCACGCTGTTGGAAGGCGGTGTTTCAGTAGTAAGTTCTCTAACTATATCTTCCAGAGCGGCAGGAAGTATTTTATTGGAAGACTTTATTATGGAGGCTATAGCTGGCATAGAAAAAGGTTCCAATATGTCCGGAGAATTTAAAAAAAGTCCCCTTTTTCCTAAAATGATGGTAAAGATGATTCAGGTAGGCGAGAATTCGGGAACTGTCCCTAAAATGTTGACCCGTCTTTCAAAGTTTTACAGTGAAGAAGTAAAATCTTCCGTGACTGCCCTCACATCCGTAATAGAACCGTTATTAATTGTTGTATTGGGTGGATTTGTAGGTGTGGTAGTAATTGCACTCTATCTCCCCATATTCCAACTTTCTTCAAGTATGCATTAAATTTTTGAAAAATATTGGCATAAAAGTTGTGCCAAAATACAGCGATAAGGTAAAAATGCATAAGAAAAAAGGAGTTACACTTATAGAAGTGATGGTTGCTATCTTAATCTTCATGATTGTGATGTTGGGTGGGCTTGTTTTTTTCTCTTATGGTCGAACTCATATCTCTTACTCTAACCATCAAAGGATAGCCTTGGAACTTACGAAGGAAAAGATAGAGTTATGGAAGGCAGATGATTATAGTCATATAGTAAATGAGAATGAACCTGTAATTTCACTTGGCGGATACCAATTTAATCGTAGCACTGTTATAAATGCTGGTACGGGTGGAGGAACATATACAAATGTAACAGTTACTACAAGCTGGCAACAGGCGGGGATTACATATAGTGTTCAGCTTTTAACTATTATTGCACAATAATTTTAAGGTAGCAGAAAATGAACAAGAAAGGGTTGACATTGGTAGAACTTATGGTTGCAGTCATAATACTATCAATATTCGTTTTATCTGTGGGAATGATATTAACCACTTCGTGGAAATTCTGGAACAATGGTTGGCAGCAAGTAGGGGTTCAAACAGATGCTTCCTATGCTTTTGCAAGAATAGAAAAAATTGTTAGAGCTGGAAGTAGTGCCACCGTTCTGGGAGGAGGTTCTGCGTTACAGGTTATCAATGGTGGCTCGTCCACATTTCAGGTTGTTGGAGGTGTTCTTCAATTAGTACAAGGAACTAAGACAGAAAATGTTGCAAGTGGAGTCCAAAATATAAATTTTTCATCTTCCAGAGATACGGTATTAGTTACACTTACACTACTGAATAGTAGTGCTAGTACGAATTTTAGAACCACAATTCTTTTGAGGAATTCATTATGATAAGGAAATATTTTTCGTGGAGAGGAGGGTAAAAAAATGAAAACGCAATTTATAAATTCGAAATCTGGTATAGCGTTGATGATGGTAATGATATTTACTCTCGTTCTACTCGTTTTAGGAGCTACTTTCTTAAGGTTAGCTACTTCCGAGCGTATTTTGGCTAATGAAAGTGTACAACTATCTCAAGCTTTTTATCTGGCAGAGGCAGGGGTACAGAGAGCAATTGCATATTTAAGAGTAGCTGGCAATGAATCTCGCACGGGGACATTGTATACACCCCAATCATTTGCTGGTGGTACTTATTCGGCAACAGCTGCGGATGATCTTACTAGAAGCGTTAAAATTATTACTTCTACAGGGACATTTGCAGGGAAGCAAAAAACAATAATTGCGGAAATACAGCTCTTGCCTGCATTTTTTAGGAATACATTCTCCTCTGGAGGCGATTTGGACTTTTATGGAATTTTTGCAGCCGCTTATGCTCACGGTACAACGTGGCTAACAGGTGTATACGATCGTCACGGCTTATTTCAAAGTATGGGATTCGATACAAAAGTGGAAGGTGTAAATTCCAATCAAACTACTTTACGATTTCCTGATATGAATAACAATGGTACTGCCAATGAATTTAATGATTTTGTTCTTTTCTTTAGGAATGAAATTCAAAAATATGACCCAAGTGAAGTGGTTTGGCTACAGACGGATGGGACTGTTAATATATGGCCAAGAAGAGATTATGCAGATAAAAAAATAATTTTTGTGGAAGGTTCAACTCCGGGGACAGGAGATGTAAATATCTGGTTTGATGCAGGTTCTTGGTGGGAATCAGGGCAGGATGTAACTATTGTGTCTACAGGAGAAGTTAATTACATCCAACCATTACAGAATACCAGTAGTAACCGATTAAGTGTTATCTCTTGGGGTACTTCTTCAGAAGGTGCAATCATTTATTCTGCTCATAGAAGTGTTATAGGCACCGAAGCTACAGCTGATTTTACCTATTTTCTTACCTTGGCAACTGTGACGGGAAGTATATTTGCCAATCAGGGCATTAGCCTTCAAGAAGCAATAGTTCTGGTGAACTTCTGGCATGATGACAGGTTGAACAGTGGAGATATTCCTCCTGGCCTTCGCCCCTTGAGTGGTAATAATTATTATTTAGGAGGAATGACTTCTTGGGAGGAGGAATAAATTGTTAAATGACAAGATAAAAATATTTCAATACACAATTATTATATTTTCAATTCTTATTGTTATAGGTATAGGTATAATTTTATATAAGACAGCTAACCTTTCTAAAAAAACTTTAAGTCCAAAGATTTCGGAGACGAGTAAACTGTTTAATACGCCTTCTTTATCTGGAGTAGATTTACATGATAGGGAAAAAATAAAGCCTTCAAGACCTGAAGATTTGGGTATCACTGTTTATTACGAAGACAACAAGCCAAAGACACAGGAAGAATGGAATGCTTTTATATCAAAATCTTATCAGAATAACAGAAAAGAATTCCAAGAGAGTTATGATGGAAAGTTTGGTCCCAGCCCATATCAACAATTGGATAATGCAGATATAGAAGAAATAGATACAAACAGAGTCCGTATAGATAAAAACATATTGGAGTTTGAAGAAAAATTAAAGGCCAATCCTGATGATAAAGATGCAAAAGTAAAGCTTGAAAATTGGCGAAAATTCAAAGCTATTTTAATAGCTGCTTATGGGGAAAAGAGTAATGTTGAAAAATAATGTTTTTAGAGTTCTTAGTCTAATGTTTTACGGAAATATTTTTTATGTAGAAGTAATATTTCAAAAATATTGTTGTTAAAATATTAAATATGCTAAAATCAATCACAGATGTTCGACAGTAATAGAAATTTAGTGGGCTTGGATATGGGTTCTTCTACTATCAAATTAGTAGAATTAGGTAAAGAATCAGGAAAGATAAAACTTTTATCTGCTGGAATAGTTGATAATCCGGTTTTAGAATTAAAAGATAAAAATACTCCCGAAGCAGAAGAAAAATTAGCTGAATCTATAAATGAAGCCTGTAAAAAATTCGACATAAAAGGAAAGTCGGTGGCTATAGCTTTAGGAACTACAGAAGTTATATTTGATTACCTGAGATTCCCCGTACTTAATGAAAAGGAATTGGCACACGCAGTACGACTTGAAGCAGAACAAAGAATTTCTTCCGATATAAATGAAGTTAGTATAGACTATATGAGGTCTGGTATTAAAGATAAAGATGGTCAGGAAAATATTCTTCTAATAGCAGTATCAAAAGAGATAGCTCAAAAAAAAGTTGCGGTTGTAGAAAAAGCTGGGCTTAATCCTTTAATTATGGATGTTGAGCCTCTGGCACTTTTGAATTGTCTTCTCCCTTTATCTGATGAGCCCTTAAAGGAAAACGAAAGTATCGGCATATTGAATATCGGGGCAAATCTCACAAACCTTAGTATACTAGCAACAGGCACTGTACCAACGGTAAGAAATATAAATTTTGGCTCAGATAAGTTTACCAGTTTTATCAGCAAAGAAACAAAACTTTCCTGGAAAGAGGCAGAGCAACTTAAGAAAAACACAGAAAAACTCAAACAGAAGATAAGCATTCCCGACATGTTGGAAAAACTGACATTTTCTTTTATAAATGAATTAAAAAGCTCAATAGAATATACTCACAAGAGGTCGGGTGAATCTGAAGAATGTAAACACAATAGAATAACTGACCCGCGTATTAAAAAGATATTTCTCACAGGAGGAGGTTGTTTTATTCTGGGAATAGACAACTTCTTATCTAAAAATCTGGGGATGGAAATAGTCCGATGGAATCCGTTTGAAAAAGTCCAGTTCAGCAGGTCTGTTGATGATTCTTTAAAATCAATGGGATATTTATTTCCGATTGCTATTGGTTTGGGGATGAGGACTGTATGATTTTCGATATAAACCTTTTAAAAGACAAGGTAAAACAGAGTAAAAGAAAAGCCGTATTAAAAATAATCTTATACATAGAGTTGTTTTTGTTCGTTCTCACATATCTTATTCTTTTTTCGTATCGTGTAAATCTTGATTATCAAGTTAAAGATATTCAGAGAAATTTGACTGTTCTCAATGAAGATATAATATTTCTTTCAGGAGAAGGTACAACTCTTTCTGGGTTAAAGGCAATAAACAAACAATATGCGGATATAACATCTGAGTTGGAGATAATAAAAGGATTAACAAAAGATAGAATTCTCTTTTCCCATAAATTAAAAGGTATTTCCAAGGTTTTACCTGATAATATGTGGATAGATAAACTTTATCTTAAAGATGGCCAAGGGGAAAAAAATGAAAAAATAAAAGTAATATACCTATCTGGTTTTGTAATGGCAGAAAAAGAAGAAGCCTTTAAAAGCGTACAGTCGTTTATTAAAGCTTTAGAACAGGAAACGCTTTTTAAAGAAGGAATAGGCGGTATACAACTTTCATCTATTTCAAAACCCAGGACAGAATCGTCTATGGGAATTACTGAGTTTGAAATTACATGCAACATTATAAAAAAATAAAATTAAATATTTTAAAGGTAATTAGCTGGGGTATATTGATATATTCCCTTACTGTTATTTGTTTTTATTTTGTTTCAATTGTCCCTCTTAAAAAAGGACTTACACAACTTGGACAAAGAGCTGAAGGGTTAAAAAAGGAAGTTGAACAGTTGAAGGGACAATATGTTAAGGAATG
>CAIJMQ010000035.1 GCA_903821905.1 uncultured bacterium
ATTCATTGCTTAAGGCATACATACGGCTCGCATCTTTATCTTGCAAGCAATCACAATCTGAGGCTTGTGCAGGAACAGTTAGGCCATTCTTCAGTAAGAGTAACAGAGGTATATGCGAATTTGATGAATTCTGATGTAAAAAGGGCTATAGAAAAATTGTATAAATGAAAAGGAGGAAAGAAAAATGAAGCATATAATTGCTGTATTAATTGGTTTAATTTTATTTGGTACTCTGTCAGGATGCGCCACAGTTGAGCCAACAATATTTACGCCTAAAAACGCTTTCGATTTTTATTTTAATATTTCCTCAGTGCCGGATGACGCAGAAGTGTATATCAATGACAGGCTTTTTGGCAGGACGCCCTGTAAATTTCCTTTAACCGTATCTTTTATTACACAACCCGGGCTGGGTTTTACCTATTATCCGAGAGAAAATTATGTTTTGCGCGTTTCTAAAGACGGATACAGAGATAATATAACACAAATAATATTTTATTCCGACTCCTGCATGGGGCCATCACTGAAACCCGGAGAACCCGCAAAGGAAGGTACATATAACTTTAACCTTGAGAAAAAATAGAAAGAGGCGATGTGCATGAGAAAAATATTACTGATATTTCTGCTTGGTAGTGTAATTGGATTAACAGGATGCGCGACTTTGGGGACATCATTGAATATGGTGCCTAAAGAAAAAGATGACATAGTGCCTCTCAAAATAGGAGTTACTTCTACGCCACCAGGAGCTAGCATATACATTAATGATAAGCTTGTTGGCTATTCTCCCGCTGAGGTCACATTTTATGTAAAATACAAATGCAATCTAGTGACTGCTGTATGCATCTGGTATGCATGTAATCCTACAGAGCAATACATCCTTAAGGTTTCAAAAGAAGGATACAAAGACACCGTAGAAGTCATACAGTTTGATCAAAAAGGTTCTTTCTCCCATTATTTCTATGAACCGGGGGTGAATGTTGAAAGGGTTCCGGGGGATTATTTCTTTCCCAGTAAGGCCAAGTATGATTTTAATCTTGAGCCAAGTCCAATTGGCGCAAGGAAAACGGAAGAATCCTCAGAAAAAATAGCAGGTTCCAATGCTGACGAAATTCGTAAATACAAGAAATTGCTGGACGACGGGGTTATAACGCAAGATGAATTTGAAAAGAAGAAGCAGCAACTGTTAAAGGATTAGTTAGTTAAAAAGTGAGGTGATAAATATGCATAGCAAATTTATGGTTGTTTTGCTTCTTGGGGCAAGCTTGCTCGGATTAGCAGGATGTTGTACTTTTGGTGTGAGTGGCCCAGACGGCTATGACCAATTCTATGACACAAATGGCGAATACAGGCTTGTGAAAAGAAACAGTGATGTCTGGATGGAAAAAATTGATGGAAGCGAAAAGCGGCAGATTACACATACCCCTGATTCTAGGGAAGATGAAGCTTATTTTGTGTCCAATAGTAAATATATCGCGTATTATAATCCTTATGGTACTCCTGCGGCTGGATTTGTTACATCAAAGGCTTTCATCGTTTTAACAGAAAATGATGATAGTCAGAGAAAAGAAATTACTATGGATGAGTTCTTTTCTCTCGCAAACAGTCCTACTAGAAAATGAAAAATATTTACTCACTCGTTCGCGTCATTAATCTTTAAAAGATTTCTTCTTTGCTTCATGAACAAGCTCATAAAACATCCGAATACTTTTGTAAATA
>CAIJMQ010000036.1 GCA_903821905.1 uncultured bacterium
ACTTGTCTCTATTCCGTAACCTCTCCAGAGTAAAAATTTCTCGTCACCTTTTACTTCGGAATTCACAAGAGGAATCATGCCTTTCAAGATTAACTTCTTGGTTTTTTGCTTCTCTGCTTCCGTAAGATGTTTTACCTGCTCTTCTCCCTCGGTAAAGAAATAATATCCCAGAACAACATTGCTGGCTTTCTTTATTGAATCGGTCAAGATTTTATCGTTATCGAATTTTTTCTGGTATTCTTCTATGAAATCCTGCGGAACTCTTTGGTTTAAATCTGTTTTATCAAGAACTGCTGATAACGGATTGTATTCTTCTTTAGAAAAAAGGACGTCGATACCTATTACTTTTGTGCCCCATTTACTCAAATTGTCTATAACTTTTGCATATGTATCTCTTGGCCAGGGGAATTGACCGATTTTATCTTCTGATTTGTTATCTATCGTAACAATAATAATATCGTTGGAAGGAATATTTTTCTGAAAAGATTTGAATCTTAAATCGAGGGTTTTCAGTTCCAGCTGGTCAATAAAGTCTATGGGGAGAAAATAAAAGAAGACAATGACAGCAACGGCGAAAAATCCGATTGTATATGGGTTAACTATGCGGAGTTTTTTCAATGTTATAAAAGAGAGAAAAAAATTTCAGGCTCTATTTATCTTCTATGGTTAAATTACACCATTTAACTATAGGATACAAACTGGACCTAACCATAACTCTCAAGAATTTATGATTTCCGATAAATCGTGCAACTGGAGGAGAATATCTGTAATATAGCGAAACAAAAACTTGCCCGATTGAATTACTCAAAAGATATTTGTCCCTGAAATTTCGTAGAACTTGAACCTCTCCAGCCATAGGAGAACCAAAACAGGCAGTAGCAATGAAACATCCACTTTTACCGCTGCTACTACCTTCTCCATTAGGTTCAGGGTCTATTCCTCCAGGTGGAGGTGGAGGTGTTTTTTCCGTAGATTTTGCAAGTGCCGTAAGAGTACGCTCTAATGAAACTATATAACGTTCAGATAGAGTGGAGCGGACAGGATTTACCACGAGAAGCACATAATCATCAGTTAGATTGTTAATCCAGTAACCTTCCCCGGGATTCATAACAGCAGTGGCACTATAATCTCCATTTTCATATTTCCATAGCGTTCTGGAAGTATAAACATTTTCAGATGAAGTTGCATCAAAAATCAAATCTAAATCTAAACCAATAGTTCTATCATGTTTTTCTACTATCCCCCCTACCCCTGACCAAAATACCCATACCGTATCAAAATCAATATCAAAATTGAACGGGGTGCCAATCTGGTTCCAACCGGGATAAAGAAGAATCGGATAAGGTCTGTTAGTTTCTGCTAATAGACCTGTTACATCTATATCTACAGTGTTGCGCGAAATAAGCCAGTAACCATTGCTTGGGACTACATCACCACCAATAGAAGGATATTCTTCCACATCATACTCGGGGAAAGGATATTCTTGATAACCTGGCGTACTAAAAATAGGATTCCATCTGAAAAGACGCCATACATTCCGGTCATAAACTCCTAAGTCATCCTGAAGATTAGCAAAAGGGTCCAAATTGCTCGGAAGTACAGGAGAAGAAATCATAACATAAGCTGAAGCAGTAGTCCCGCCCGGAATTGTCCTTGAATATGTATATGTGCCGGTATGATTAGGAACAAGAGACGTATCTACATATTCGTATAAAAATTCATCCCAGTATTGCATATAAGGTAATGGCAATTTTGTCTCTTTTTTATATACTCCTTCTTCATCTTTAAGGAATAGTAAATTTGTATCATTGTAATCAGGGTCTATTAAAGCAGTATCAGACAAATTTTCATCCCCCCAGAACCATTCCGGGAAATATATAGAAAGTCCATTGCCTTTATCAGCGATAGAACTATGATTTGCAATTACACACCCGTCAATTGCAGTAATTACATTTTGAGCTGCTGTTTGAATTAATTCACACTTAGCATTATCAGCAACCCCTTCCATAAATCCTCTTAAATCGCGGTAAGAAAAATATGGTTCATAATACCCTGCCCGTTGTTGTGCAGCAAAGATAACATCCCAATCATCATGTTCCGTTTCCAATGCTGTTTGAGCAAAGATGCTGACAGCATGGGCAAGAGTTGCAATTGTTGCGAACATACTGCCACTCTTTTGCAAAACAATAAGCTCATGACCTTCTCCTGCTCCTACCGTTGCAAAAACTATACTCTTATCCAGTGACATTACACCGTGAAATGTTGTGTCGTTGTCAACAGTATCAACAGTCACGATGCCACTTGGAGTTATAGAAACTGTATTAGGAGTGCCTTCTATTGATGTATCTCCGTCACTATCCAGATAGGATATCCATGTCATATTACCACTGTTGTCTATATTTACTGTGCCGCGCGACCAGCCATTATTATTGACATCGCCAGACTCCAAAGAATTCATGTTCCATATACCTTTAAAGTCAATTGCTGCGAATGTACCACCACTCCTTTGCAAAACAATAAGTTCATAATCTTTATATCCCTCACCAGTCGACGTCATCGTTCCCACAACCGTATTCTTATCCAGTGACATTACACCGTGAAATGTTCCGTGATTGGGAAGAGATACGATACCACCTGAAGTTATAAGAGCCGTATCAGGAGCGTCGTCCATTTCTGTATCTCCCTCACTATCTAGACAGTCTGACCATACCATATTACCAACGGGGTCTATGGTTACTGTGCCGTATGACCAGCCACTATTATCGGCACCACCACCGGACCGGAGAGAATGCATTTTCCATATGCCTTGAAGGTCGGTTTGCGCAAATGTTTCTCCGCCGCTCCTTTGCAAAATAATGAGTTGATAATCCTCATCACCAGCTGTCCCAACAACTATACTCTTATCTTGTGACATTACACCGTAAAATGAGTCGTCGTTAACAGTCACAATACCACTTGGATCTATCTGCATTGTATCGGGGGCATCTCCTTGTTCTGTATCCTCTTCACTATCCAGATAGGATGTAAATGTCATATTGCCGCTGCCATCTATATTTACTTTAGCATGTTCCCAGCCACTATCACCGGAATCACTAGACTCAAGAGAATGCATAAGCCATGTGTCTTGAAGGTCACTTGCAGAATAATAACCTCCGAGCTGTTCTTGAAGCTGCACTGCTGAAAGAGTCTGGTCACCATCTTCTTCATTACTGATATAAAATTCTCCGTATTTTTGTACTATCATAGTGCCAAGTTCTTCAGGAGTCATAGTCGGGTTATCAGTCAAATCACTGAGTATAGTATTATAAGGCCAACCGGCAAGAGGTTCGGTCTTCTCGGAAGCCACCATCACTTTTGCATAATCTTTTACCTCATAACCTACTTCAAGCATACCCATCAGGCACGCATCAAACCCTATGAGTTCCACACCTGTTATTACTTCCCGGTCATATAAGTCTTTAAAAGCTTCCCTTATCTCTCTTATATTAAGCGCATCTCCGCCACTATGATTATCAACACATACTGATTTCCATGCATGCTCTTGCTGAACTTTTTGTTCCAAATTTTTTATTTCATTAAGGATATTTTCTCTTTCTGATAAAGAAAGTTCATTGCCTCTTGTCCTTAATTGGTTCCTTAGGAGTTCAATCTTTTCTCTCCAGCCATCCCCGTGGTCCCACAATATAAGAGCATAATTTGGAGCAGGATAGGTGTAAGTAGCCTGTTCAACAAAATTAGCCAAAGTTTGAGAATCCCCCATATCTACTTCACTAGAATCATCAAGGATAGAACCCCAAGAACTATTAAGCACATCCCCTTTGGTTACAAGGCCCCAACGCGAATCATTGCTGGAAGCTCCATCAAACAGCACTACAATCGCTATATCGTCATCTGAACCAATGTTTGCCATCTCAGTAAAATCAGCCTTTGCCGCATTTTCCAAATTATTATCGCCATCCATATAAACCATAAAAGTCCATTGGCGAGCTGGTTGAGCATAAATGGGTTGAGTAAAGAAAAACAAAGAAAAGATTGCGAAGAATAAATACAGAATATTCCTATAAGAAAAATTTATCTTTTTATGCATATTTTATTCCTTAATTTTCTCTTTATACCATACCTGTCGATTGCATTTAATTTCCTGCTTCATCAGCCGGAGGAGCAGGTGGTGCCGGAAGCATATTCTCAGATGGAGGTACTTCTAAAGGTTGGTCAATTATACCGGTTTGTCCGCCCTGCGGAATAAGATTTCCCAAATTTCTTAATAATGTGTTTCCGCCTATATCTCCCCCCGTTCCCTGTCCGATGTTGTTGTCTTCTTTGTCTTTGTCAATAAGCCCTAAATTCTGCAGTAAATCAATTAGTTCGTCGAAACTTATGGGTACCGGGTCGCCGGGCGGCACGCCGTCTTCAATCGATATCATGACGCCGCTGGTCAACAGCATTTCGCCTTCGACTGAGGGTAAAATACTTGTTATAGTCACACTTCCGCTTAACCCCATCAGTTTTGTCAACTGTTCGGATGTTACCCAAACGATAAAACTCGTGCCTTTAACTCCCGCTACTGCTGTGGGGGTTTTAACTTCAAATGTGGAATCTTTTGAAAAAAGCTTCCCTACATCGAATCTGGCTTTACCGGCAAGAAGTTTCAAACTACCTTCTCTTTGATTCTTTGAAGGAGAACATAATAATTTTTCTATCTTGATAGTTGTCTCGGGCCCTACAGAAACAGTGGACTCATCCACAAAGAAAATTCTCGCTTGAGAATCCTCTCCTGTTCTAATTGTGTCCTTTTCGTAAACGTCGCTTTTTACGCTTAATATTCTCCATGCTCCGTCTTCATCGAGTTTCGCCTCTACGCTGTTCTGCAAAGAAACGACTTTGCCAACTGCTTCTTGAGAGAATAAAGCGCCGACAGCGCCTGTGAACATTAAAATTGTTATCAAAACTATTTTTGATATATTTTTAATCATTTATCTCACCTCAAAAATTATAATTTACAAATAATGAAGTAACGTTTCTTCTATACTCGTAAAAATCTATATTGGAATTATTAGTAATATGTTTATAACTTAATGACGCATCCCAGTTCTCATTTATTTTATATATTAATTTCAACCAAGCATCCAAATTAGTATCTTTTCTTTTCTCATTAAAAATGGAATCTTCATTTAGAAAATTATCAGTCGCATATTCGCCGCCTGCCTGCAATGTTGTATTTGATATCGGAAGAGGGACAGATAAACCTAGCACAGCTTTCCAACTGTAATAATCCCAATCAGAGCCATCCGCGTTATTACCTTTATATGCTCCGCCAACTTTGATATATCCTTTATCGTTCATAATAGAAAAAAACTGGTTCAAACCGAGCGTATTGGCATAACCTGTACGGTTTTGGTCAGCGTCTCCAGGCGAATCAAAATAATTAAATTTTTCATACTGAGAATAAGATTGTGTGGTGTGCGGTGAAAACCAAGCAATATTCATTGCACTGAAAAGAGTGTGTTTTTCCATAAACTTGTCATTATCAACCAAACAATAATCATAACTATACTGGATAAAAGGTTGAAGAGGACGACTGTCCGCAGAAAAATAAATTGACGCTGTGTGGTCCTGAACATTGTACTCGGATAAATCCTGATGTAGGGATTGATAAACCGAATATGAGCCCCCAAATTCTCCCCACGGTGAGAACTTGCGCCCTGTAAACTTTGCATCTATTACTGCTCTTGAATCTTCTTTACCAGAACTTGCCGCAACATCTTCACTCACAGGCTGAAGAGTAACATTGTCGTCGTATTCTATACCCATAGTTGCATTGAAACCTATAGTTTTAGTTTGTTTTTTTATTGCCTCTAATAACTCGTTTATAGACTTTTCTAATTTTGGATCTGTAGAAATGCGTTTTGCCTCTTGTAAACTATCTTCAGCTTTCTTATATACACCCTGCTGGAAAAGAGATACACCTTCCCAGTAATAAGACAAAACTGTAAGAGAAGAGTCTAATTCTCTCACCTTTCTAAATGGAGCAACACTTTTGTAGTATTTTTTCATACCGTAGTAGTTTGCTCCTTGATAATAATAGACCATAGCATCTTTCGGTGAATATTTTTCCGCTTCTTTCAATTCTTCTACTGCATTTCTATATTGTTTCAGCCGATAATAAGCTACACCCAACTGGAAATGTACGTCTTTAAATTCAGGGTTTAACTGCAATGCTTTTTCGTAAGAAGAAATTGCTTTCCCAAATTCTCCAAGCTGGGAATAAGCTCTTCCCAGATAGTAATGAGCATCGGCATTAAGAGGGTCTAATTCTTGGACTTTCAGAAATTTTGCTAAAGCTTCATTGGAATCCCCGGTTCCCAAAAGAAGTATCCCCGCTCTTAATTCTTTATCTGCTTCAAGAGAAGAATCAGCTGAAGAAACATACGTGGAATAAAGAAAAAACACAGAAAGGATTAATCCGAAATTTAAAAGTTTCTTATTCATTTCTTTCGTAAGTTTCATTATACATAGTTTAAATAAAGTAGCAAGAGAAAAATAATATTTTTCTATCTACTTCCCCCCTCATTCTTTCCCCGTGGAATTCTAAAGAATTCCCGGGACCAAGGTCCTTGAAATCGCATCCGCGATTTCTAAGGGCAGAATGAAAAAGGGGGACTATTTGCAATTCTATGGAGGAGTAACAGTCATAATCTTTCTGGCTATATCAGGATAAGCGGCAATAAATTTTAATTCGTCTTCAACCAAAGGTTTCTGAGTATGGACATTTGCATACCTAACCAGTTCCAGTATTTTCGTTGCTTCTTTGTCATCTTTGAACTCTATTTCCATTTTGCCGTAGACATTCCTAAATCCTTTAATACCACTGTATTCACCAACCGTTATTCTTCTACCGGTTTCAATAATTTCCGGTTCCCCCCTACCTAATTCTTCGTAGTGATAAAGTTCGTAGTTTCTGGAATCTTTTAGAGCGCCGTCCACGTGGATACCTGATTCGTGTGCAAAAGCATTGTCTCCTACTCCAGGCTGATTAATAGGAATAGGAACATTGAAAGCATATGATGCGTATTTAGAAATCTTCCAAGCCATTTTTAAATCTATGTTATCATCCATGGCATATTTATCTTTCAAACCGCTAGACTTTTTTATAGCCAATATTGTAGATACTAAATCTGCGTTGCCTGCTCTTTCTCCCATTCCGTTAACAGTAGTATTTATATATGCATCTACTCCGCTGTCAACTGCTGCCTTAGCTCCGCCTATAGAAGTTGCAACAGCAATACCCAAATCGTTATGACAGTGCAACTCAACACCTATTTTGACGGAAGCTACTATCTGGGATATTCTTTCATAAATAGAGAAAGGGTCATCGTATCCCAAAGTATCGCAGTATCTAAATCTATCCGCTCCGGCTTCTTTAGCCGCAGCAGCAAATTCTATGAGAAAATTTACATCTGCTCTTGAAGCATCTTCCGCATTAACACCCACAGTTTTAATCCCTTCCTTTTTAGCATATCGAGTAGCATCTACAATCATCCTGATTATGTCTTTTTTGGAATATTTACCTTCAAACTTACTGCTAAGCATTTGCTCGGAAGTAGATACTGAGATATTCATATCTTTGATACTGGTGAGTTCTACTGATTTTTCTATATCTTTAATTACAGGTCTGGACCATCCCGAAAGTATAATGGATTTAAACACACCTAATCTCTTCAGTTCAAGATTGGCATTGATATAGTTTATTTCGTGATTTGTAAATGGGAAACCCATTTCACTCTGATAAACACCCATTTTATCAAGATACATATTTATTATCGTCTTCTGTAACTTTGCTAATCCCAACCGTGATGTCTGAACACCGTCTCTATTAGTTACATCCAAAATATGTATTTTCGGTTTCTTAGCCATTCTTATAAATTCTCCTTAAATTTATTTCTTTATAGCTGATAAGTTTAGAGCGTTTTGAAATTTACCTTCTTTTAGAGCTAATGCTATTGAATTAGCAATCTCCACCGCCACATTAACCTGCGCTTCCTTAGTAGAAGCACCCAGGTGCGGGGTAACAACAACATTATCCAACTCCAGAAGCGGAGAATCAAGTAACGGCTCCTGTTCAAATACATCAAGCGCAGCACCGGCTATTCTTCCTTCTTTCAATGCTTTATAAAGTGCACCCTCATCAACTACTCCGCCTCTTGCACAGTTTATTATTCTCACATTTTTCTTCATTTTGCTTATTGTATTTTCGTTTATTAACTTTTTGGTATCGGGTGTACGCGGAACATGAAGAGAAATAAAATCGGACTTTTGGAAAAGTTCATCTAAATCAACAAGTTTTACATCCAGATTCTTCGCTTTTTCTTCTCTTATTAAAGGGTCATAACCGATAACTTCCATGCCAATTCCTTTAGACATTTTAGCCATATGGCTTCCTACCCTGCCCAATCCTATGATACCTATAGTCTTGCCATAGAGTTCAATGCCCAATAATTTTTTCTCCCATTTTTTATTCTTAAGTAACGAATTAGCGCAGGGAATATTTTTTGACAGAGCGAACATAAGAGCGAATGCATGTTCAGCAGCCGATATAGTATTGCCTGCAGGTGCATTCATTACCACAATTCCCTTGGCTGTTGCCGCGGGAATATCTATATTGTCAACACCTACACCTGCCCGGCCAATGACTTTTAGTTTATCGGATGCATCGATTATATCTTTTGTAGCTTTAGTTTTTGACCTTACAATCAAAGCATCGTACCCTTTTATTTTTTCTTTTAACTGTTCCGGTGTAAGTTCTGTATTAATATCCACCTGAAAACCTTTTTGTTTCAGGATATCTACAGCTTCTTTTTCAAGTTTATCTGATATAAGTACCTTCATTTAGTTATCCTCCAATATATTTAACTTACTTTTATAAACTATTAATTAAACTTGATATAAAACTTTCTGGGCGGCTTTTACACCTTCTCCCATTTTTACCGGGTAACCTATTTTCCATAGTGCAACTTCCAAAGCAGAAATACCCAGAATTACATCGGAAGCATCCATATATCCCAAATGTGCGAATCTTAAAATCTTGCCTTTGAGATTTCCCTGACCGTCAGCAGCTTGGACGCCCAAATCGTTCTTCATCGTTTTATACAGTTTTCCACCATCCATACCCTCAGGCAATTTAACAGCAGTAACAGTATCGGAAGAAGGAGAAGCAAAAACTTCCAATCCCAATGCTTTAACTGCTTGTCTTGTAGCTTCAGCCATTACAGCATGTCTCTTCAATACATTTTCAAGCCCTTCGTCCTGTAAAAGTTTAAGTGCTTCTTTCAAAGCAACCGTTAAACCAATTGCCGGCGTATATGGTGTATCCAACTTTTCCAAAGCTTTCTTATATGCTTTCAGGTTAAAATAATATTTGGGCAACTTCGATGTTTCCATCATTTTCTGTGCTTTCTTGCTTAACGAAATAAAACCAAGTCCCGGGGGAAGCATCATCCCTTTCTGTGAACCCGAAACAACGACATCCACTCCCCATTCATCAGTCTTAAGTTCCATAGCACCAAGACCGGATATAGCATCTACCACTACAACAGCATTGGTCTTTGCAGTCACTGCAGCAATAGCTTTTACATCTGTCGTCACGCCGGTAGAAGTTTCGCATAAAGTGACAAATACCGCTTTAGTAGTGGGATTTTCTTTCAACAATTTTTCTATTAATGACGGAGCAACTGATTTTCCCCACTGAACATGAACAGGAATAACATCCAAACCGAACGTGTTACAAAGCTCCAGCCATCTTTCTCCAAACTTACCCGCTTCAACCGCGATTACTTTATCTTTCGGGGAAAGTAAATTGACCACTGATGCTTCCATTGCGCCTGTACCCGAAGATGCAAACATAAAAACATCTTCTGCGGTTTGGAACAAATATTTTAAACCCTTATTTACTTCGCCAAATACTTCACCGTATTCAGCAGTTCTGTGATGTATAATCGGCCTTGACAAAGCACTCATAACTTCCGGTGGCAGAGGTGTAGGCCCCGGGGTCAAAAGATACTTCTTTTTCATGTTCACTCCCTCCTTTTTAGGGGTTAAGTTTTAGAGAAGGCGTAATGATACAATTTCATAATATTAAAGTCAACACCATTTATAAATAAAAACCGTTATCAGTTTTAGGTAAAGAATTTTCAGCAATTTATTTTTTAGGAGAAAATCTTGTATAATAATAAAAATGAATCCAAGATTAATATTAGACAAAAATAAACTCCCCAAACACATCGCATTTATCGTTGACGGCAACCGCAGATGGGCAGAACAAAACAAACTATCTTCAAACCAAGGACATAAACAAGGCGCTGAAGTAGTAATCAGAGTAATAGAAGATTGCTTACAACTAGGAATTCCTGTCCTCACGTTTTATATCTTCTCCACAGAAAATTGGAAGAGAAAAAAAACAGAAGTAAATTTCCTGATGACATTCGGTTTGAATTTTCTTAAAAGAAAAATGGATTATTTCCATTCAAAGGGAATTAAAGTCAGATTTATTGGCAGAATCCACGAGCTTGATGGGAACCTTAAAAAAGCCATCGACTATGCAGAAGAAACAACCAAGAACAACACCAAGATGGTATTAAACCTCGCCGTAAATTATGGCGGCAGAAAAGAAATAGTAGATGCGGTAAATAAAATATTAGAAAAGAAAGACATTAAAGAAGTAGATGAAGAAATAATTTCAAAAAATTTATATACTGCAGGACTTCCCGACCCCGACCTCTTAATAAGAACCGGAGGAGATTCTCGCATCTCTAATTACCTACTCTGGCAAATTGCTTATGCTGAAATTGTAATCATACCCGAATTCTGGCCCGATTTGAGTAAAGAAAAATTATACGAAGCAATTGCAGAATATCAGATAAGACAGAGAAGATGGGGGAAGTAAAACAATATCAAATATTAAAATTCAGATGAGCAGAGAAGCATAGCAGCGATTCGCTCGACCAATCTGGTTAGGCCATATCTTCATCTTTTCCTACAGACCAACTCCCCGTTGCCAATAGGCACTATTATCGCGTCAACTCTTTCATCTCGCAAGGCTCGGTCCAGCATTGGTTGCAATGTTGCCTGATGATTGATCGCATTGTCTGCTACAAGAATGCCTCCCTGCACCATGCACGGCACGACCATCTCATAACAGCGGTCGTATATTTCTTTCTCTGCGTCAAGAAAGCAGAAGCCTATGTTTTTGCACTCCGACAGATAGTTCAAGGCGTCACCGTGAACCAACTCGACGACATCATTAACACCAGCGGCATCGAAGGTCGCCCTCGCAAGTTCAACCTTTTCGTCCAAAATCTCGAAAGTTGTGACCTTCCTCCCAGTAACCCGGCAAGCTAAAGCGAGCCACAGCGTGGAATATCCCGCACTCGTTCCAATCTCAATGCAACGGCCATCAGGTGCCGCTGCTGCCAGCAAGGCGATGAATCTACCAACCCCGGATGGAATCTGACGGAGCCGCTTCATTCGTGATGTTCCGTCGGCGCGGTCGCGCAAGTCAATCTGCTCCAACTCGCGCATCCGAGCCAAAATTGTCTGTGGGATATCGTGGAACATATCGTTTAATTTCTAATACCGCAATTTCTGCAGTGTCTAATTTTATTTATACTATTCTATTCAAATACGTTTTGCATAAGTCCTATTACAAATTCTTGCCTATGCTGTATGCGCAACGCATCAATTCACAATCGCTTGTCAGGAGCTGATTGCCTGTATGTATCAACTTATCAACCAGCACCATAGCGCGGTTTTGGAAATCGCCTAAATACCAGTTATATTGCGCCACATAGGTTTCAGGATTGCCATTCCCCTGTGAAAATACGCCTATCAGCTTAATCCCTGCATGAACTCGCACCTTCCAATTTTTATCCAGCAGACAATAATGGCGGTTCATAAAAGTAATCATGGGACCGCAGACCTGCGCAGCATAATTAGGACTGCTGACTAAAAGGGCACCGCACTCGTGAAGGTCTTTCCAATAAGGTTTTAAATCATCCTGAATGATACAATCAACATTATTTTCTTTGCAATATCGGCAACCCTGGCATCCCTTAACATTCATCTTGTTTATTTCATAGATAACCACTTGGTGCCCAGCGTCGGCAACTCCTCGCAATACTTCCCGCGCTAGCGTTGAAGAAAAACCATTCTCCTTAGGACTTCCCAATACAGCAATAACTTTCATAAGTTGTTAGGTATGTTATTTTTTAAAAACCAAATGGCTCGCATTATTCAGCTCTTGCCCTATCGCCATGTATTTCTGAATCGCAGATTCGTATGTTCTTTCAGCATCTTGATATACCTTCCAACTTACATGGTTATCGTGACCGCCTTTACTACGCTCATTTAGCAATTTTTGTCTCTCAACGAGTGCAATGACTGTCTCTTTTACGGCTTGAGCATATCTATTAAGAATCTCAAAATAATATCTTTCATCTTCATCCATCGAAGAATTTATATCACGACCGAATGAGGCAATCCTCTCAGTGATACCATTCCACAAAGAAATTAATGTCTCCGCATCTTGAAACAATTGCGACGTAGGAACAGCACGACCAAATATATTTTTCAGAAAACTTTTGAAGGTAGCTGATTCTTTGAAAATTTTGTCATGAATTGTGATGTACGCCGTTAATCCATCATTTACCGAATAAGCTAGATTTTTAATTTGTTCTCGACAATTACTCATAAAGGATATCTAACATTATATTATACAACCTAAACAATCCGACAAATACTGCAATAACTATTCTACTCTAAATACACGATAGTCGTGCGGCTCAATGTATGTTTCAAAGACACATTTGTCACCTTCTGCACGGCCTTTGAGCTCACGTCCAGACTGAAGCTCGACGAGTTTTTTGAATTTCTTATCCACCACCATTTTCACGACCAGGCTATGCTCCTCGAAAGATGCCACAATAAAAGTGTTGTTGTTATATACAAATAAACTCACGTGGCTGAGACTATCGGTGTATACGAAGAAATTTTTTAACAATATCTTCTTAATCGCGGTCAGGATTTCCTGGGGATAAGCATACAGGTCACCCACATTATCGGGAATGGTGAGAACGTAAAGTTTGCCTTTAGCATAGTCAGCTTTCAGGAGAATGGGATAACCACTACCGTTGTGATTATCCAAAGCGGTTATCAGTTCCCACGAATCATTTGTAGCATATCGTATCTGTGGTATCAGGATATCGTATTCGGACGGGCTAACAGCCAGCCAGTTATAAAACCTGCGCACCATTGCTTTTTTATCGGTATAGTCAAGCTCAACAAGTTCTTCTATACCTTTTCCCTGAAGCTTGTGCAACAGCCCGGAAGTTATCATTACATCTTTGCCTTTAAGTAGTTGGCCTTTTATTTTCTCGACAATATCTTTATCGAAACCGGCTTGTTCGGTCAGGAAGATAATATTCTCTTTATAAGGAAATTCCGGCGTGATATCCATAGGAATACCCAATGTGCCGATATAATTGGGAAGGAAATCCTCTCCATGAGAGTTGTAGGGTTTGTAGGTCTTTACACCCAGCGGTTTGCCCAACTGCCCCAAGAAAGAATCGGCTCTTTCTAAAGCATATCCCGCCACGCGTGCTATTTGGGTAACAGGTATCTCTTTCCCATTGTTTTGTTTAAGCATATGGAATATAGCTCTGTAGCAAAAAAGCGTAATCTCTTTTGATTTGGCAAAAAGTGTCAATGATAATTGTTCAGCATAACGGTCTAATGTCCGGCGATTAAAAGGGTCAACCCATCCGCCACCATTGCGTCCCGGCGCAACATTCTCAAAGTAGCGCATAATGGCATAACTTTCATATGGCTGTAAATGCTGATGGTTGTAAACAGGGTCTCTGGTCTCTGTGCCGGTATATATCATGTCAAATATCTTGGGCCCTGTTTCCAAATCGAATCCACAATATTTAAAGTGGTCGTACCAGTTTGGATATTTGATTATGAAATTTACTTTAGGATTAATCTTTTTAGCTGGACCCACGACAAGATTTTTTGCTGCATCCCGCATCAACTCCAATCTGAATTGTGTCCAACTCTTTTTCCCTTTTGCCTTAACACATACAGCACATTTGCAACTGTTGAAAAAGAAATCGTCGAGTATCACTTCATCAAACAGTTTAGCAGCATATTCGGAAATCTCACGCGCTTTCTTGCGTTGTTTCGGGTCGGTATAACAAAAGGTTTGAAATCGAAAATGGTCAATTGGTGGCACAGTATAGGTAATCCCGCCGGAAACTTTGACACCACTATCTTGGAAAAACTCTTTTGCTTTTAGAATAACTTTTTCATCTGCTAAGAATTTATCACGGGAAACCTCAAGATAGACCTTATCAATATGAACATATCGGCTCAGAAGATTGTAAGTGCTTTTTAGCCACTGCAAATCCTTCATCTTCTGGACATCACGCACCGGTACATAAACAGCGACTTTAAAATTTTTATTAGGCTTTACATCAAACGAATTGTGGGACTCAATCTTAAACCTCCTAACAAGTTGCTTTCTATCTTTATACATTTAGAT
>CAIJMQ010000037.1 GCA_903821905.1 uncultured bacterium
GGGAAAGAGCTTCCTTGAGAAGTTTAGAACTCTTCATAGAAGAAGGACTCGATCCTCTGGTAGTAACCCTACCCTATCCGGAAGATCCAGATAGTTATATAAGAAAATACGGTAAAGAAAATTTCGATATTAAATTAAACCAAAGTCAAAACGTGGTGAAATTCTATTTAAACTATCTTAAAAAACAACATGACCCAAAAACAATAGAAGGGAAAATCAATATTTCAAAAGTAATTTTACCGATCATAAACAAGGTTCAATCTTCCTTAAGAAGAAATGAGTATATAAAAATATTAGCAGAAGAATTATCCACAAAAGAGAATATTCTTCTGGAGGAAATATCTAAAAAAAAGAGACCATCAGAATATAGAAAGGAGATAGATTACAGGTCATCTTTTCCACCTGAAGAAGAGATAATCCTATCATCAATGATAGAGAGCGATATTTTAAAAGAGGAAGATATAAGTGAGTTTCAGGATGAAAATCTTAGAGAAATAGCTTGGGAAGTATACTCGAAGGCAAAAGAGAAAGAACAAATTAAGCCATCTGCTGTCTTAAATCTTCTTTCTCCGAATTCGCGGGAAATATTATCCAAAATAATGGCAAATGAGTTTCGTCCACAGTATCCACCCCACCAAGTTATTCAAAATTGGCGTAAGAAGAATAAAGAAAGGAAAAATAGAAACGAACAAATAGAAAAACTTCAAAAATTAATTTAGATAACACATAATAAAACTATGAAAAGAAAAATAAATAAAAAAACTAATAAAAAAGTTAATAAAAAAACCAACAATAAACGAACCAACAAATTAATAAGAGAAGGTAAAAAGAAAGGGCATCTAACTTATGAGGAGATCCAAGATATATTGCCGGACGATGTAATTTCACCTCAGGATGCAGACAACATATTATCTACCTTAGATGAATTGAATATAGAAATTGTATCCAGCACTGAAGAATTTAAAAGAAAAAAAGAAATAGCAACAAAAAAGTCTATTCCACAAGTAGAAAAAGCTAAGTTCTCCGACCCGGTAAGAGCATATCTTCACCAGATGGGACGAATTCCACTCCTTTTAAGAGAAGAAGAAATACAACTGGCTAAAAATATTGAAGAAGGCAACAAAAACATAAAAAAGATTCTTAAAAAACTAATAGCTGAGGATATTTTCAACTGGACAGTTAAAAAGAAAAATATTGCAAATCTTGTCCATCAACTAAAAAGTGCAATGGATAAAGAAAGCAAAGGACTTCTACCCGAAGGATTCATGGAAAGAGAGTGGGAAATTAAGAAAAAAGAATTCCAAAAACATCTACCTATCCTGCTAACAGAAGCTGAAAAAGTAAGAACATCAAAAGCAAAGATGATACAGTCCAATTTAAGATTGGTAGTAAGTATTGCTAAAAAATATATCAATAGAGGCTTATCGCTCTTAGACCTAATACAAGAAGGTAATATGGGACTGATGAGAGCCGTGGACAAATTTGAATACAAGAGAGGTTACAAATTTTCAACATATGCTACATGGTGGATAAGACAAGCCATTACAAGAGCAATTGCCGATCAAGCAAGAACAATTCGTATACCTGTCCATATGATTGAAACTATAAACAGACTTTCGAGAATCTCTCAAAAGTTTGTGCAAACATACGGAAGAGGACCTACAGCAGAAGAATTATCTGACAAAATGAAATTATCTGTAGATAAAGTAAGGGCTGTCTTGAAAATTTCACAACATCCTATTTCGTTAGAAACCCCTATAGGTTCTGATGAAACCAGCCATTTTGGAGACTTCATAGAAGATAAGGATGTCATAATGCCTGATACAACAGCTGCTTTTAGTATGCTTAAAGAACAAATAAGCAGGGTATTGGATACTCTGCCTGAGAGAGAAAAGGACATATTGAAACTTCGATTCGGAATTGGAGAAGGAATTTCTCCCCATACCTTAGAAGAGGTTGGCAAAAAATTTAATGTAACAAGAGAAAGAGTAAGACAAATTGAGGCAAAAGCTCTTACCAAACTTCGTCACCCAACAAAAAGCAAAATACTAAGAGGACATTTAGAGTAAATAAGTTGATATTTTATAGTAGATGGTTATAATTGCTATTTATTAAACGGGCCCATAGCTCAGCTGGTCAGAGCAGCGGACTCATAATCCGCGTGTCGTAGGTTCGACTCCTACTGGGCCCACTATCAATTAAATTTTAAACATAAATTTGTTGGGTATGTTGAGTTAAAACACAATAGAACAATTAGATTCGGGCGATTAGCTCAGTTGGTTAGAGCGTTGCGTTCACATCGCAGAGGTCACTGGTTCGAGTCCAGTATCGCCCACTGTTTATTTTGATAATTGAGGGATTTAAAGTAGGAAGTTTTACTATTTGATCTTAAACTCTCCTCTACCCAATAAATCGTGTAGATGCACAATTCCAATAGGTTTCCTTTGTCTGTCCACAATAATGAGTGAAGTAATGGAGTTTTTCTCCATTTTCTCAATTGCCTCTACTACAAATTTCTCTTTTTCAATAGTCTTAGGATTTAGAGTCATAATTTCCTTAGCTCTCTTATGATTGAAATCCACATTTCGTTGAATACCTCTTCTTAAATCTCCATCAGTAATGATTCCTGTCAGTTTTCCTTTCTTATCTGTAACAGAGGTAAATCCTTGTTTTTTTGCTGTAATTTCTTTTATAGCTTCCATTACGTTTACCACCTCACATATACATGGGATATCGTTTCCTGTACGCATAACATCTTCAACTTTTAATGTAAGCCGCTTTCCAAGTGTACCTCCGGGATGGAGTCTGGCAAAATCCTTTCTCTTGAACCCCTTTTTATCAAGTAAAGCCACAGCTAAAGCATCTCCCATAGCCAAAGTGGCAGTAGTTGAAGCTGTTGGAGCAAGTCCTAAAGAGCAAGCTTCCTTTTCAACGTGAACATCTATAACTACATCACTCTTTCTTGCCAATGTAGAATTTTTGTTACCTGTAAAAGCAATAATTTTGTTGTCATTCTTCCTGAAAAAAGGCAGAAGTTTATTTATTTCATCAGTTTCACCAGAGTTAGAAATAGCTAAGATTACATCACTCTCTAAAACCATCCCTAAATCTCCATGGATAGCTCCTGCCGGATCCAAGAAAAGAGAGGGAGTACCTGTGGAAGAAAGAGTTGCAGATATTTTCTTGCCGACTATGCCGGACTTACCTACTCCGGTTACTATAACTCGACCTTTACAAGAAAGAATCAAATCTACAGCTTTAATAAAATTTTTATCAATACTTTTTAAAAGTCTTTTTATAGCTTTTGCTTCAATTTCAAGAACTTTTTTTGCGCTATTTATAATCATAAACTATTTATTTTTTCTAATTATAGAATCTATTTTTTTCAATTCTTCAAGTAATACAGCAAGATCTTTAAGTGGAAGTGCATTAGGCCCATCGCATAAAGCTTGGTTGGGGTCGGGATGAATTTCCAAAAAGATACCATCACAACCACAAGCAACTGCTGCTCTTGCCAGATACGGAATGAATTCTCTTAAACCACCGGAAGATGAACCCAAACCACCGGGGAGCTGAACAGAATGAGTTGCATCAAAAATAACGGGATAGCCAAACTTTTGCATAATAGGTAAACTTCTCATATCAACTACAAGATTATTATAACCAAAAGAGGTCCCCCGTTCTGTCAAAAGAATATTCTCATTCCCGGTACTTTTAATTTTCTCAATAACATTTTTCATATCCAATGGCGCCATAAACTGGCCCTTTTTCACATTGATAGGTTTACCTGTTTTTGCGGAACCTATAATTAAATCGGTTTGACGGCATAGAAAAGCTGGAATCTGGATAATATCGACTATTTCTGAAACTTCCTCTATTTCTTTCTCTGAATGTATATCGGAAAGTATAGGGATATTTAGAGTTTTTTTAACCCTTTTAAGAACTGCTAACCCTTTTTTTAATCCCAGA
>CAIJMQ010000038.1 GCA_903821905.1 uncultured bacterium
TACCAACAGCTTTTTCTATTTCAACTCCCATTGAAGACGCAATAGCTAAAGAAGCCAGAACATTATATATATTCCCTCTGCCGAGAAACGGAAGTTTTATTTTTACCTCCCCATTTAAATAAAAAGATGCTCTCCCTAACGAATCAAAATTTATTTTTTCTGCACGGAAATCACTTTCTTTATTCGTGCCAAAAGTAACTATTTCCCCTTTTATTTGGGAAGCAAAATATGGAAAAAATTTATCATCTCGATTCAATATTACAATTTTAACTCTTGCATATGACTGGAAAATTTCCGCTTTAGCTTTTGCAACATCCTTCAAAGAATTAAAAAATCCAATATGTGCTTTCCCAATATTCGTTATAACTGCTATATGGGGTTGGGCCATATCCGTCAATCTTCTAATTTCTCCCAGATGTGACATGCCCATTTCAACTACTATTACTTTATATCTGTGTGTAAGATTAAATAGAGTAAGAGGTAATCCTATAAGATTATTGTAATTAGATAGCGTTTTTAGAACTTTAAATTTTGATGATAGCATCGATGATGTTATTTCTTTTGTAGTTGTTTTTCCGCAACTTCCCGTAATAGCAACTAGTGGTATTTTGAATTTTCCTCTGTAATACTTAGCAATATCTCCCAAAGTTTTGAGTGTATCGGGAACTTGAATAATTAAATGGTGATTGGCTTTTAGCTTTTTATTTTTAGTTTTCAATACGATTGCTCCGACAGCACCTTTTTTAAAAGCATCCAGAATAAAATTATTACCGTTGAATCTGTCGCCCTTAAGAGCAACAAATAATTCGCCTTTTTTTAATTTTCTTGAGTCTGTGGAGATTCCAGCTATCATAACGTCAAGATTAAAATCTTTGTATTTCGGGCAAAGTGTTTTTTCCCCTGTTAATTTTATTATTTCAGCAAGTTTTAGTTCCATTAAGAATTCCTTTTAAAATTTCGATATCGCTGAAAGGGATAACTGTATCCTTTAAAATCTGATAATTCTCATGCCCTTTACCTGCGATAAGTAAAACATCTCCGGTTCTTAACATTTTGATACCCTGCATAATGGCTTTTTCTCTGTCATGTTCTACACACCAGTTATTCCCAATAAGTCCTTTCTTTATATCTTCAATGATCATTAATGGTTCTTCAGAACGAGGATTATCCGAAGTTACAATAGTATAATCAGACATTTCTGATGATATTTTCCCCATAATAGGTCTTTTACCTCTATCCCTTTCTCCTCCACATCCAAATAGTGTTATCAATTTGCCTTTTGTAAGTTCCCTGGTAGTGCTAATTACTTTCTCCAAAGCATCAGGCGTATGAGCATAATCTACTATAGCCGTTATCCCATTCTTTTTGAAAACTTGGAAACGACCTATTACTTGACCAGTATTGGAGATACTTTCAATAATTTTATCTATATTAAATCCATCCATACCAGCCCAAGATATACTGGCAAGAATATTATAGAGATTAAAATTACCAACTAATGGAACTTCCACCTTACCTTTATACCAAGGTGAATTGAGATTAAAAGTTATACCATCCCAATTGAATTTTACTTCTGAAGCATAAATATCGTTTGTATTTTTTAAGCCGTAGAATATACAAGGTAAATTGGGTAGAGAAAAACTTCTTAAAGTCTCATCGTCACCATTCATAACTAAGAATTTTTTATCTTTTTTACTTAAGACAAGTAATTCTATTAACCTTTTTTTCGCCGAAATGTAATTAGAACCAGTAGAATGATAATCAAGGTGGTCTCTAGTAATATTGGTGAAAACACATGAATCGAATTGTATTGCGTCTGCCCTCTTTTGTGCAAGAGAATGAGAAGATACTTCCATTACTACAGTTTTTACTTTATCCGCCTGCATTTTACTGAAAAATTCACTTAAAAAAAGAGGAGGTGGAGTAGTATGAGAAGATGGGATAACTCTTCCCCCCCAAGAATAATCAATTGTTCCTATTCTGCCAGTTTTGAACCCATGAGTTTTAAGTATATTCTCTATGATATAGGAAACAGTAGTTTTCCCATTTGTTCCCGTAATTCCGATCATTTCCATATTATTAGTGGGATTATCATAAAAATTGTCTGCTATTTTAGCGAGAGCTTCTTGTGTATCTTGTACATAAATGTATGTTATCCCATTAATAGGGAGATTGAATTTTGTATCTATTACAACCGCTATTGCACCTTTTTGAATTACTTGATGGACAAAATCATGCCCGTCATGTGTATTACCTCTTAACGCCACAAACATATAGTCTTTCTTTGTTTCTGCAGAAGAGGATGATATTGCTTTAATTTTGATATCTCTTGCACCAACTATTTTTTCAATAGGTATATCTTTCAGAAGTCTATTTAGTTGCATAGTAAATCTCTTTTTTATCTTGTTGTGGTGGAATTTCTAAGTACCTTAAAGTTTTTTCCACTATATTTCTAAAAGAAGGAGCAGCTACCTGTGCACCATAATAAGCACCATGAGGTTCATCCACCATTAATAAAACTACTACCTTAGGATCATAGGCAGGCGCATATCCCACAAAAGAAGATATAAATTTAGCATGGGAATATCCTTCTCCAGGAATATATTTCTGAGAAGTTCCGGTTTTCCCAGCAATACTATAACCTTTTATAATTGCTGGTTGCCCAGTTCCATTTTCTACAACATCAATAAGTAAACTTGTCAAGAGTTTTGCACAATCTTCAGAAATTACTCTTCTTTTTATAGTCGGATAGTTTTTCTTTATAATTGTTCCTTTTTCATTTACAATTTCATCTACGATAAATGGTTTCATAAGTACACCGCCATTTGCCACAGCGGCCACCGCTGATACCATTTGTATTGACGTAACACCTATTTCTTGACCATAGGGTATTGAGCCTATAGATAATCCTGACCATTCACTAACATCTCGTAACAATCCATTCGCCTCTCCTTTTAAATCTACCCCTGTTTTTTCTCCAAACCCAAATTTTTTGATATATTGATACAATTTCTTTTCCCCTAATTTCTGACCAACTTTTGTAAAAGCGATATTGGAAGAATATGATAAAGCTTCTTTAAAAGTCAGCCATCCATATGAATGAGTATCATGAATAGTGCGTCCAGCTACTCTATAGTCACCATTCTCACAGAATATTTTATCCTTAGGAGAAATTATCTTTTCCTCCAATGCTGCAGAAGCAGTAATTATTTTAAATATAGAACCTGGTTCGTAAAGGTCTGCAATATCTCTATTGCGAAAATCAGATGTAGAAAATTCCCTAAATTTATTAGGATCGTAGGAAGGATTATTTGCCATCGCAAGAATCTTCCCTGTTTTTGGTTCCAAGACAATAGCAACAATTGTTTGGGGATCAAATTTTTGTTGGATTTCTTCTACTTCCTTTTCTACAATGTACTGTATAATTTTGTCAATTGTAAGATGGATATCGTATCCTGGCTCAAGATTAGATGTCTCTTCTCTCAATGTATAAAGAATATTCCCCCTTGCATCTCTTTCTACCAACTTAAATCCAGATTTTCCTTGTAGATAATCTTCATAATCTCGTTCTATGCCTTCCAATCCATGATCTGTTCCAACAAATCCCAGAACATTAGAGGCTAATTTCCCACAGGGATAAATCCGGTTTTTATTCTCTTCCCACTCTATGCCTTTTATTAGATTCTTCTTTATTGAGCTTAGGGTTTCTTCGTTAGCAGAACGATTAAGATATATAAAATTTGCACCTCCATCAATCTTTTCCTCTACTAAAGACCAGTCTTCTTGTCCTGCAATAGTAAAGAGTTCCCTTAATTTTTCCTTATCAATAACGTTACATGTTCTTCTCCAAAAAATTTCATAAGAAGGAATATTTAAAGCCAGAGGATTGCCATTTCTATCAAAAATCCCACCCCTTTTAGCTTGTATTTTTATGGTGGTATTATGAAGGTTATTCGCGTCTTGAGCAAAATTATTCCCATTGACTATTTGAAGGACAACCAATCTCAATATAAGAGAAAGAAGAGTACCTATAATGATAATAACGACAAAATATAGCTTTCTTTGATTAATCATTTTTTTTGTATTGAATTTCCCTAACCTGCCAATTCTTAGGATAACTCATGCCAAAACGGATGGCTTCTTTCTCTATTTTAGAAGGTGACTTTAGGGATTCTAATTCTCTTTTAAAGTTTTCATTATCTTTTAAAAGTTGTTTCTCTTCGCTTCCCTTTTTCATGTTTTCATATTTCAAATTGTCTGTAAGTACACGTATGTGAACAAGAAGTAAAGCAACTATTAAGACACAGCTCGTTATAACGAAGGTTTTAACATTTGCCTTAAGATTTATTTTTTTCTTTACAACTTTCCTCATATTTTTTATCTCATCAATTAGAAAATCTATCAGTTATAGTTCTCAAACCTCTTATTAGATTCCAAAACAAAGTTTATTTTTTCTGCCACTCTCAGTTTGGCTGAACGTGAGCGTGGATTTTTAAATATTTCCTCAGGAGATGACCTGATTGGTTTTTTTGTAATAATTTTCAATATCCCATTCTCTTTTGCTGCCCTGAAACCCCATTTAACTAATCTATCTTCCAGAGAATGATATGATATTGCACAAACTTTTCCTTTCTCTTTTAAAAAGTTCGGAATCTGGGGTAATATTTTCTCTATAGATTCTATTTCTCTGTTTACAGCAATTCTGAATGCCTGAAATGTCCTCGTTGCAGGATCTATCTTCCCTTTTCCTCTGCCTAGGGTTTTACTTGCCAGTTCAGATAATTCAAAAGTAGTGTTAATTCTTTTTTCTTCACGTTTTCTGACTATGTTTCTAGCTATCAATGAAGCTCTTCTTTCCTCTCCAAAATCTTTCAGTATTCTGCAAAGTTCAAGATATGGAGCTTGATTTATTAATTCTTCGCATGTCAACGGAGAAGATACATCAAACCGCATATCTAAAGGTCCATTGTTTTTGAAAGAAAATCCCCTAGATAAATCTTCAATCTGCAATGAAGATACCCCAAAATCGAATAGTATCCCTTCTACTTTGTCAATCTTAAGTCTTTTAAGATGAAAAGAGAGATTAAGAAAATCACTATTTATTAATATAAAATTTCTACTTATCCTCGAAAGCCTTTCTTCCGCTATATTCAAAGCTTTCTTGTCTTTATCTAATCCGATAAGCAAACCTGTTTCACCAATATTTTCTAATATCGCTTCAGAGTGTCCCCCTTCCCCAATAGTGCAATCTATATAAATACCATCTTTTTTTAATGATAAGTGCTGAAGAACTTCATCGAGCAAAACAGGAACATGAAAAACTTTTGGACAGCCTGGGATTTGAGTAATCATTGTTTTTTTACTTATACTAAATTCGGAATTCTTCTAATTTTGCAGCTATATCATCAACTTTATCTTCTGTATTTTTGAAATAATTCTCCCATTTTTGCTTTGCCCATACTTCTATCCGATTTGAAACCCCAATGATTACAACTTCTTTGTTAATCCCTGCATACTCTTTTAAAGAAGGGGGGAAAGGAATTCTTCCCTGCGTATCTACAATACACAAGGAAGCACCCGAAAAGAGATGACGTGTAAATGAGCGAGCATCCCGGGCAGTAATTGGCAAAGACTTAGCTTTATCTTCTAAGTTCTGCCACTCCCCTTGCGGAAAAAGAAAAAGACATCCATCAAGTCCTCTTGAGAGAACAAGTTTTTCTCCCTTCTTAAATGCCTTTCTGAGTTTTGCTGGAATAAAAAGTCGATTCTTCTCATCAAGAGTATGGCAATACTCCCCATAAAGGTGTTTAGTATTTTTCCCCACTTTCCCCCACTCCACGCCACAATTATAGTCTATCTTTAAAATCTGTCAAGTATTGAAATTTTCCCCTTGCAATAGCTTTAAAAATTTTTTGGATTGTACACAATATATAGAGGAAAAACAAGTCCATACCTCAACCTGATGGGGGGGGATTCTCCGCTAAAACTTATTGCTTTTATTTTTGATATTCTTTTGGGTGTGGCACTACTATTACATAAGGTTTATTAGAAATTGGATTTTTTTGCACTACTAGAAGCGTATTATAAACTTCCTCCAGAATTTGATATGTCAGGACTTTCTCGGGGCTATCAATCGAATGAACTCTTCCGTCTTTTAGAAGCAACAACCTATCACAATATTCACTCGCAAGATTAAGATCATGAAAGATGGCTATAATTGTTAAGAAGTTATCCCTGTTTAATTGCCTTAATAAATCTAAAAGTCTAATTTGATGTCCTATATCTAAATGAGACGTTGGTTCATCTAATAAGAGGAGTTGTGGTTTTTGAGCTAAAGCACGTGCTATCGCAACACGTTGAATTTCCCCACCACTTAAATTACTAATAGCCCTTTCCTTTAGTTCAAATGTTTCAGTTAATCTCATCACATCTCGAGTAATTTCTTCATCAAGCGGAGTCTCTAGGAACTGAAATGTTTTCCTATGGGGAATCCTACCAAGGGAAACAAATTCTTCTACACTCATATCAAATTCCATGTTAAAAGTTTGAGGAACTACAGCAATTTTTTTAGCAATATCTTGAAAATTCATCTCGCCAATATTTTCCCCATCCAGAATAATTTCACCTCTTACAGGTCGAATAAGTTTAGTTATCGTTTTAATTAGAGTTGTCTTCCCGGAACCATTAGGCCCAACAATCCCTAAGAATTCATTTCCCTTAACTTCAAAACTAATATTTTTTATAGTAAATCCCGATGGATAACCGCAAACAAGATTCTTTATCTTAAGCATATTTCTCTCTCACTTAAACAGCAATCTTCTCTTGAGTATAGTATAAATAAAAAGAACTCCCCCAAGAATTCCTGTAATTACTCCTACAGGTAATTCCAATGGTGCAATAACTGTTCTTGCCAGCAGGTCGCAAAAAATCAGGAAACCTCCACCTAGAAGAAAAGAAGAAACATTGAGTATACGATAGTCATTCCCAACAAACATCCTCATAAGATGAGGGACCAAAAGCCCTACAAATCCTATTATCCCAGCAACAGATACGCAAAGCCCCGTCAAAATAGACGCTAGAATAAAAAGCAACTTTTTGGTTCTCTCTAAATTTACCCCTAAATGTATAGCTTCCTCTTCCCCTAAAAGTAGTGCTTTAAGATCGAAACAGAAAAAATAAGAAACAATCAGACCCAAAATAGATATAATAACTGTCCACCAAATTAAATTTGTATTGGGTTCTTCCAAAGAACCCATCATCCAGAAGACAATACCTTGTAAATTTTCAGTTTTAGAAATAGCCATAATAAGCATAAGAACGGAAGAACATATAAAACTTATCATTACTCCGCAAAGAAGAAGTTCATGCATCTCGAGGATTTTCTTTTTTATACTTAAAAAATATAAAACTATAATTACAACACCAGCTCCTAAAAATCCAGACATAGGCATAGATATCACCCCGAAAATTTTCGCTATCCTGAATACAATATTCAAAGCTACACCCAATGCTGCACCACCAGAAATTCCAAGAGTATATGGCTCAACCAAAGGATTTCGAAAAATTCCTTGTAGAATTACGCCTGTAAGAGATAGAGCTCCACCCACAGCAAAACCAAGCAGTATTCGCGGCAGACGAATATTGAAAAGGATAGAATATTCGGGTGTGTTTCTAGCGGAAATAACTGATATTATCTTTTCAAAGAAAAATCCACCTGAGCCTATGCAAAATGAAAGAAAACTAACTACAAAAACAAAGATTAATAAAATACATATTATGCTAAACCAGCGTATTAATCTCTTATTCCGATTTTCAGAAGGCTTTTTAGTTTTTGATGTGTTCATATTCTACTTCTGGATGAAGAAGTTGAAATATTCTTTCCAAGGTTTCAACAAAACTTAATGGTGTTGGACTACATACATCATAAGAATCAATGATATATATCCTTTTGTTTGCTACTGCATTTATGGTGTCGAATTTTGACCAGATTTCTTTTTCATTATTTGCTAATATCCCCATTTCTATAATAATAATTACATCTGGATTTTCTTTAATAATATATTCCCTACTAACGAGTCCATTTTCTCCAGCAGGACCAATATTAATACCACCAGCCAATACAATAAAGTCATTTATTAGAGAACTTTTTGTTGCAACCCAAAGAGGGTCTGCACCTATTTGAACAATAGCTTTTTGTTTAGACAGCCCTGTAGCTTCTTCCTCAAGCTTTGTTAATTTCCTCTTAGCAGTTAAAATAATTTCCCTCCCAACTTGTTCCTTGTTAACAAGTTTAGCTAAACTTAAGAATTGTTCACCGAGTTGGTTAAAATTTTTGGCATCTTCAAAAATTTCTACTCTTATATTAAAACTTTTCAATCTTATTATAGTTTTGGGATTGGTTAAAGCCGTAGCAATCACTAAATCCGGTTTAAGTGTCAAAACCTTTTCTAAATTGACCTCCGTGACCGTTCCTATTTTCTCTCTATTCTCAAGTTGAGGAACATTACAATATGTTGTAATACCCACAATCCTATCCTCTACTCCCAGAATTGAGAGTTGTCTGGTAACGGTTGGACCTAAAGAAATTATACGTTTTGGGAAATCATTGTTCTGGCAGAAAAGTGTTTCGGAAAGTAAAATAAGAAATAGGAAAAGGATAAAAAATATAATTTTCTTTGGATATTTCATTATTGTTTACTAAGAGTGTTATTTTAACTTGCCTTCTCTATATGCAGATATATATTCAATACCATACTCGTCAAATCCCGCAATTGCTCTTGCTGAAAAAAGGGCGTTTATCATCCCTGTTTCAGTTGGGTCAATAATAGCCGCATCACATCCGGCTTCAATCAGCATCGCAAGAAAAGCTTTATTCAGGTTATTTCTTCGAGGTAAACCGAATGATATATTTGAAAGTCCTAAGCAAATATGCACGGCTGCAAATTCTTGCTTAATAGTCCTTATTGCTTGGAGAATAAACCGCACCTGATTAGGTTCCGTAGAGATTGGTCTAACCAAAGGATCAATATATATTTTATCCTGACGAATTTTTTCTGTCTCTAAAAATTCCACCATTCTCCTTGCAATTTCTATCCTCCCTTCATAATCAGAAGGCATTCCTTTATCATCCATTGTCAACATTACGACAGACGTTTTGTATTGTTTGACAAGAGGCAAAATTTCTTCAATCTTTTTTTCTTCAGCTGTAATTGAATTTATTATAGTCCCCTCTCGATTGCAAATTTTCAGCCCTTCTTCAATTGCTTTCTCATTCGTAGAATCAAAAACCAAAGGCAGTTTCGTAGTTTTAGATACGACCTTGGTAAGCCAACTCATATCTTCAACCTCTTTCTTGGGATCGCCTCCAGCATTTATATCTATATGTGTAGCTCCGATTTTCTCTTGTTTATTTACCTCGGCAACAATAAACTTTTCATTTCTCTTCCATACTTCTTCCCTTATCTTTTCCCTCGTCATATTGATTCTTTCGCCAATTATTCTGAACATGCTATATCCTCCTGCTATTTGTAAGATATTCGTCTACTTTTTTTCTAATTTGTTTTATATGCTCTGGAGTAGTCCCACAACAACCCCCAATAATTTTCACTCCTGCTTCTATCAACTGAGGTACAAAAGAAGCTGTATCTTCAGGAGTTTGGGGATATAATGTCTTCCCATTTCTAAATACAGGCAGCCCAGCATTCGGTTTTATCCACAAAGGGATAGATGTATATTTTTTCATTATCTTTGCAATAGCAACCATATCCTCAACTGTAACCGAACCACAATTTGCGCCAATTATGTCCGGTTTTTCTTTTGCAATAGCCAAAATCGCCTGCTCAGGAGTTACTCCCATAATTGTCGCAAAACCTTTTTGAACCTTATTGAAACTAAAAGTTACACCTACAGGTAAAGATGAGTTTTTCCTCACTGCTTTTAAAGCACACAAAGCTTCTTTTATATCGCTCATTGTCTCAATGATTACTCCATCGGCACCACCACAAGTAACTCCTTTTCCACCATCAATAATTCCTTTCACCTGTTCAGAGTAAGCCTCGATAAATTCTGCCTCTTCAAAATTTCCCACTGGTTTCAAAAATTTACCTGTCGGCCCAATAGAAGCAAAAACTAAAGATTCTCTTGCTTCTTCTTTGGACAACTCAACACCTATCTTGTTTATATGATTTATGCTAAGGGGAGATATTTTTAGTTTTAAACTATTGGCTCCAAAGGTATTTGTAAGAATAATATCAGCGCCAGCTTCTATGTAACTTTTAGCAATCCATTTCACAAGAGATTGATTCTGACGATTCCACTCTTCAGGAATCTCTCCTGTTTTAAGGCCTTTTTTTATCAATTCAGTTCCCCAGCCACCGTCAGCAACGAGGACTTTTTTCTCTTCCAGAAGTTTTTGTAATTTGTTCATGGGATTCATTTTACAATCTTAAGTAATTTTTAACAACAATTAACCCGAGTTATTATTCTAAATCGTATAAATTGTCGTCTACAGATAAGTCTCCTAAAGAAGAATCATTAACACTTATATTATATTTTTTCTCTGTTGATTCTACGTGGCCATCACAAAAATCAGCATTTGCAAATCCGCTATGCCTAAAATGAACATTGGGCCCATAGTAATAGCTAATATCTCCAGGAGCACGTAGATAACTATTGGCAATAATTTCACTTGAAAAAGAGGACCATATAGCACTGTCAGCTAAAAGAATCGTTCCGGTAGGATTTATGATTTGGTTTGGTTTTATCGGAGGGACTGCTTGTCCATCCCACACCGAGTATCCACCACCAATATATGTGGCATTGTATGCATAGCCTGTAAAAGGTCTGTCATATGATTTTACGGATTTTCTCGTGGGGCACTCAAAGATTTTGTTCTCCGATAAATAATCTCCAAGAATGCCCAATCGATAGTTTGCCCACCAATCATCGGTAGAGAAATCCCATGCAATTTCAGAGGTAGAAGTAAAATAGTATGCAGTCGGGAAATAGTCATTGTCATCCTGAAGATATTCTAAGAAAGATAGAGATAGCTGTCTTAAATTATTCTTGCATACTACTCCTCTCGCTTTTTCTCTTGCCTGATTTAAAGCGGGAAAAAGTACTGCAGCGAGAATACCGATGATAGCAACAACAACTAGCAGTTCAATTAATGTAAAACCTACTCTATTCTTACCCAAATAAAAATCACACCTCCTTTTCCACGAAGAAAGCTATGATTTCTTCTTCTGGGGAATATCCTGACTTAAGGAATCTTTCTACTCACCCTCGCCTTCTTCCGACTGTAACGCCGGGATGGCTTATCTTGAGGGCTTTCGTCCTCCTCTTACAGTAGCGGGACTGTCACCGATTCTCACGGTGTTCCTCACTCCAGAAAAGAATACTATATTTAATTGTGATGCAATTATAACAGGAAAATTTTAATTATCAAATCAACATAAACCCCGCAACGTAAGGCATCGGAAAAATTTCCCGAAGGGATATTTTTCCGATACTCTGCGGGGTAATCGTCACTACGTTCCGATTAAAATTGATTTAGAAATTGCAGATGATTTTGATAGAAAAGACGGATATCACTGATACCATATTTCAGCATCGCTATTCTTTCTACTCCCATACCAAAGGCAAATCCCGTATATTTTTTAGGGTCATAATTTACTTTCTTGAAAACATTAGGATGAACCATGCCTGCACCAAGCACTTCAAGCCATCCGCTCCTGCCGCAAGTTGGACATCCTTTGCCGCCACATATAATACATGAAATAGCAACTTCTGCTGATGGCTCTGTGAATGGGAAGAATGAGGGAACAAAACGCATCTTTATTTCTTTCCCGAACATTTGATGTATAAACTCTCCCAAAATACCCTTTAAATCGGTGAAATGTATATCGGTATCAACAGCTAACCCTTCCATCTGATGAAACATCGGTGAGTGCGAAGCATCAGGATTATCTCTCCTATAACATGCACCGGGAGATATTATTCGAACCGGAGGTTTCGTCTTCTCCATAACTCTTATCTGCACCGGTGAGGTCTGAGTGCGAAGCAAATATTTTCCATTATCAATCTGGAAAGAATCCTGCTCGTCTCTTGCGGGATGGTCTGGAGGAAAATTTAAAGCTTCAAAATTATAGTAATCTGTTTCTATTTCAGGCCCTGTAGCCACTTGAAAACCCAAAAGTGAAAAAATACCCACTATCTCTTGGATCGTTTTAGTTATAGGGTGTTTTTTACCAAGTGATAGAGGAAGACCCGGAAGAGTATGGTCAATAGAAACTTCCCCACCTGTTTTTTGATTAAGATTATGTTTTATTTCCTCTAACCGAGCTTCAATCTCCTTGCGTAAAGTGTTTGCTTTTTGACCTACCAAAGCACGTTCTTCTTGGGAAATTGTTCCTAACGAACGCAGAACAGAAGTTAGCTCACTCTTACGTCCTAAAAACTTAACTCTTAAATCTTCTAAAGATTGGCTATCCTTTGCAGTTTTAATAGAATCTGAAAATTCTTTCTTGATTTTTTCAAGTTCGTTGAGCATATTTTTGTGAAGTATAACATTCTCGATATCGGGGAAGCAAGAAAGGAAGAGATAGAAACTATAAGTAATAACTTAAATTCTCAGCCCTAACTCGCAATTGATTGCCAATTTTCTGGTTGGGGAATATAATAGTTTTGGATAGTATGTTTTAATATTAATCTCGTTTTTATATATGTGAAAGTTAATTTTAGAACCTATGCGTATACTTATTGTGGAAGATGAGAAAAAAATCGCTAATTTTATTAAGCGTGGGTTGAGAGAAGAAAATTACTCTGCAGATATTACTTACGACGGAGAGATGTTACGGAAAAGCGAACAAATGCTTCAAATGGTCCTGGATAATTTTCCTGGAGTGGTATTTTGGAAAGACAGACATTCGAATTATTTGGGATGTAATCAGTCTTTTGCAACCGGAGCAGGATTAAATAGTCCGGCTGAGATTGTTGGAAAAACTGACTTTGAATTACCATGGGCATCAACAGAAGCCATTAATTACCGTAAAGACGATTTTGACGTCATGGAACATGGTAAAGGAAGATTGCACATTATTGAAATGCAGCATCAATCCGATGGTAAGGTAATATGGTTGGACACAAGCAAATTTCCTTTGCGAAATTCACTTGGTCAAGTCGTTGGTGTGATTGGTGTATCCAATGACATTTCCATGCTCAAGATGGCAGAACAAGAATTAATTAATACGAACAAGGAACTTGCCTATCAAAATAGGGAGAA
>CAIJMQ010000039.1 GCA_903821905.1 uncultured bacterium
AAAATACTGGCGGGAAATTCAAAATAGCAGGTAAAGGTATTCCCTAATCCTCTCGTCAACTTATTTATGGGGGTCCTGTCATATCTCATATCCGCCGTATCCAGCAGCGCTTTTGGATTATCCGCCTGCGCACTATTATTGTCCTCCGTAGCATGGGCGTACGCGCAAATCAGGAAAACTAATGCTATTGCGAAAACAAATACCTTGTTCATTCGACCCCTCCTGCTTTCAAAATTTCAAGGATGTTCCCGGATATACCCTGCTTATTAATATAATTATCTTTCGATGATATTGTAACCCCGCATTGAAAATTTGGCAAGAAGATTAATGCGGCGCCGCAAACAAGAAAGCCCAGATTTTAAGCCTGGGCCTTTCAATTTGGCTCCCCATCGTGGACGGACTTAGAACTTCTCTCGCTTCAGTTGAAGCAGAAAAACTATATAACGAACTGGCTACTATTACTTAAACTACTTCTTTGCCTGAATAATTAAATGTCTGCCAAATAACAATTCCTTTGATAATAGAATTTTGTTTATTCTTCGATAATCTATACTCCCGCCCCTCCTCTTTGTCCGTCTTTCTTTCTGCCAAGAGGCAAATTTTATAGCGGGTGCTAATATAAACCAGAGAAACTTTAGTTTGGGTTTCATTAAGTCCGTATAAACATTCTCTACAATAAGGCTATTTTTGAATAAAAGATACTCAAGTTCTTGGAATCTCCACGGTATCAAGTGCATATTTTGTAATCCACTTGGGAATACTTTACAGTAATCTAAAATTGGCTCGCGGAAGAAATCAAAACTACCCTCAAAGAAAAATCTCATTCTTGAGTTTAAGTTTAAGATATTGGGGGTTGAAAGAATCAACACCCCCCCTGACTTTAACACTCTTTTAATCTGCCCGATAACAAAGTCGGGGTTATAGATATGTTCTATGGTTTCTAAAAATAAAACATAATCAAATACTGCACCCTCAAATGGTAGTTCTTTTTCTAAATTGCTTGCGTGAAAAGGTATAACCTTATGGTACTTAAATCTATTGTAGTCCATATCGGAGGCCACTACATCGAAACCTAAATCTTTTAATCTCTTTGCATAATCTCCATCTCCACAACCTAAATCTAATACCTTGCCTTTAGGAAGATTAGTAAAAAGATTAACGACTGCTTCAAGAAGAAAATTCTTCTTATTCTTTTTCATTATGTGTAATCCCTTTATTCTTAAAGATAAATTCCCCCATCGTGGAAGAGTTTTTGAGAACCTAGATTTTAATACCCCGGCGAAATCCCGCCTTTTTTTTGCGGGAATAACTTTTTGTACTACTGAAGAGGCGGAGAAACTGGATAGGGAATGGGCTACTATTGCTTAGATTACTCCTCCCTACTCCCGCCAGAAATACAGTGCCGCGGTGAGGGCAATACCGACAAGATAAAGAAAAAACGTTCCTGAGATAAAATAGGGATACACCATTAAGGCAAACCCGATAATCATGGGCCGCAAGAATTTATTTTTTTTACCATACAGAAAAACAGCAAACCCAATCGCACCAAAAATAGTGCAAGCGAAGATTTTTGCCCCGTTAAAATCGCTGGCCTGCGGTAACCCGATACCTGCCAAAATCCACCTCCATCTTGTTCGCTATTGTATACCAAACAAAATCCCATTACATGGAGATAGAAAGCCAGTTACTCCCCATTGTGGAAAAGTTCAAAACTTTACTTCGGG
>CAIJMQ010000040.1 GCA_903821905.1 uncultured bacterium
ATTGTAATTTCTATGTTCATTATATTAAGAATAAACCTAAGGAATTTTTAGAAGAACTAAATGAAACACTTAAAGCGAACAATTATGAAGTGGTAATGGTTAACGAATCCTCAAGAGTTTTGGCTTTAGCTTGTTCTGAAAAACCGGATTTGATATTGCTGGACATAAAAATGCCTGGTAAAAGTGGATTTCAGTTGGCTACAGAAATAAAACACTCTTATGGGATTTCACAAATACCAATTATTGCTATGAGCGCTTACTTCGAAGAGGAGGATAGACCATTAATGGAAATGTGTGGGATTAGTTCGCACCTGAAAAAGCCCTTTACGCCATTGGATGTTGTTACAGGGATAGAGAATGCTTTACAAGGTAATAAAGTAATAAATAATTTTGAGTTGTGTAAATAATTGAAAGATAAAGGAGGTGGATTTCAAATGAATAAAGGGATTTCAGCTGTGTTGTTGATTGTCGGGATTATGTTAATCATCTGGGGCATTCACTCATCGGAGTCGTTTAATTCCGGTGTGTCGCGATTCTTTACAGGTTCGCCTACAGACAAGACCATCTGGTTGCTAATCGGCGGGCTAATTATGGGTGTTGTCGGACTGCTTGGCGTGCTTCGCGGTTCAAAGAGTAACTAAAGAATGCCTTTAGGCATTTGTCCACTTCTATGTTGTGGACAAAAGAAAGGAGGTTCAGTATGTTAGGTTGGTCAGCAACATTTTTTGTTATTGCTATTGTTGCAGCGCTGTTAGGATTTACGGGAATTGCCGGTTCTGCCATGGGGATAGCTAAAGTTTTGTTTGTTATATTCCTAATTTTAGCGTTTCTCATTTTTATTCTTGGAAGAAGCCGGTCTGTATAAATCTTTATCAGAAAATAAAAAAGGAGGTATTTCATGAACATCAAATATTTTAAAGTGCTAATTGCGGTTACAGCCGTTATGTTGATTGCGAGTATGTCTGTATGCGCTTATGAGATAGGGAAGACGATGCTTAAAGTGTCTGGGGAAATTGCATGGGTAGATGTTAAACTCGGTAAACTGCAACTTCAGGACGACACATCTCGAGGTAAAGGAGCAACAACAGAGTATAGAATTAACCAGAATGATACGCGTGTAACTGACCCTGCAGATAAGAAGTTCCTAAAGCTTGAAGATTTACGGGCGGGTCAACATGTCACAATGGAAGTGATAGGTGGTAAAGCGGAACAGATTGTCCAAAATATCGTCATCAAATCCTTACCGTCACCTTATTTCCAAGAAGCCTATGGAGAGATTGAGTCCATAGATGTCACAGCTGGAACACTTGTCATAGTTGAGAAACCAAGAAGCGATGAAGAAGGAAGCAGCAGACTGTCCTATTTCACCTTTGAACCAAGAGACATCATTTTTATGCAAAGCCCAAGTGAACAGCCTGTAAAATTAGAACTGAAGCCTGGTGATACAGTAAAGGTTGAATATGTAGTGAAGGATGGAAAGAAACAGACACATTCTATTAAGCTGTATTCACCGCAGGGATCTACAAGCACAACCACGACCACAACTACAACCACAACACGATAATGGTAAAAAATAAAGTGAGGTAAAAATGAAATTTAAAAATTTGGCTCTATATGTAATGATCGGAGTCATTGCTTTTAGTATTGGTATTTTCTTGACAGGATGCGCGACAACAAATAATAATGGAGGAGGAGATTCAAATGGACAGGGACAGCCCCATTTTTTAGGGATACCTACTGTCACCAACAGAGACCATGCTGCTGATGCTGTTAATGTGCCCATTAACTATGTAATTAGCGTAATCTTCAGTAAGGAAATGAACCCTACAACAATTAACACGGAAACCTTCACGGTGGAGAGAATACAGCAATTCCCATTACCCAGAATACCCGTAACAGGAACAGTCGTCCCTGTCGGTACAGCGGCGACTTTTATACCGGACATCAATCTCATTCCTAGTGCTCTTTATACTGTCACGATTACGACAGGGGCAAGAGACATGGCAGGCAATGCACTGTTAACTAACCATGTATGGAGTTTTAGGACGGGTACCGGCATAGCACAAGGACCTGTGCCAGTAAACCTTGGAACGGCTGGCGATTTTGTGATTCTGTCAAAATCAGGAATCACAGATGTTCCAGCTTCAGTGATTACTGGAAATGTCGGGACGAGCCCAATCACGGGTGCTGCTAACCACTTAAGCTGTCCAGAAGTGACTGGAAGTGTTTACTCAGTCGATGCTGCTGGCCCTGCTCCATGTAGTATTATGGATCCAACTAGACTCACTACTTCTGTAAGCGACATGGAAACTGCGTACACTGACGCAGCAGGACGAGTATTGCCTGATTTCACCGAACTGGGCGCTGGAGATATTAGTGCGATGACACTCGCTCCCGGTCTTTATAAATGGAGTACAGGAGTCCACATAGACAATAGGGGTGTCACACTTTCGGGCAGCGCAAATGATGTTTGGATTTTTCAGATAGCGCAAGACCTCACTGTGGACAGCACTGCTGTTGTAACTCTAGGTGGCACTGCACAGGCCTCAAACATATTCTGGCAGGTCGGCGGCGACACTGGAGTGACTCTCGGAACGACGTCTGTTGTTAAGGGGAATATATTGGCAATAGCAGGTATTGTAGTGGACACTGGAGCAACGCTGAATGGCAGGGCGCTTGCACAGACTGCTGTTACTCTTGATCACAGTGTTGTAGGACCGTAAAAATGTATGATGAATGTGGTTAAGAATATGGAGTAAAGAAATGAATTTATTAAGAAAATAGAGATTACTCCGAAACGCAAACTGGCTAAAATTATCTTCAATAATTTTAGCCAGCGCTTCGGAGTTTTGCCCGCTGACGAAACAAAAACGGGCTCAAGGAGGGTCTATGGGTTATGGATATATGGGAGGAATATTTGGGCTCCTAATTTTGATTCTAGATATTGTCGCCATTGTTGATGTCCTAAAAAGTTCCATAGATACAGGTAAACAGGCATTGTGGATTATTCTGATACTTTTCTTGCCTGTTATCGGCATGGTACTTTATTTTTTCGTTGGCAAGAAGACATAGTTTGTGAGAGCACCTTTTTATAGTAGTTGCGAGGTTTCGCGCTTATTCAAAAATTAAAGGAGGTGATTTCAAAATGGCAAAGAAAAGCAGAGGTGGTAGAATGACTGCAGCTAAGGGACGCGCCAAGAAAAGTCCAGGCGGCAAAGGTATGGTTAAAAATCGTCCTGCAGGTCGAAAAATTATGAAGACTTAAAAAAAGATTACATTCTTTTGAACGCCTTCACCAATGATTAGTGGGGGCGTTCGTTGATAAAGTGAGGTGCTTATGAAGAAATTTCTTATAGTGATAGGGATAATAGTCATTTTTTTAGTGTGTATTACGATTTTAAAAAATCTTATTATCAAATCCGTGGTAACAAAAGTTGCTTCTGGAGTCATAGGAGCGCCGGTGCATATAGATAGTTTTTCATTGAATATTTTAAGTTCGACTATATATATGTCCGGATTTAAAATCTTTAACCCCAGCGGTTTTCCGGAAGGCATACTGGTATCTTGCCCCAAAATAAAAATTATATATGACCGTGCTACCTTATTTAAGCAGAAACGTCACTTCTTACTTGTAGAGATTGAATTAAAAGAGATGGGACTTACCAAAAATAAAGAAGGAAAACTCAACGTGGATTCATTAAAGATAGTTCAGCAATCAAAGTCTTCTGAGTTTATCCCTATGCAAATTGATTTACTTACCTTAAGCATTGGCAAGATTGTTTATAAGGACTACACTGTTAGCACGGAGCCCAGCGTAAGAGTCTACGATGTTAATAAACAAAAAAGCTATAAGGGTATTCCCAGTGCTGAGCAGTTGGCTTTACTTGTACTTACAGAGCCCATGAAGGATGCAGCGATAAAAAGTGCCGAGATCTATGGGGTTGCTATTGTTTCTGGTGTGGCTGTGCTGCCGGTTGCCGTAGTGGCAATGTTTATAGGTAAAGATAGTGTGCAGGGAATCAGTGACGCAAGTTTTGAACATGTGTATGAAGTGAGTCTTGAGGTGGTAGGGCGTATGGGGAAGATTACGAAACAGGATGCTCCCAATGGGGTAATTAAAGCCAATATAAATGGAGCGTGGGTATCACTTCAACTAAGGAAGAAAGAAGATAATAAGACCGAAATAACAATTTCTGCACGCAAATATATGTTTCCTAAACCAGAAATTGCAGGGGGGGTTTTGTATCAAATATCTGATAAGCTGTAATAATAAATAGCGTTAAAGAAAAATTGTAAAATTGCACCGAATCTCCAGAAGAGTCAGATTAAACTTATGTGAGATTTATTGTAATATATCCATGTGTCGAAATTGTGCCAATCCAAGTGAAAAAGAAAAACAAACTCTAAATTTAATGGGATTTACTCTTATAGAATTGTTGGTAGTAATTAGTATTATTGGTATTTTAGCTGCGTTACTATTACCTGCTCTGTCTACAGCACGTCAAGAAGCGCAAAAAATAGTATGTATCTCAAATCTCCGTCAAATTGGTAATACCCTTGTAATTTACACTAACGATTATAATGGAGTATGTCCGTTTGCTTCAGGGGAGATTAGATGGGGTCAAACGGATGCAGATTATGGAACTCCTGGTTGGATGGAACAGCTATATGACTATGTAAATGATAAAAAATTATATTCTTGTCCTGCCAATAGGGAATTCAGGGAATACAGTTATTTTTTAGGTGTGAGGGCTGCTTATAAAGAAGCAAATGATAGTTTTGCATCGGTTAGAATAGGTAGAATCATGTACTCCAGTGCTTTTGTTTTATCAGGTGATACGACGCGAGATGGTAACGCCCCAACCAATTTTAATTATTATGATTGCGATAAAGATGACTACACACAAAACTGTGTAGGTGGAGTTGGTGCGGTTTGGACAGGATGGAAAGTTCATATGAGAGGACAAAATATTCTTTTTGCTGACGGTCATGTAGAATGGGTTCAAAATTATGTCGAAAGCAAGATGACTTTTCGTTATAATGAGTTGAGCGGATGGGAATGAACCGAATGGTTTATCTTAATATAAAAAGCTTTAAAGATAGATCCTAGCCTGAAAGAAGCCCAAGAATTCATTAAGAAATTGAATTAAATAAATTTACTTCGTTAAAAAGTTTGTCTTCCCACATCTAAATACTAAATAATATAAATGGTATAATTACCCAAATGAACTACTTGAAATTAGATTTTTTAAAAGTATCCGGGACTGGGAATGATTTTATTGTGGTTATGAATTTAAAAAACGAATATAGCCACAATTGGTCAAATTTGGCGCGCATTATATGTGGACGCCATTTATCTGTAGGCGCTGATGGGCTTGTGGTATTGGAAAAATCCCCAAAAGCAGACGCCAGAATGAGAATATTTAATCCTGATGGTAGCGAAGCGGAAATGTGTGGGAATGCAGCTCGTTGTTCTGCCAGAGTTCTTGTTAAAGAAGAGATTACTTCATCGGGTGATGTAACCTTGGAAACCCTTGCAGGCATTATTACAGCCAAAGTCAAAGGCAACAATGTTAAAATAAAAATGACTAAACCCGAAAATTTTAGAGATGGGATTAGTGTAAACATTGGCGGGATTGATTATAAAGGCAGTTTTATAAATACGGGCGTGCCCCATGCAGTGTTTTTTATGGACGATATAGATAAAATAGAGCTAGTTAGCATTGGTTCCAGAATTCGATCTCACAGACAATTCCAACCAGCGGGTGCGAATGTTAATTTTGTTAAAGTACTGCGCAATGATTCAATTTCCATACGGACATATGAAAGAGGAGTAGAAGACGAAACATATGCATGTGGTACGGGAGCAGTAGCTTCCAGTATGGTAGGGTATCTAAAAGGTTTATTGAAAGGAAGAAAAATAAAAGTATTGACAAAAGGCGGAGAATTAACCGTTGAAATAGAAGATGTTAATGGTGAGATCAAAAACGTTTATCTTGAAAGTCCTGTAGAAATAATTTATTCAGCTAAATATTTAGGAGAATAAAATGTTTGATATATCCAACAGATTAAAAGCGCTTGTTGAGTATCCTTTTGCAGAACTTAACAGGAAGAAAAGAGAAGTTATGGCTAGGGGTGTTAAAGTTATTGATTTGGGTATAGGTGACCCTGATTTACCACCTCTTTCAAGTGTGATAAAAACTTTGGAGAAATCTACAGGAGTTACTGATGTCCATAAATATCCCTCAGAACATCCTTCTCCTAAAGGTAATGATGAATTGCGTTATGCTGTAGCGGAGTGGTATGAGAAAAGGTTCGCAGTAAAACTAGACCCCGAAAATGAAGTTCAGATTCTTATAGGTGCTAAAGAGGGGATAGGTCATCTACCTCTGGCTTTTGTAAATCCGGGGGATGGTGTGCTTGTTCCCGATCCCGGATATCCGGTGTATCGTGCTGGTACAATTCTTGCCGACGGGATTCCTGTCACCATGCCTTTACGCGAAAAAAATAACTTTCTACCCGACCTTTCAAGTCTTGAAACAAATTCTTCCATACTAAAAAAATGCAAAATGATGTATATAAACTATCCCAACAACCCAACATCAGCAGTTGCAGACAAGGATTTCTTTATAAAAATTGTGGATTTTGCTAATAGTCATAAAATCATTGTTTGTCATGATGCTACATACTCAGAGATTACATTTGATGGTTTTAAAGCAAATAGTTTTTTAAGTGTTGAAGGCGCAAAAGAAGTAGGGATAGAATTCCATTCTCTGTCAAAATCGTGCAATATGACGGGATGGAGGATAGGATTTGTTGTGGGTAATAAAGATATCATTGCCGGGTTGAGGAAAGTGAAGACTAATTTGGACTCAGGAGCTTTTAATGTTGTTCAACTTGCAGCAATAGAAGCAATTAAAACAATGCCCGAGAATTTAAATAGAATTCTTCCTATCTATAAACAGAGAAGAGATATTTTAATTGAAGCGCTAACAACAGCTGGTTTTAAAATAAGAAGCCCCAAAGCTACTTTTTATCTGTGGGTTCCTGTTCCATCTGGTATGAAATCCGAGTTTTTCTGCGCAAAAATGCTCGACGAAAGCGGTGTTTTAGTTACTCCTGGAACTGGTTTTGGTCCTGAAGGGGAAGGTTATTTCAGAATTAGCCTTACTGCTGCAACTACCCAAATAGAAGAAGCTTCCCAGAGAATTAAAAGTTTAAACTTGTAAGATATTCTTAATATTATAATCCACTTATAGTTATAAGTCCTTCATTACTTAGGAAAATATTGATTCCTGATGCATCTCCGGATCCTGCAACTGTAGCGTTAAAAGTAGCATTGTCTTCTGTTCCTATTGCATTAATAATCGGAGCTGTGTTGAAATATTTGTTGTTATTTATATCTATATCTCCGCTTATATCCCCCCAATTGGAAGTATATTTATAATGCTCCGAGAAATATATTCTTTCAATTGTTTTTATGGAACCAATTAATGAATAACCTTCAGTAGCCATTGCTTTTTTTACATTCTGTCTAAAAATAGGGACTGCTAAAGCTGTTAAAATTCCTACTATCATTACCGTCACAATAAGTTCTATGAGAGTAAACCCTTTTTCACGGATAATTTTATTCATTTATTGTAAATTATACTTGACTTGTCTAAGAAATTTCAAAAACTATATATTGAATTGTTGAATATCCTTATATTATTCACTATAATTCAGGTCAGATTGGTGGCTATGGTGTAAAGGTTGCACAAGAGACTGTGGCTCTCTTTGTACGGGTTCGAATCCCGTTAGCCACCCCAGTAATCTCTCTCTCGTTTAGAGAGTAGAGAGGATATAAGCCATAATTGCATCAAGCGATTATGGCTTTTTTAAACTGCGAGCGGGGTCAAGAGTTAGAGCATCAATTTCTCCACGTTTATCGACAAAACCAAGCTTTTCTTGGACTGTGTGTAAAATCTCTCCCCAATACTCCATATCTTCTCCAAAATATCGCAATTTATCTCTGTTTTCATGGCTGTTTCGCGACAGCCTTATTCGTGGCCGTACTTGGTAATATTGAGGATTGGAGATTGACTGTCACGAAAACCTATCTCTCGTGACACTTGGATTTGCTTAAGCAGATTTTAGGAGAGAATCCCTCAACCTATTTTACATCTCTCTATAGAAAGAATAAAATATTTCAGATTGAACCGACAACTTTTCTTCGTCTGTGTGTATATAATTTTTGCACCATGCGCTTTTGTTTAACATAATTTAAAACACTAATTATAAAAAGAGTGGACCAAAGATGAAAGAAGAGATACTTTTAATAATAAGTTCTTTAGGATTACTATTAATAATATTATTTTTGTTTGTATTAAATACTTCGGCCAAGGAAAATGAAGCTGAAAAAGAAATTAGAGTCAGAAATTTATTCTGTTCTGATTGGAAGTTCTATCGCAGTGATATGAGAAGCTGTGAGAAAGTAGATTTCGATGATTCCAAGTGGCGAATACTTGACCTTCCGCATGACTGGAGCATAGAAGGTCCAGTTAACGTTATAAAATCTAATGAAACACAAGAAGTAATCGATGTAGTAACCGGTGAATGGCTTTTTAATAAAGGTGATAGCCAACAATATAGAAGAGAAGATTTTGATGATACTTTATGGCAAAGGGTAAAATTGCCGGCATCATGGGAAAACCATTCCAGCTATACAGAAGATAAAGTATACGGATGGTACCGCAGAACAATAATAATTCCGAATTCTTTAAAAGGCAAAAAAATTATACTCCATCTTGGCATGATAGACGATGTTGACGAAACATATTTTAATGGAATAAAGATAGGTGGTTTAGGAAGTTTCCCTCCTAATTACAATCCAGCTTGGAATGTACCGAGATATTATGAGGTTCCGGATAATTTCATTAAGTTCGGGAAAGAAAACATACTCGCTGTCCGTGTATATGATGGGAATGGATCGGGTGGTATTAATAATGTCCAAATTATAGAAGGACCATTTGACTCTGCTGTCTCAGGCTCTGAAGGACATCTCATTGGCGGTACAGGATGGTACCGAAAAACATTTCAAATACCTGAATCTGTAAAAGGGAAAAATGTTTTTATTGAGTTTGACGGTGTTTATATGGACAGTGATATCTGGATAAACGAACATTTTTTAGGTAATCATCCTTACGGATATACCGGTTTTCAATATGAACTTACACCATTTCTAAATTATGGCAACAAGAAAAATGTGATTGCTGTGTATGTAAAAACAAAACAGCCTTGTAGCCGTTGGTATTCAGGTTCCGGAATTTACCGTAATGTATGGCTTACGATTACAGAGCCAGTGCATGTTGCACATTGGGGAACATATATCACGACTCCAGAAGTTACAGAAAAAGAAGCTACAATTCACGTAGAAACCCTCATTCTCAATCAGAGTGAAAATACTAACAATGTTAGTCTGGAAACTGTAATTGTGGATAAAAACGGAAATGAAGTAGCAAAAGATAAGAAAACAGAGGAAATTGCTTCGGACACAGAAATTAAGTTTACACAAACATTAAAAGTTAAAAATCCACAACTCTGGTCAACCCAGTCACCCTACTTATACAAGGTCTTATCAAAAGTGTCATCAAACGGAAAGCTTGTAGATAATTATACTTCTCCTTTAGGTATTAGAACTTTCCAGTTTACAGAAGACAAAGGGTTTTTTCTGAATGGAAAACATTTAAATCTCAAAGGGGTGTGTATGCATCATGACCTCGGTTGTATCGGAACAGCTGTGTACTATCGTGGTATTGAACGTCAGCTTGAGATTATGAAAGAGATGGGATGTAATGCCATCCGGACAAGCCATAATCCTCCCGCTCCTGAACTTTTAGCTCTCTGTGACAAGATGGGATTTCTTGTGATGGATGAAATTTTTGATGAGTGGAAAAAGTCCAAAACAGCATACGGATACGGTAGATTCTATGACGAATGGAGCTTGAAGGATTTAAAGAGCATGCTTCAGAGGGACAGAAATCATCCTTCTATTCTAATGTGGAGTATTGGGAATGAAATCCCCGAACAGGATATAAAAGGCGGTCCAGAAATGGCAAAAACACTTGCCGATATCTGCCGTGAGGAAGACCCGACAAGACCGGTAACTTCAGGTTGTAATATAGTCAATCGAGCCGTAGAAACAGGATATGTGAAGGCACTTGATATAGTTGGTATCAATTACAATACTTGGGCTTATACTAATTATAAAGATAAAGGAATAAAACTTTTTGCTTCTGAAACATCCTCTACAGTAAGTACGCGGGGTGAATACAACCTTGTAAAGCAATATGGCAAAATTGCAATTGAACCATTACTAAATAACCAGTGTACTTCCTATGACTTGTATAAACCCCAATGGGCAACACAAGTAGAAGAATCGCTCAATGCTGTAAAAAATTCACCTTGGGTTGCAGGTGAATTCGTATGGACGGGTTTTGACTATCTCGGAGAACCAACACCTTTTGGGTGGCCATCAAGAAGTTCATACTTCGGTATAGTTGACCTCTGCGGTTTTCCGAAAGACCGTTATTACCTATACCAAAGTCAGTGGTCTAATAAACCTATGGTTCATATTCTCCCCCACTGGAACTGGGAAGGTTATGAAGGCATGGAAATACCTGTGTGGTCATACACTAACTGCGATTCTGTGGAACTATTCCTAAACGAAGAATCACTGGGGGAAAAAACATGGGAAGATACAAGCCAACTTCATCTGGAATGGTCTGTCCCTTATAAACCAGGAATATTGAAAGCGGTTGGAAAAAAAGGCGGCAAAATCGTCTGCACTAAAGAGATTTCCACTGCTGGTAAACCAAATGCCTTTGTTTTATCAGCAGACAGAACGGAGATTGAAAGTGGAGGATATGACTTATCTTATATTACTGTAAAAATTGTCGACGAAAAAGGTAATGTTTGTCCTAATGCTGACAATGAAGTTATATTCAACATCAAAGGAGCAGGTTCAATTCTCGGTGTTGATAATGGGAATCCAATAAGTCATGAAGATTTTATAGCTAATAAACGCAAGGCTTTCCATGGATTGTGCCTTGTTGTTGTTAAATCTGCAAAAAATAGTGGGACTATAAATCTTACTGCAACAGCAGAAGGTCTCAATTCTGATAGCATCACAATATTAACAAAATAATATAATAAAAAAAGTATTTAAAATTAGAAATTATATTTCTAAATATGGAAAAGGAGGATGTTATGAAGTTAGTTAAGATAGCATGTTTTATTCTTTTGTTGTTTGTTCTGATAGCTAATGGGTATTCAGCTGAACAAAAAGTCAAGCTGGGTTTTCTTGTAAAACAACCCGAAGAACTTTGGTTCCAGAATGAATGGAAGTTTGCCCAGAAGTTCGCTGATGAAGTTGGTATAGACTTAATAAAAATCGGCACTACTGATGGCGAAAAAGTTATGACAGCTATAGACAACCTGGCAACTCAGAAGGTTCAGGGCTTTGTTATTTGTACTCCGGATGTTCGACTTGGACCTGCTATTATTAAGAAAGCCAATTCCAAGAATTTGAAAGTTTTCACAGTGGATGACAGATTTGTTGGCGCAGATGGCAATCCTGTGGAAGATGTCCCTTATATGGGAATTTCTTCAACACAGATTGGTTTTGATATAGGCAAGGCATGTTACGAGGAAGCAAAGAAGCGCGGTTGGAATATGAATGAAACCGGTGCAATGGTTGTTACTCACGATGAATTGGAAACAATTAAACAGAGAACCGATGCGGAGAAAGATGCATTAATTAAAGCTGGTTTCCCTGCAAATAATATTTTTACCGCAGTTAACAAAACATTAGATGTACCCGGTGGAATGGATGGAGCTAATGTTACTTTAACACAAAATCCTACTATTAAAAAATGGCTGGTTGCAGGTGGAAATGAAGAATCAGTTATCGGCGCTGTGCGCGCTCTTGAAGGCAAAGGTTTTGATGGGAATACAACAATCGGTATCGGCCTTGGTGCTGGCGCTGGTTTGCTCGAATTTAAGAAACCTGGCGTAAATGGTTTCTTTGCTACAAGCGCTATCAGTCCTTATAGACATGGCTATGAAACAACTAAATTACTTTATGAATGGGTAAAAGATGGGAAGAAACCTCCTATGAAGACTTTAACCGCTGGTTATATTGTAACCCGTGAGACTTATGTTAAGACTATGACTGAACTTGGATTAGCTGATTCACTTCCTAAATAAAGTAAATTTAAGAAATATAACATAATGCCGATAAGCTATCTTCAATTTGAAGGAATAACAAAGAATTTCCCAGGTGTTTTAGCTCTTAATGATATTAATTTTGGTGTTGAAGAAGGAACTGTGCATGCATTAGTGGGAGAAAATGGCGCAGGGAAATCAACACTATTAAAAATATTAAGCGGCCTTTATCAGCCTGACAAAGGCATTATCCGATTGAACGGACAATCCCAAGTTTTCCAATCAACTTCTGATGCTATAAAAGCTGGAATTGCTGTAATTTACCAAGAATTAAATTTAGTTCCGGAAATGACTGTGGCTGAAAATCTCTTGTTGGGACATATGCCTGAAGAATTTGGTTTTATTAATAAAAAAGGAATGCGAGATAAGGCTATAAAACAATTAGCAATTTTAGAAGAGAATATAGACCCTTCCGCAAAAGTTGGGACACTTTCGATTGCTCAACGGCAAATGTTGGAAATTGCTAAAGCACTCATTAGAGATGCCAAAGTCATTGCTTTCGATGAACCAACCAGCAGTTTATCGGATAGAGAAGTGCAAAAACTTTTTGAAATTATCAATGAATTGAAACGACAAGACAGGGTTATACTTTATGTTTCCCATCGATTGAAAGAAATTTTCGGGGTTTGTGATATGGTAACGGTATTCCGTGACGGAGTTAAAGTTGAAACCTTTAATGATACTAAAAAGATTTCACAAGATATTCTAATAAATAGAATGGTAGGTCGTTCCATAACAGATATTTATAACTATTCAATCCATACTCACGGCGAACCCATACTTGAAGTAGAAGATTTAATGGGACATGGATTATCGGAGCCGGTTAATTTTTCTGTTTCCAAGGGAGAGGTTTTAGGTATATTTGGTCTTGTAGGAGCAGGAAGAACAGAGCTTTTAAAGCTGATTTATGGAGCAATAAAATCAAAAACTGGGAAAATAAAGTTGCATAGTAAAGAGATTAAAATCGATAACCCATCGCAGGCAATACAAAATGGAATAGTGTACTGTCCGGAAGACCGAAAAAAAGAAGGTATAATCGCTATACGTTCAGTTAAGGAAAATATCAATATTAGCATACGTCGATTAATAGCTAGATTGGGTTTCATAAATGAAAAGAAAGACAATGAAAATGCTAAGCAGTTTGTTGAAAAGCTCAATATTAAGACACCCTCAATTAATAGATTGGCAAGAGACCTTTCTGGCGGTAATCAGCAAAAAGTTATTTTAGCGCGTTGGCTCTCCGAGAAGATTAAAGTTATTCTCTTTGATGAACCAACACGAGGTATTGATGTAGGAGCAAAATCTGAAATCTATTCAATAATTTCTCAACTAGCTCATCAGGGCATAGGAATAGTAGTTGTATCGAGCGAATTGCCGGAAATCTTGGGTATCTCTGATAGAATTATCGTGATGAGACAAGGTAAAATGCATACATCTCTAAAACATGACGAGGCTACAGAAGAAAAATTGCTCAGGTTAGCATTACCAGTTGTTTAATTGTGTAAAAAGAAAAATTTATCATGATTACAAATGTGAGTAAAAGCATAACAGATTCAAAAGTAAAACCTGTATATCAAACTGTTTGGGATAACGCGAGTATATTGGTTATTTATATTATTATGTTCATTGTCCTATCTTTAACTGTTCCCTACTTTTTCAGCTGGGATAATATGATAGGCATATCTCTTGCAATATCTACAGTCGGGCCAGTTGCCTGTACTATGCTATTTTGTTTAGCATCAGGTGATTTTGACCTTTCCGTTGGGGCAGTTGTGGCTTTTTCTGGAGTCTTCGCCGCCGTAATGATTAGGGAAACCGGGAATGTTTTTATAGGCGGTATGTTCGGTATCATTGCCGGCGGACTAGTAGGTTTTTTAAATGGAGTGATTATAGCTAAACTTAAGATCAATGCGCTAATAACCACTCTTGCCACGATGCAGATTGTCCGAGGACTTTGTTTTATCATTTCCAATGGAATAGCGGTTGGAATTACAAATGATAAGTTTTATGTTATTGGCAACAATGATTTTGCAGGAGTACCGATACCGGTATGGATTATGATTGCTTGTTTTGTTGTTTTTGCCATATTACTTAATAGAACAGTATATGGACGCAACACATTGGCAATGGGTGGAAATAAAGAAGCAGCTAAACTTGCCGGTATAAATGTTGACAAAATTAAGATTATTATTTTTATGGTTCAGGGTTTAGTTGCCGGTACTGTTGGTATTGTACTTGCTTCCAGAATGACTAGCGGACAGCCAAACACATCTCTGGGTTTTGAGTTAGATGTTATTTCTGCTTGCGTATTAGGCGGAGTATCTCTTTCAGGAGGTATCGGCACAATACTTGGAGTTATTGTTGGTGTGATTATTATGGGAACCGTACAGAATGCAATGAATCTTTTAAATATTCCAACATTTTATCAATATGTAGTAAGAGGCATTATTTTACTTCTTGCTGTTCTCTTTGACCAATTAAAACAGAGAAGAACTGCATAAAGCATTTTAACTACCAAAAACCTATTTTC
>CAIJMQ010000041.1 GCA_903821905.1 uncultured bacterium
AATATATCTTCTAACATAATCTATGAGGAAAATCTTTGTTTTTGGATTAATTTTCGTTTTGGATTTATTACAAGTCCCAATCTATTATTATATATTTATATATGGGGCAGATAAGATAAAGTTTTTGTCTTTTATTAATAATAAACTTCCTACACAGGAGAAAATCAGTAAATCTCTTCTTGGGAGAATAATGAAATCTTTGGGGAATGTGGGAATCATTGTCATCACAGCTCTTCCGTCTTTTGGTGGTATGGCTTCGGCAGTTTTTATTGCTTTTACCTTAAGAATGGACTATAGAAAGAGCCTGATTTACTTAGCTATCGGGAGCTTTTTGGGTTGTATTTTGGTTTTTGGTGGTACGGAAGGGATAATATTTTTATACAGACATATTTTTAAATAAAAGTATTAGAAAGTTTGAGCTCCTAACAGTCAACATAATCCTTTGTTTTTCTGTATAATTATCAGAGAAGAGAAAATCCTATGATTACCAAATTAATTGTTAGTTCTTTAATTGCCGTTATCGTTTCATTTCTGTGTACACTTTCGGAAGCGATATTACTAAGTTTGAATCCTCTTACTATGCATCGTCTGCGGCGCAATCAACCAAAGTCTGCCGATGCATGGGTACGGTTAAAGAGGGTTATCGGTCGTCCGATTGCTGCGATTGTTATATTGAATACAATTGCACTTACCGGTGGCGCGACTGTGGCTGGAGGTGCTTTTGTTAAACTTTACGGAGAAAAAGCATTATGGATATTCTCCACAATCTTTACAATTATTATTCTGTTTGGTGCAGATATATTACCTAAAATTATTGGTCTGACGTTTCGCGACCAGTTGGCTCCATATTTGGCTAAGCCGTTGGAGATAATCACGAAAGTGCTTAGCCCTTTAATTAAATTGACTGATATGATGTTCAGGAAATTGGGACACGGTAAAGAGCAGGAACAAATCACAACTGCTGATATTGTAACACTTGCTTCACTGGCGCGGAGTGGAAAAGTTATAGGGCTTGAACAGGAAAATATAATTGTAAATGCCATTCGGTTAAGTCATACAACAATTGAGAAGGTGATGATTCCTTACGATAAAGTGAAGTTTATAAAAAAGAGCGACACAATCGAAAACGTTATTGCATTAGCCAACAGTTCCAGGCATACTCGTTATCCAATAAGCAGTACCGATAGCATTCAGGGTATTTATGGATATGTAAATATGAAAGTTGTTCTTCCTACCATTACGAGTGATGTACAGCAAGTTATAAGCCAGGCAAAACCGTTGCTTTATGTGCAATCATCCGATAATCTCATGGTTGCGCTTACTACTATGATTCAAAACAAACAACACTTATTATCCGTGCTGGATAACAGGAAAAATTGTGTCGGCATCATTACTATGGAAGATATTTCCGGCGAGTTACTCGGTGCAGATATAGAGATGTTTAAATGACTACAATTATGAATATTAGAATTTTAAGAAAAATTAGTTTTTTATTAGTTGTAATATTAGGATTAAGTTTTTGTTCATCGGTTTCCCCCGATAGCTTAAAAGCAAAAAATATTATTTTGTTTATTGGCGATGGTATGGGAAAAGAACATATAAAAGCGGCAAGTTTACTCACGACAGGTAATGATAGTTTATTGTATATGAATAATATGCCAATCAGTGGCTGGTCACGTACAAGTTCTAAAGATAATTCCGTAACAGATTCAGCGGCAGCTGCTACTGCAATGGCTACGGGTGTAAAAACAAACAATGGTTTTATCGGCATGGATGCAAACTTTAATCCGGTTTCCACGATATTGGAAGAGGCGAAAAGACAAGGCAAATCAGTGGGTTTGATTACTACAGTGCAAATATCACATGCAACGCCAGCTGCTTTTGCATCACATGTAAAAGATAGAAATTCAATGACAGAAATTGCTTCCCAGATGTTAGCTGAAGGTGTAGATGTTTTACTTGGAGGCGGAGAAGACGAGTTTATTCCTACTTCGGATACTGGTTGTTATCCGGCGCTGGGGGTGCGTAATGACGGAAGAAATCTAATTAATGAAGCTATTTCTGGTGGATATATATACGTTTGCAATTCGGATTCTTTTAAATCAATTAATACATCTTCTACAAGTAAATTACTCGGGCTGTTTGCAGATGAGGGTATGGCACGTCCATTTTCTCCGTCTTTAGCGCAGATGACACAAAAGGCGTTAGATATTCTTTCGAAAAACTCTAATGGTTTTTTTCTGATGGTAGAAGGCGGCCAGATTGATGGTGCAAGTCATTCTAATGATGCTGCTAATGCGATTGGCGATACTGTAGGTTTTTATGAAGCAGTTAAAATAGCTAAGGAATATGTGTCTTCAAATAATGATACATTAATTATTGTAACTGCTGACCACGAGACGGGAGGCATGACTGTTTCTCCGACTTCGACGGGAGTATCTGGCGAAGATGGACCGTTTAATATGCCGGATGGCAAGAAGTTTTATGTTCTTTGGTCTACGACCGGACATACGGCAGTTGATGTACCTATAGCTTCGCAGGGGCCATTTTCGGATATGCTGAGTGGTGTTCATGAAAATACTTTTATTCACGATGTGATGCTTAACGCTTTACATGGTATTGATAATTCCAATATAAGCAAGTAAATAGTAAATACCCATTATTTTTTGTATAATCTGCACCTTGAAACTAAAATAAAAAATTAAATAAAAAGCGAGGATTTTATGACAAAAATTGTAAAGAATAATTTACCACGTTGGAGAGGATTTAATCTGCTGTATTTTTATCATCCGGGTGCCGATTACATACCGTTGAAAGATGATTTTAAATGGATTGCTGACTGGGGATTCAATTTTGCAAGAATTCCGATTAATTATCTTGTTTGGACCAAGGAAGATGACATGTTTCAGGTTAAGGAGACAGTATTAAAACAGATTGATAAAACGGTAGAAATGAGTCGGAAGTTTGGTATTCATATTTGTCTTAATTTTCATTATGCTCCGGGTTATTCTGTAAATCATCCCACGCAAAAATCATTTAACCTCTGGAAGGACAAAAAGCCGCTTGATGCTTTCTGTTACCATTGGGAAATTTTCGCTAAGCGTTATAAAGGTATTCCTTCCAGCCAGCTTAGTTTTAATCTTGTCAATGAACCGCGCACACCTACAAAAGAGTTAATGACCAGAGCTGACCATAAGAGAGTTATGCAGAGAGCAACTGAAACAATAAGAAGAGTGGATTCTAAGCGATTGATTATTGCGGACGGTCTTTCTTGTGGGAATGACCCTTCACCAGAACTTGCAGACCTTAAGATAGCACAGAGTTGCAGAGGTTATTTGCCGATGGGCATTAGTCATTATAAGGCACGTTGGGCCGGAGGAGATAAATTCCCCAAACCTGTTTGGCCTGGTGCAGACCATTATGGAGAAACATGGGACAGACATCGCTTGAAACAACACTATGAAGACTGGGCTAAACTTTTTGAAAAAGGTATCGGTGTTCATTGCGGTGAATGCGGATGTTTTACTAAGACACCTCACAAGATTTTTCTTGCATGGTTTGAAGATGTGCTTGAAATACTCAAGGAAAAACAAATCGGATATGCTCTCTGGAATTTCCGCGGAGCTTTCGGCGTTCTTGATTCTTGGCGAGATGATGTGACCTATAAAGATTGGCACGGGCATATGCTTGATGAAAAATTATTAAAATTGCTGCAGAAATACTGATTGAAAAATAATAAGTATTTCATAAAAAGGAGAAACTATGTTTGATAGTTGGAAGCTAAAAGATTTTAAGCCGGGCGAAGGTGCCAAACAGGGTGCTTTTAAAGAACAGTTTTTAATGAAAGAGTGGATTGATGTTGAAGTGCCGGGGGATGTTCATAAGGCACTGATTAAAGCCGGAAAGATAAAAGATCCTTTCTATGATAAAAATGAATTGGATTGTTTTTGGATGGAAGAACGCGAATGGTGGTATCGCAATCAGTTTATGTATAAGCGAAGTGCTTTGCAGTTGGACGAGCGGCTACTATTAATTTTTCACGGATTGGATACATATGCAACTGTTTGGCTTAACGGGGAGAAATTGGGTACACATGAAAATATGTTTAGGCCTGCAGTTTTTGATGTGAGTAAACATATACGTACAAACGGAACAAACACTTTAGCGTTGTGTTTCCAGCCGCCTCTTGAACATGTTAAAGAGGTTCAAGCGCCTGTATGGGGTCCCCCTAGAAAACAGCAGGAGAAACGCAACGTTATGCGTAAAGCCCAATTTGGTTATGGTTGGGATTGGGGTCCACATCTTCCAACAATAGGTATATGGCGTTCCGTTGAGCTTAAACGCGAACACCAAGCTACAATTAAGGCTGTACATTTCGCAACGGATGAGATCAATCAGAAAAAAGATAATGCGATTGTTTCTGTTAAGGTGGAAGTCGAGCGTTTTGCAGGGAATGAACCTTTAGAAGTTGCGATAACACTTATATCTCCGGATGACGCAAAAAAAATTTTCGAGAAAACCATTACTTTAAGTGGCAGCGAAAAAGATGTTGTTAAAAAAGAATCTATATCTATAAAACAACCAAAGTTGTGGTGGACACATGATTTGGGAAAACCCTATCTGTATACACTTAAAGTGGAACTCTTAAAAGACAATAAAGAATTAGAAAAAATAGAACAAAAGGTTGGTATTCGCACATTGGAATTAGACCAATCATCTGACACAGAAGGAAAAGGAACACGGTTCTTCCGTTTTGTTTTAAATGGAGTAGCAATCTTTGCAAAGGGCGCTAACTGGATTCCTGCGGATTCTTTTGTAGGTTCGTTGACAGCAAAGCGTTATGAACAGCTTTTGGCTGCGGCATGTAATGCCAATATGAATATGCTTCGTGTTTGGGGTGGTGGAATATATGAACATGATGCTTTTTATGAAATATGTGACCGGATGGGATTATTGATATGGCAGGATTTCATGTTTGCGTGTGCACCTTATCCCGAAGATAACACAGTCTTTGTAGGGGAAATACGTGCGGAAGTTCGTTATCAAGTGGAGCGTTTGCGAAGTCATCCTTGTATGGCGCTTTGGTGTGGTAATAATGAAAATCAGATGATTCATCACAGAGTGGCGATGTTTCAGAAACATAATAATCCACTCCCCGGTTTGTTGTATTATGACAAAATTATACCTGAGATAGTACAGGAACTAGACGGATATGTTCCTTACTGGCCAGGCAGCCCTTGGGGCGGTGCACAGCCTAACAGTATGGATGAAGGCGATGTACATGACTGGTATGTATGGCATGGTTCTCCAATAAAAGATGAAGATTGGGAAAAAATTAGAAATAATCGTCCATCCGGTCCGACTCCCGAAGATGTTTCGTTTATTCACTATGCAGAAGACATGGGACGTTTTATAAGCGAGTTCGGAATGCATGCTTCTCCTGTTTATGAAACTTTGCGCCGGTGCGTTCCAGCTGATCAGCTTTATCATCACAGCCCTTCCATGGATCATCATAATAAAGACAATCCTAAGAATAAGGGTGATAATCTTATGCTGACTGTTACTGGGCTGCCAAAAGATTTGAAGGAATATATTGACTTCAGCATGATATCACAGGCAGAAGGGCTTAAATTCGGTATTGAGCATTTCAGACGCAGAAAACCGCATTGTTCGGGTTCAATTATCTGGCAGTTTAACGATTGTTGGCCTGTGCTTAGCTGGAGCATTATGGATTATTACGGTTTTGGAAAAGCAGGTTACTACTATACAAAACGAGTATATTCACCGGTGATGGCTTCTTTTAAGGCATTGGATGACGGTTCTGTAGAGTTGTGGATAACAAACGACACATTACAAAAAGTTGAAGATACTATTACGATTCAATTGGGGACTTTTGATAAAGGAAAAGTTTGGGAAGAAAAGCTTAAATTTCAAGTACCCGCAAACTTCAGTCAGGTTGTATGGAAGGGTGATGGGAAACAAATTGTAGCTAAAGATGACCAGTATCTTGCAGTGCGTTCACATGGAAAGTGCTTCCCTGCAAATAGGCATTTCTTTGCGGCTATCAAGGATTTAAAACGCAAAGTAATTCCACCTGAAGTAAAAATAACTGCCAAAGGCAGACATGAATTACTTGTTCACTTAAATGCATCTGCATATACATATTATATTAACCTCACTGTACCTGATGAGAATACACATTTCAGCGACAACTATTTTGACCTTGTTAAAAGAGAAAATTGTACCGTTGTCGTGACCAACAAAAAAATACAATTGAAGCCTGAAATGATTTCCGTAGGTTGGCGTTAAATAGTTTTCACAAAAAGTAATATATTAGAGAGAAAGATTATGTCGACAAAAGTTTTTAAAATATTGGCTTGCTTTGGATGCATTTTTTTATTTAACATATCTGTTGTAAAATCAGAAGGTAATATTTTACTTGAAGCAGAATATGCCCAATTTAAAGGTGTAAGTAAATTTCCCAAGAACGATTTTTCCGGGAAAGGTTATGTTTCAGGTTTTCGTAATGATGGCGATAACATTGAATTCAATTTTGATGCGGATGAAGATTTATATGAATTAATTATCGCATACCGTACTCCTTTGGGGCAAAAAAAAGGATATGAACTTCAGGTAAATGGTCCAAAAACTGCAGGTATGTTTCCGGAGGGTGACGGTTTATTTCACGAGCATAAAGCCGGGAAATACAAGCTACATAATGGTCGAAATACCGTAATAATCAGTAAAGGATGGGGATGGTTTGATATTGATTATATAAAACTAAACAAAACAACTGTTCAATTACCTATGAAACCACCAGTAAAATTATCTGACAGCAAAGCAAGTCCATCTGCAAAAGCTTTATTGGCATTTCTTGTTGATTGCTATGGCAATAAAGTTCTGTCAGGGCAACAAGATATGGCTGATATCGAACATATAGTTTCAGTTACCGGCAAATCGCCTGCAATAGCGTGTTTTGACCTTGTAGATTATTCTCCTTCTCGTGTTCAGTTTGGCTCTAAGCCTGAAGGTGCTGTAGAAAAGTGGATAGATTGGGCAAAAAAGAACAACGGGATTATAAGTCTTTCCTGGCATTGGAATGCACCTGCCGAATTAATTAACAATGCAGAAGAAAAAAAACAGTGGTGGTTAGGTTTTTATACCAGAGCAACAAATTTCAATCTTGAGGAAACTCTTTCAGATAAAAACTCTAAAAACTATCAACTGCTTATAAGTGATATGGATGTTATTGCGGAGGAACTTAAAAAATTTCAAGATGCAGATGTCCCGGTTTTATGGCGGCCATTACATGAAGCAGCAGGTGGATGGTTTTGGTGGGGAGCTAAAGGCTCCGAACCTTTCAAAGAACTTTGGAATTTGATGTATGACCGTTTTACTAATTATCACGGTCTACATAATCTCATCTGGGTTTATACTAACAATAGTTTGGAATGGTATCCTGGAGATGCAACAGTAGATATAATTTCTCTTGATATATACGCTGATCCTTCTAGTAGTATGAGTGCTGAATGGGAAAGTGTACAGAATGAATTTAACGGCAAAAAACTTGTTGCCCTTTCGGAATCAGGTACCCTTCCAAATCCGGATAATATTCGGACTTATGGAACTTGGTGGTCATGGTTTTCGGTATGGACTGGTCATTATTTACGTGATGCTGGAGAAGATACCCTAAAATCGGTTTACAATGATAAGGATATTATTACTCTGGATAAACTTCCTGATTGGCGAAGCTATGATGCAACTAAAAAGATATCTCAATAAAATATTATTTCCCCCTATCTAAATTAAAGGACTTATGAAAAATATACCTTCTTGGCTGGAAAAAGCTGTCTTCTATGAGATTTATCCTCAATCTTTCTGTGATTCTAACGGTGATGGTATTGGCGATATCCCGGGTATTGAAAAGAAACTGGATTATATACAATCTCTGGGTATAAATGCTCTTTGGCTCAACCCGTGTTTTGAGTCAACATTTATGGATGCCGGCTATGATATTAGCGACTATTATAAAGTTGCTCCGCGTTATGGCACGAATGATGATCTGCGTCGGCTATTCGTTGAGGCACGTAAACGCGATATTCGCATTCTGCTTGACTTGGTGGTGACATATACATCTATGCAGCACCCGTGGTTCAAAGCATCATCCAAATCTGAGCGAAATGAATACAGTGATTTGTTTATATGGACGGATAGTGTATGGGTGTGGGATGTACCAGGATTGCGGCTTGTAAGCGGTTTTGTCCAAAGAGATGCTTGTTATGTTGCTAACTTCTTTTCCTGTCAACCTGCCTTAAACTATGGTTTTGCTAATCCTGACCCGAACCATCCTTGGCAACAGTCGGTAGATGCACCTGGTCCCAAACGTGTGCGTCAGGAAGTTAGAAATATAATGAAGTTTTGGATGGATATGGGTGCAAGCGGTTTTCGTGTGGATATGGCTGGTGCATTAGTTAAAAATGATATAGGAGGTAAGAAAACTGCTGAATTTTGGCGTGGGGTACGTACTTGGCTTGACCGTGATTATCCGGAGGCTGTGCTTGTATCGGAGTGGAGTAATCCTGCCGTGACTATTGTAGAAGGTGGTTTCCATATGGATTTCCTTTTGCATTTTGCATCTCCGGGGTATATATCGCTGTTCCGTAAGAATGCTGCCGGACAAGCCGGAGCCGACAAATATGGTTTCAGTTTCTTCGACAGAAACGGTCATGGCAATATCCGTCAGTTCGTGGACGAATATTTGGCATATTATACAAAGACGAAAGAAAAAGGTTTTATTGCACTTGTTACCGGTAATCATGATATGGTGCCGCGTCTGGGCGACGGACGTAATAGCGATGATTTGGCTCTAGCATTCTTGTTTATCTTAACTATGCCGGGTGTTCCGTTTATCTACTATGGTGATGAAATCGGCATGCAGACAGTGCATGGTTTACCTTCAAAGGAAGGTGGTTTTGGGCGTACTGCAGTTCGTACGCCTATGCAATGGGATAATTCCCGTAATGCAGGCTTTTCTACTGCATCTAAAGATGAACTTTATCTGCCAATAGATTCTAAGAAAGACCGACCTAATGTGGCTAATCAGGAATCTGATAATGATTCTCTTCTAAACCGCGTGAAGAAGATTATAGCATTGCGTAAAGGGCATCCTGCGCTTTGTGCCGACGGTGATTTTGTACCGGTCTATGCCGAAAACGGGAAATATCCTTTCGTTTACAGGCGCACTAAAGGCGAGGAAGATATTTTAATAGCAGTCAATCCTTCTGCCTCTAAGGTTGAAATTATATTGCCCAAAGGTTTAATTACTGCTATACCTAAAACACTCTATGGTATAGATAAAGCATTTACCCATAAAGACAACAATATTGTTCTGAATTTGCCAAAAGTGTCTGGTGGAATATATCGTATTAATTGATATAGGCTTACAATAGCAATGTGAGGTAATAATGGCAGGAAAAGTTTTTGTTTCCGGAGCAGATAAAGGTTTAGGGTTTTCACTTACCAATAAATTTTTGAAAAGCGGTTTTCAGGTTTTTGCCGGTGCATATAAACCTTCGTCTGATTTCTCGTCACTCATAAAAGAATTTCCCAAAATGTTGACGGTTGTTCCTATCGATGTTACAGATATGGATTCTGTACGCAGAGCAGCTCAACAAGTTGCAAAAAAAGTTTCTTCAGTTGATATACTTATCAATAATGCTGCTGTTTATCTTGAGAGTAAAACTATGTCATTAGAAGAGATTGACCTTAGTGATAAATATTTAGCAGGCACAATGGATGTGAATACTTTCGGACCACTACGTGTAACACAGCAGTTTCTTCCGTTATTAGAAAAAGGGCTGAGCAAAATGATAATCAATATTTCTTCCGAAGCAGGTAGTATCAAAGATTGCCGGCGGAACAAAGAGTTTGCTTATTGCATGTCGAAGACTGCTTTGAATATGCAGTCAAAACTTTTACAGAACTATCTAGGTCCAAAGGGTTTTAAAATTTTGACTGTTCATCCAGGTTGGATGCGTACGGAAATGGGTGGGAAGGAAGCGGATATATCTCCAGATGAATCTGCTGAAGGCATTTTTAAATTGGCTACGAAAAAATGGCAAACTGATGATGTGATTTATATTGACTATAAAGGAAATCCACTAAATTGGTAAAAATTAAGGATGTTAGCGAGAATCATTTATATCGGAGATTAAAGTGAAAATACTCGGCATTAACGGAAGTCCCAGAAAAAATGGCAATACTTATTATGCGGCGAATTATACCTTGAACCTATTGAAGAATGCGGGATGCGATACTGAATATATTAGTCTGTCAGGTAAAACAATATATGGCTGTAAGGCTTGTTATTCTTGCGATAAAAAAGGGAAATGCATACAGAAAGATGATATGAAGAATATTTTAAAAGCGATGCAAACATGTGATTGTTTGATATTGGCTTCGCCAGTATATTTGGGTTCGGTTACAGGGCAGTTGAAAACAATGATGGATAGAACACTTCCGTTAAGGATGGGTAATGATTATAAAATGAGCGATAAGATTGGTGCGGGGATTGCGACTGGAGCTTTCAGAAACGGTGGGCAGGAGTTGACACTCCAGTGTATGCATGCGTTTTTTCTTCAACAGGATATGTTCGTTATCAATGACGGTCCATATTATTGCCATTCCGGAGCAACAATAGTGGGGGAAGCTAAAAAAGACAAAATAGGATTAAAGACGATAGAAAATCTTACTAAGAATATTATTAAGAAATTACAATTAATTAAAAGTTAAGGAGACACAATGAAATCGTTGGAAGGTAAATGGGCTCTAATTACAGGTTCAAGCCGGGGGATTGGGCAGCAAGTAGCTATTGGTCTTGCTGAAAGGAAATGTAATATTATTGTTCACGGCAGAGAAAAAGCGCATTTGAATAATACTCTTAATATGTTGAGTAAATATAAAGTGAAAGTTCATTTTGTAGTCGGCGATTTGGCAACGGAAGAAGGAGTCAATTCGGTAATAAAAGGCGTAAAAACGGGTTCGATTAGTTTGGATATCCTTTATAATAACGCTGCTATTATGAATAAATGGAAGCCGGTATGGGAAATTACGAAACAGGAATGGTTAGAGACATTTCAGGTTAATCTTTTTGCTATGATTGCTTTATGTAATGCTTTTGCTCCGGACATGAAAAAACGAGGATATGGCAGAATTATAAATGTAACCTCCGGAATAAAAGATACTCCCAATCTTGCGCCATATAGCGTTTCAAAAGCTGCAGTAGATAAATATACTCGCGATTTGGCTGCGGAATTAAAAGAAACAAATGTGCTAGTTAATTGCATGGATCCAGGATGGCTTAAGACAGATTTGGGAGGCCCAAAAGCTGACCATGAGGTGGAAACAGTTCTGCCGGGAGCTTTGATTCCAGTATTGCTCGACGATAACGGGCCAAGCGGAAAATTGTATTCGGCTCAAGAATTTAGGGATTCAAAAATATAATAAATCAAGGGAGGTTAATATGAAGGTAAAATCGATAGGACATATTTGCATATTGTCGAAAGACCTTGAAGCAACGAAGCATTTTTACTGTGATTTGCTGGGATTCGAAAAGATATTTGATTTCATAAAAGAAGGCAGAGTATCAGGGTTCTATTTTAAAATAAGTAATGATAATTTTATCGAGGTATTTGAAAACAAGAAAACAGAAAATACCCATTCGAAGATGCTGCATATTTGTTTTGAAGTCGAAGATATCAAGGGGTTGAAAAAGATGCTGGATTCCAAAAAGATTAAGACCAATGAAATCAGTTTGGGTTCGGATAACTCTTATCAATTCTGGGTCAAAGACCCCGACGGAATAGATATAGAATTTCAGGAATATACTAAAGCAAGTTCCCAAAGGACAAAGAAAAACGTAGCAATGACTTGGTAAAACAAATTTATTATGTGTAGGAATAAAGTATTATTCTATATTCCAAAATTTTTGCTGATATCAATATTTTTATATTTGGTTGTTTGTGAATCTTATGCCCAGCAAATAGATGTTTCCATACGTAAAGATGCCAAACTATATTTTCTGCAAACCAACGGTTCTAAAATTACTTCTATAGATATCGAAATTGCAGAAACGCCAGATACAAGAGAGAAAGGACTGATGTATAGAGAGTTATTGGATTTCTCAAGTGGAATGTTGTTTGTGTTTCAAGATGTAAAACCTCGTACTTTTTGGATGCATAATACGCCGACTTCGCTTGATATGATTTTTGTAGACAAAGATTATCGTATAGTAAATATTGCAAAACAAACCACACCAATGTCTGACCAGCTCTATACTTCAAATTTCCCTGCAAAATATGTTGTTGAGGTTAAAGCTGGTTTTGCTGAAAAATACTGTATTAAAGAAGGAACTAAAATCCACCGGGGAAAGTTGAAAGAATAGAGTGTCAAGTGTTGTATGAAGTATAAAATCTCTATATAATTTCTATTAATATGGATAACGTATCGATTTTGTCGGCAAAGAGTTTAGGCAGGAATTTTATTCCGAAGAAATACCTGCCTAAAGGGAAAGATGAATATTATCTTCGTAAAAATCAATCGCAAAAATTATTACCCAAGATACAATACAGGCATCTTAAAAAAGATGAGATTGGGGAACTCATAGAAAACAACAATACTTCCGATAATTGGGATGGGGTATTTGTCACAGATCGGTTTAATCCCTGTCAAATAAAAAATACGAAATTTGTCGGACTCGTTCGGATTGGCAATATAAGTAATACCATTCTCCAGCATCATGATTTACAACTACCTGTCGGTATCACTAACAGTGTCATAATCTCCTGCGACATAGGTAACGATGTTGCAATTCATAATGTGCATTATCTTGCACACTATATTATCGGTGAGCGTTCTATCCTATTTAATATAGACGAAATGCATACGACAAATTATGCAAAGTTCGGAAACGGAATTATAAAGAAAGGTGAAAAGGAAGAAGTCAGAGCATGGCTCAGTTTGATGAATGAAGGCGGCTCCCGAAAAGTCCTGCCTTTTGACGGAATGATATCTGCCGATGCGTATCTCTGGGCAAAATATCGCGATGATAAAACATTGCAAAAGAAACTAAAAGAGATTACTCAAAATAGTTTCGATTCTCGTCGCGGTGTTTACGGTACGGTTGGCAGTCAATGTGTCATCAAGAATTCCCGTATTTTAAAAGATGTCAAGGTAGGAGAGCACTGTTATATCAAAGGCGCCAACAAACTTAAAAACCTCACCGTTAATTCTTCGGAAGAAGAACCTACTCAAATCGGTGAAGGTGTCGAACTGGTAAACGGCATTATCGGTTTCGGATGCAATGTTTTTTATGGCTGTAAAGCACTTAGGTTTATTTTAGGTAATAATTCAAATCTGAAATATGGAGCTTGGCTATTTAACTCATTTCTTGGAGATAACTCAACCATTTCATGCTGTGAGGTGCTAAATAATCTTATATTCCCGGCACATGAACAACACCACAACAATTCGTTTCTTATTGCGTCGCTGGTTATGGGGCAAAGCAACATAGCTGCTGGAGCTACAATCGGCTCGAATCACAACAGCAGAGCAAATGATAACGAAGTCCAGGCGGGTAGGGGATTCTGGCCCGGATTATGCACAAGCATTAAACATTCCTGCAGGTTTGCTTCTTTTGTGTTACTCTCGAAGGCAGATTATCCGTCAGAGCTTGATGTTCTGCTGCCCTTTTCACTTATTAACAATGACACTTCAAAAGACCAGTTAGAAGTAATACCTGCTTTTTGGTGGTTGCATAATATGTATGCTTTAGCAAGAAATATGTGGAAGTTTCAGAGTCGCGATAAACGTAAGAGAAAAGTTCAGAATATCGAATTTGATTTCCTGGCTCCGGATACAATAGAAGAAATATTAAATGCTCTTGGGTTATTGGAAATATGGATTGCAAAAGCCAACTTAAGAAAACAAGATATGGGGGTTGAAGGTAGAAGTGAGCATGAGCTTGCGCAGTATGGGCGCGAAATTTTTTCAGGGACAGAAGAAGAGGTAAACAGTTTTGAAGTTTTGGGCGAAAACATGGAAAAATCAAAACGTAAGGTGGTAATTCTCAAAATATATCAAGCATATCATGCTTACCGCGACATGTTACATTATTATGCTGTAAAGAATCTCTTGGCTTATATGAAAGCAAATCCCAAAGTAACAGTTTCATCAATGTGTAAAGCATTAAGTTGTACCCGCGAGATAGAATGGGTGAACCTTGGCGGACAGATTGTATCTAGAAGAGATGTTGATAAACTGCGCTTAGATATTGGTTCGGGTAAACTCTCAACTTGGGAAAAAATTCATGATAGATATAACACTCTCTGGGATAAATATCCTCTGGAAAAACAAAAACATTCCTTTGCAGTACTTTGCGAGCTACTTAGAACGAATAATCCTAACTATAACCAATGGGAATTGGCTTTAAATAGGGCAGTTCAGATTCAAAAATATATTTGTGACCAAGTTTACATATCTAGGAAAAAAGATTTTGACAACCCGTTCCGAAAAATTACATATAGAAATGCCGCTGAAATGGAAGCTGCAATTGGTAAAATTGAAGACAACAGTTTCGTTAAGCAGGTGCAAAAAGAAACAAAGGATTTCAATAAGTTAGTAGAAGAAATTAAAAGTAGAAATTAAGTTAAATTTTATAAAAGGAGTTGGACTAAAAGTAGTAGCTATTGCCGACGAAAATACGCCTTTTCCAAAAATCTTTATCCCTTCTTCTAAATAAAAGGATTGTTTAAAATAAAAAGCATAATCCCGAATAAGGAAGTGTTTTGAGATTTTTACTTGTTGTGCTAAAATTAAAACCCAAGGAGATAGGTGTATGAAAAGATGGGATTTAATAGGATTGATTTCCCTGAGTTTGTTTACTCTTATTTTGGTAGGATGTGTCGCTCCCATGTCATATAAAGGAAGAGAAGCAACGAGAGAAATTTCTCCTTCTACAGCACTAAGGTTTAATGATATCCCTGTACCTGAAACTTTTCGTTTTGATTATCAAAATTCTTATGTTTTTGAAGATAAACTCAGCCGTTTAGGAGTTCTGAAGTACATTACTACGATTTCTCCTGAAGAGATTATTATGTTTTTTAAGCAAGAAATGCCTAATGCTGGGTGGCGATTTGTAAATATTGTAGAATATGGGCAGAAAACTCTTACATACGAAAAAGAAAAAGAAACCTGCGTTATAAATATTTTACAAGGCATGACTCAATCAACAGTTGTTATTTCTATTACACCACACCAATACGGAAGCGGATATTCTGAGGATAAGGGAAAACAGAAAAGAGAGGATTAACTTTTATGAAAAATAGAAGAAATGGTTTCACTCTGCTGGAGCTTCTCGTTATTATTGCTATTATTACTTTTCTTGCTGGGATGGTTTTTCCAACTTTGGGCAAAGCGAGAACCAGAGCAAGAAAAGCGAAGGCAATTTCAGAACTTAAAACCATAGAACTTGCACTAATGGATTATTATACGGAATACAGTACATTCCCTATGAATAGTTATCCTACGGTTGAGAAGGGACTTTATAAATTAGCTGAAGAAGGATACTTAGATACAGCCCTTAAAGATGCTTTTGATAGTGATAATATTTATAGATACTATTCCTGCAATGATAGTGGTACTGTAGCCGATTCCTGTATAGTATTTTCTGTAGGCCCAAATAGGATTGATGATGGTGCTACAGATTTTGATAAAGCCTATGCTGATGCTTATCCATTAGGATTAGGTGGGCCAGGACCTCTTTCAGATAACATCTATCTGATTCTTCTTCCCGTAGAAGATATTCGCTATAAAAAATAAACTTATGTTAGCCAGTTAACGAGTTAACGGGTGAAAAACGGCACATTTGCTAACAGGCTAACAAAAATTGGCGTGGTACCCAAGTAGCAAGGGAGCGGTCTGCAAAACCGTTATGCGTGGGTGCAAATCCCACCCACGCCTCCATTAGGTCTATGTCTCCCTGTAGATACCATCTCATTGTAAATTCCGTTAAGATTGTTATATAATTTAACCTTAGCTGCCGGGATGGCGGAATTGGTAGACGCCTGGGATTTAAAATCCCATGGACCTTAAAGTCCGTGCCGGTTCAAATCCGGCTTCCGGCACCAGTTTGGTTAACTTGTAGTTAACTAAATTTGGGCGATTAGCTCAGTTGGTTAGAGTACCACGTTGACATCGTGGGGGTCAGAGGTTCAAATCCTCTATCGCCCACTAACTAAAAAGGATAAAAAGTCAGCCAATAAAAATATTGGCCGTTAGGTTTTTATGGAACAGAAGCCGCAAAATCTCTCCTTAGAGACATACAGACATAGCACTTCGCATGTTCTTGCCTATGCTGTGAAGGAACTCTACCCAGAAGTAAAATTCGGTATAGGTCCTGCTATTGAAGACGGTTTTTATTACGATTTTGACACATCCCACAGGTTCGTTCCTGAAGACCTTGCCAAGATTGAAAAGAAGATGCAGGAGATTATCAATAAAGATTATCCTTTCGTAAGAAAAGAAGTTACCAAAGAAGAAGCCGTTAAAATCTTTAAAGCGAATGGCGAAAAGTATAAGGTAGAGCTTTTACAAGGAATAGAAGACAAGAAGGTTTCCCTCTATGAGTCAGGTGATTTTGTTGACCTTTGTAGAGGACCACACATTGAATCAACGGGGAAGATTAAATCCTTTAAATTGCTTAGAATTTCCGGTGCATATTGGAGAGGCAGTGAAAAGAATCCAATGCTCCAGAGGATATACGGTACAGCATTTTACAAAGAAGAAGAGTTGAAAGATTATTTACAGAAATTGGAAGAAGCCGATAAACGCGATCATCGTAAACTAGGCAAAGAACTTGACCTGTTCAGTACAAATCCAGATGTTGGAACCGGTCTTATACTATGGCATCCTAAAGGCGCTTTAATCCGAAGTATAATGGAAGATTATTGGCGCCAGTGTCATAGGAAAGGCGGATATGAATTTGTTTTCACGCCTCATATCGGAAAGTCATCTTTATGGGAAACCAGCGGTCATCTGCAATGGTACAAAGACGGTATGTATTCACCGATTGAAATAGATGAAGTGCAATATTATATGAAGCCGATGAACTGTCCTTTCCATATTATGATTTATAAAAATAGTATACGAAGTTACAGGGATTTACCGCTACGATTTGCGGAACTTGGAACAGTGTATCGGTATGAACGAACAGGGACCCTTCATGGCTTGTCGCGTGTAAGAGGTTTTACACAAGACGATGCACATATCTTTTGTCCGCCGGACCAGATAGTTGAAGAGATAACAAGGACATTGAAATTTTGTTTGTCATTCATAAAGGTATTCAATCTCTCTGAACCATCAATGGAGTTGAGTGTTCGAGATCCAGCTACTCCCGATAAATATGCCGGCAGCGATGAAAATTGGAAGAAGGCAGAAGAAGCTTTAATATCTGCCCTTGAATCTCAAGGTTTACCTTATAAACGTATGGAAGGAGAAGCTGTTTTTTACGGTCCCAAAATAGATATGAAATATTATGATGCTTTGGGTAGAGCTTGGCAGGGGTCTACAATACAGTTTGATTTTAATCTTTCGGAGAAGTTTGACTTGACTTATATCAGTAAAGCCGGCAAACAAGAGCGCCCATATATGATTCATCGGGCATTATATGGTTCAATGGAACGTTTTTTTGCATTACTGGTAGAGAACTATGGCGGAGCTTTTCCTGTATGGCTTTCTCCAGTTCAAGTTAAGATTCTGCCAATCTCTGAAGATAATTTTCCCTATGCTGAGGAAATATGTTCAAAGATTAAAGCCGAAGGAATAAGAGTTGAATTAAATTCTAAGAATGAAACCTTGGGCTATAAGATTAGAGAAGCAGAAAAAGAGAAAATTCCATACATAGTGGTATTGGGTAAAAATGAGGAGAAAGAGAAAACACTTTCTATAAGAAAAAGAAAGGAAGGAGACAAAGGGAAAATCGGTATAGAGGAATTTATTGAGAATATAAAAAAAGAAATAGAAAACTATAAGTAAAAAGAAAAGGAGTAAATGATATGAGTTCAGTTGTGGAAATGAAGATAGGAGAAAAGAAGCTTATTATTGAAACAGGCAAATTAGCAAAACAGGCAGACGGTGCAGTAACTGTCAGGTATGGCGATACTGTAGTCCTGACTACTGTTGTATCAAGAGCATTAAATGAAATTCCTCCGTATTTCCCTTTGTTAGTTGAATACAGGGAAATGACCTATGCCGCGGGAAAAATCCCGGGCGGTTTTTTCAAGCGTGAAGGCCGTCCCTCGGAAAAAGAGATAGTAACATCAAGAATGATAGACAGACCCTTACGACCTCTTTTCTCGGAAGGTTATATGGAAGAGGTGCAGATTGTATCTACCGCTCTTTCTGCCGATGAGGATACGGACCCCGATGTGTTGGGCATCATTGGTGCTTCAGCAGCCCTGGCAATTTCTGATATACCGTTTCCTTCTCCAATTGGAGCAATTAGAATAGGCAGAGTAAATGATAAATTGATTGTTAATCCCACCTATAAGGAAGTAGATGAGGGGGGATTAGATTTAGTTGTTTGCGGATGGGAAGACAGCATCTCAATGGTAGAGGGTAGTGTAAAGGAATTAAAAGAGGAGATTATTCTTGAAGCATTGCAGTTAGGACAAAAAGTATGCGGTGAGATTTCTTCTCTTATTCAGCAGTTGGCAAAAAAGGAGAAAGTTACAAAGAAGGATGTCAAGCTTGTTTCTGTCCCAGAGGAATTAGAAAAAGAGATAGAAAAGATGGCTTCCCACAAAATTGATGAAGCAAGGAAGATTGAAGTTAGAAAAGAAAGAACAAGTCATATGAAAGCATTAAGAAAAGAATGCATCGAAAAATTTGGCGAGACGCATTCTGCAGCGCTTGTAAACATAGCATTAGATAATTTAGAACAGAAGAAATTCAGAGAGAGAATATTGAACGAAGCAGTAAGGTCGGACGGCAGAAAGAGAAATGAAATAAGAAAGATTACATGTGAAGTGGGTGTGTTGCCCCGAACTCACGGCTCTGCTGTTTTTACCAGAGGCGAAACACAAAGTTTGGTGACCACGACATTGGGTACTGCCGAAGATGAGAAAAAGATGGATGAGTTAAGAAGTGAATCTTCCAAAACTTTCATGTTGCACTACAATTTCCCTCCATTCTCTGTCGGTGAGATAAAGCCGATGAGAGGTCCATCCAGAAGAGATATAGGTCATGGCAATTTAGCAGAGAGAGCTTTAAAACCCGTACTGCCGGAATGGGACAATTTCCCATATACTATAAGGTTAGTATCCGAGATACTCGAATCTAACGGTTCTTCCTCTATGGCTACAGTATGCGGAGCATCACTGGCGTGTTTCGACGCAGGTGTTCCTTTAAAGAAAGCAGTAGCAGGAATAGCTTTAGGAGTAATAAAAGAAGGCAAGAAATACGTGCTTCTTACAGATATTGCAGGATCGGAAGACAAGTACGGAGATATGGACCTTAAGATTGCCGGAACCGACAGCGGAGTTACCGCTGTTCAGATGGATGTTAAAATTAGAGGCATAGAATATGATATTTTGAAAGAAGCGTTTTTACAGGCGCAAGAAGCCAGGAAGCAAATATTGAGCATAATGAATAAGACAATCAGTTCTCCTCGCGCATCAGTTTCCGCTTATGCTCCTCTTATAACTATTCTTGATATTGCACCTGATAAAATCGGCGGCTTAATTGGTCCGGGCGGGAAAAATATCAGAAAGATTATCGCAGAAACAGGAGCAAAAATAGATATTGATGATGAGAAAAATAAGGTTATCATAGCCGGTGTAGACAAGGAAAGCACAAAGAGAGCAATACAATTTGTTGAAGCATATATCAAGGAAGTTGAAGCAGGAGAAGTATACGACGGAGTAGTGACGAAGATTATGCAATTCGGTGCTTTCGTTGAAATTCTCCCGGGACAGGAAGGACTTGTTCACGTTTCTGAATTGGATTCCAATTTTGTCAAAAACGTAGACGATGTGGTTAAAGTAGGGGATAAGTTCAAGGTTAAGGTTATAAAGATAGACGAGAAGGGCAGAATAAATCTTTCCCGAAAAGCGATGCAAGGAAAGGAAAAAGAAGAGTGATAGAGTTACGTATAGAAAGAACCGAAGAAGCGAAAAAACTCAATCTTGCTCTCCCTTCCTATCAGCACGAAGGCGATGCTGGACTTGATTTAAGGTCAGTCAAGCAATGTCTAATTAAAAAAGGCACAAGAGAAACCATACCCACCGGCATAAAAATAGCTGTTCCTTCCGGTTATGTAGGCCTTGTTAAAGACCGTAGCGGTTTAGCCGCAAAACACGGAATCCATACGCTTGCTGGAGTAATTGATTCCGGTTATAGAGGTGAAGTTGCAGTTGTTCTTCATAATCTCGGAGCGGAAGATTTTACTGTTGATATCGGGATGAGAATAGCGCAACTGTTAATCATGCCTGTTGCTTGTGTAAAGGTAAATGAAGCTTCCCTTGACGAAACATCAAGAGGCGAAAAAGGATGGGGAAGTACAGGGCATAAATAATTCACAAATTAAAGTTGAATGCATAAGAGGGAAATAATAAGTATTATATGGTTCAGTATAATCATCTTAGTACTTTTAAGCTTAATTTCTTTTTCTCCCGCTGATTTAAGTTTCTTGCAAACCCCGGCTAATCATCCGCCATACAATCTTATAGGTATAGTAGGGGCTTGGTTGGGTTTTTTGTTGTATTCCTTATTTGGAGTTGTGTCTTATTTGTTAGTTCTTGTTGGTTTTGGTTTGGCAGTCCTTCATTTTTATCCGCGTTATGAAACTCCCATCCGCCCCAAAATAACCGGTTGTATTATAGTTCTCATCTCTTTACTTATTTTTTTCTCTCTTACGGGTTTAGGGAGTTTTATTCTTAAAGGTTTGTTTGAAAAGGGTAAAGGTAACCTTGCAGGAGGAATAATAGGGAATTTGTTGTCTATTATACTGCTTGGGTCTTTCGGTACAGTAGGTACATATATAATCACAACCATTGCTTTTCTTTTGGGTTTAGTCCTCATATCTTCCTATGAAAGTTTTTCTTTCTTTATCCTTCAGAGAATCAGACGATTAAAGAGTTATACAATGATGAAATTACCAAAGAAAAAAATTAAACTACCTGCTTTATTAAAACCTAAAATTTCAGAGCCTGTTGATCTTCCCGATGAAGTATTGGATGAGGAAAAGCTTTCCGAACCTATTCCTGAAATTACTGCTCTAGAAACTAAAAAAACTCCTATACCTGCAGTTCATCGGGTGAAAGATAGTGAAAAGAGTCCTCTTACTCTATTTCCAATAGAAGAAGAACGCGAAGTGGATGCTTCTTTATTCCCTCTTCCTCCCATTTCTTTGCTTAATGACCCGCCGGAAGAGAAATTGACAGACGATTCTTATATTCATAATAACTCCAGAAAATTGGAACAGGCGCTATTAGAATTTGGTATTGAAGCTAAAGTGACCAGTGTCCAAAAAGGACCTGTTATAACTTCCTATGAAGTTGAGCCGGGAGTAGGTGTTAAGGTACAGAGTATTGTTTCTTTGTCAGATGATATTGCTTTAGCACTTCGCGCACGTTCAGTGAGAATTGTTGCTCCTATCCCCGGCAAAGCTGTAATGGGAGTTGAAATACCAAACCCAAATGCTCGGCTTGTCTATTTGAAGGAAATTCTTGAATCTAAAGAATTTTCGGATTTGAGCGCAAAGTCAAAACTTGCAGTTGCCTTGGGTAAAGATATTAGAGGTAATCCTCTGGTTGCTGATTTAAAAGGTATGCCGCATCTCTTGATTGCAGGAACTACAGGTTCAGGGAAAACCGTCTATTTACATTCTCTAATCTCTTCTATACTGTTCAATGCTTATCCTCATGAGGTCAAGTTTCTCCTCATAGACCCAAAGATGGTGGAGCTTGCTCCTTTCTCACAAATACCGCATTTATTTGCGCCGATAGTAACAATGGCAAAGGAAGCAGTATCTGCATTACAGTGGATAGTTGAAGAGATGGAAACAAGATACGGGAAACTTGCAGAGTTAGGAGTAAGACACATCGAAAAATTTAACGAGAAGATGGAAAAAGAAGGGAATGTAGATGAAAAACTGCCATATATTGTAGTTGTAATAGATGAGTTAGCTGACCTTATGACTGTAGCGTCAAGGAAGATTGAAGAGATGATTATGAGGTTGGCTCAACTTTCCAGAGCCGCAGGAATTCATCTGGTATTGGCAACTCAGAGGCCATCTGTAGACGTAATAACGGGTATAATAAAAGCAAACTTTCCTTATCGCATGTCTTTCCAGGTTTCCTCTAGGGTTGACTCGAGGACTGTTCTTGATTCAATGGGAGCCGAGAAACTTCTCGGCAAAGGCGATATGCTTTATCTGCCAGCTGGTGGGAAACCTATTCGTGTGCAGAGCTCTTTGGTTACCGAAGAAGAGATTGAGAGAATTGTGAAGTATCTTGAAAAAATGGGCAGGCCTGATTTTGGTGAGATTGATTTCAAACTTGATACAGGAAAGAAAGAAGATACTGTTTTACCCGCCGAAAGAGACCCGCTATTTAAAGAAGCAGTGAAAGTAATTTTAGCAAGTGGTCAGGCTTCTGCTTCACATCTTCAGAGGAGAATGAGCATAGGATACGCAAGAGCAGGCAGACTCATTGACCTTATGGAAAAACAGGGGATAATAGGGCCACCTCAAGGCGTTAAACCCCGCGAAGTTCTGGTGGATGAATCTTATTTGAACAATCTGGAACAGGATAATACTACTACGGAGAAAAGTGATACCAATTAGGTCAGTAGAAGAAATCAAAATTCTTCGTGAAACAAATAAAATAGTTGCCAGAATTTTGAAATCATTAAAAGCAGCTGTCAAACCCGGAATAAGCACAAAAGATTTGGAACTAATAGCCGAAGATTTAATATATAAAACAGGTGCTGTGCCTGCTTTTAAAGGTTACAAAGGATATACTTCTTGTATATGTACATCAATAAATGAAGAAGTTGTGCATGGTATACCCTCTAAAGAAAGAATATTGAAGAATGGAGACATAATTAGTATAGATTTAGGCGTAAAATTTAAAGGTTATTATGGCGATGCAGCAGTTACTTGTCCTGTCGGGGAAATAGACAGCGAGACAAAAAGACTTATTGAAGTTACCGAAAAAGCGCTTTATCTGGGGATAGAACAAGGCAGAGATGGTAATCATCTGTTTGATATCTCTTGGGCAATACAATCTTTTGTGGAAGATGCCGGTTATGGTGTGATAAGAGATTTTGTTGGGCATGGCATAGGAACAAGTCTTCACGAAGAACCGCAGGTTCCTAATTTTGGCGAACCTCATACGGGACCCATTTTAAGAGAAGGAATGGTTCTTGCTATTGAACCCATGGTAAGTCAAGGCACTTGGGAGGTAAAAGTGCTAAACGATGGATGGACTGCTGTCACGTTGGACGGTTCTCTATCTTGCCATTTTGAACATACGGTTGCCATAATGAAAAACGGACCTATTATTTTGAGTGAATAAAAATGAGAAAATTTACTATCGGATTGGATTTCGGGACAAACTCTGTTAGAGCATTATTGATAGATGTTTCAAACGGAGGCGAAATTGCATCTCATGTTGCCGATTACAAATCCGGCGACCGCGGTGTTATTACTGATTTTAAAGATTCGAGTGTAGCAAGACAAAATCCCCGTGATTGGCTGAATGGAATGGAAAGTTCTATAAAAGAAGTTTTATTCAGCGCTCGTAAAAATAAAAATTTTAGCCCGAATAATGTTATCGGTATAGGTATTGCTACAACAGGC
>CAIJMQ010000042.1 GCA_903821905.1 uncultured bacterium
ATCCTTACGATAATCGTTATACCATGCTATTGAATTAGCCCCGGATGCATCCTCTGCTGTCCATTTAAATCCAAGATGTTTAGCAATAGATTTTATCCCGTACGAAGAAGTGGGCCAGTCGGAGCTCGACTCTAATACTCTATAAAGATCAACCCTAAGCTTGTCGAACTTCTCCATAACCGATTCAGATAAGCCATATTTTTCTTTTAACCTATTTGCCTTGGTTTTTTCATATGATCCATAATGATATATTACATCATCTTCAGAAAGCGACTCAATATACTCCCAAAGTTTTTTTGCGGCCCCCTCTTCATCTTTTCTATCCGGGGCTACTATGCTTTCATATTTTCCTTTTTTACCATTCTCAACCGTTATAAAACCATGTAAATAAACATGATCTATTGAAGGGTCATCCTCAATATCATAATAAATTTCTTTCTTTGCATTTTTCAGTGTGGGTTTTGTATGCACTACAGGGGTATTGTTTATCCATACGCTTGCCCTTCTTTTCCATTGTTGCAATGTTTTTTCACCAACTCTATATATTTTGTTTTTTGCTGTAAGAAAATCTGGTATATTAATCTTGGTTAAATCTTCTATGGTTCTTACACCTTTTTCTCGGAGCCCGTATTTTTGCTTTCCAAGTTTAAATAATAGAGTCGGATCACGTTTTGACACCGCCCATTTTAAACAAGAAGCAGACCATACGCAGTCTCTACAGCCTCCTCCGATTAAAGGCTCCGGTTCTTTTTTATTATAAACAATAGACTCTATAATAGCTTTGTTTCCCTGATAATCAGCTTCATAATCACTTGCCATAAAACTGGTTTCCATGCCTTCTATATCAATTATCTTACCGATGATGGGTTTTTTACCCTGAATTGCTTCGAGAAGTTCTATGTAAAAAAGTATTTGGTTAGCATAATGCTCTTTAACATCATCGCTTTCTTTATCTACTGTGGCCCTGCCTGACTTAATATCGCATGGTATGTAGCAATAAGACCCAAAATCTGAAGCTTCGTCAATCTTTTCTAAGATATCTGGCCGCCCTATATGGTCTCCTTTTATTAGCACACCTTGATATATTAAGGGCACACCGGCTTTCATTAATTTAATTGTTTCTTCAAAAGTATCTTGACTGGCGAGCCCCCGTACGCTAACGATATCTTTTCCTTTACGTATCTTGTCTATAATTTCTTGTTCTATCTGCACTCCTTTTTCCCATAATAGCTGTAAGAAGTCAGAATATTCGCCCTTTTCTTCTGGGTTACCATATAGATCTAAATAAACACGGCGGTGGCATTTTGAAAGGTTATAGAAGGAAGATGCGCTAACCTTATATTGACTTTGGCTGGTCATGGTCTTTCTCTCTAAATCCTATTTCCTGTCTCTGGCATTTTCAGGATTATTCCTTTGTCAAAGACACTAAATCTTCCTCATTGGCTATTATTCTTTTTTCTTTTAAAAGATCTTTATAGGATTTTGAAACAACTGAATCTACTATTGGTCCACTTCTTTTCCAACCAAAAAGCCGCGCTGTTTCAGTAAACAGGGAATCTCTTTTAACCCCAATTGCGTGCTTAACAATTAGTAATATGGCAGATTTTATTTCCTCGCAACAAACATGTTCCGGTTTTCTTTGGGTATCCGGATCACCCTCCACTTGAATACGGACTCTTACTTTTTCTTTTGCAGAGGGATCCCATAAAAAATTTCCTTTTTTAGAAATACTGTTTTCTGCGCGACACTCTCTTAATGTTTCATCAAGTGTTTCTTGAATACGTGAACCTATTTTCTCGATACCCCAAATACTTACTAATCTTCTATAAGCTATTTCAATATTAATAGGGCTTTCCTTCTTCACTATTTCGGTTAACAATTTTTGTCGTTCGAAACGACCATTAACCTGCTGTGAATGGAATTCATATGATGGATGACGTGTACGAGTTTTATAGTATTCATAATTAATTGTTTCGGTTGATTCTCCATCTTTCAAATTACCCGACTCTCTGGGATAATGCTTAAGCTCTATCTGTTCTTCACGATACGTTTTTACACAAGTATCCCCATGCATTGCATTTTCTATTGCATCTTTAAGCCTCTTCGTTTCTCTTTCGCGCTTATTTGCCCAATCAGGCGACCAAATACGATATATTTTCCATCCAAGTTTCTCTAAAATTTCCTGCCTTATCCTATCTCTTTCTCTTGCTGTATACGCAGAATGATAACTTGCACCATCACACTCTACCCCAAGAACAAAATGTCCGGGATTTGAAGGGTCGATCACCCCGAGATCTATTCTGAAATCGCTACAACCAACCTGGCTTACTACATTATAACCAAGAGATATTATTACCTCTTTAACATCCTGCTCAAGCGGAGACTCGGCCTCTTCGTCTGGCATCACAGATAGCTCAAGAGCTTCCTTGCCTCTTTCAGCATAGTCAAGATAACGATATAAATGTCTTGCCCCTTCCGTTGTTATGCTATTTATATCAAAGTCTGATGCCCTAACCGAACTGACCAATATAAATTTTTCTTTAGCTCTTGTCACAACAACATTTAAGCGCCTTTCTCCCCCTTCTTTGTTAATTGGTCCAAAATTCATGGTAAAACGCCCCGTTGAGTCGAATCCATAACCAAGACTAAGAATCATTACATCTCGTTCATCGCCTTGCACGTTCTCTAAGTTTTTCACAAAAAATCCAGATAATCTATCCTCCCCGAAAAATTTCTCAAATTCCGGACTTATCTTACGCTTTAGCTCAATCTTATCTTCTATGGTTTCCTTTTGTGCAATATTTAATGCAACGACTCCCAATGTTTTATCATTGCCATAGTTTCTTAAATGCTCAAATACCAGATCCGCCACAACTTCTGCTTCTTTCTCATTATTGCTTTTCCCACCCCTATCATAAATTGCATCTTTTACATAAACATGTTTTACCCCTAGGTTTTCATCTTTCTCTCGAGAACAAGGAAATGTTACAAGTCTGTGATAAAACATTTTATTTGAGTACGCTATTAAAGATTCATGTTTACTTCTATAATGCCATTCTAACATTAAAGGAGGTAAACCAGCTCTCCAACAGTCGTCTAATATACTTTGATATACGCCAAAATCATCCATTTCAGACTCTTCGTCGCTTTCGTCATAACCTTCCTCTTTTTGGAAAAATTTTGTTGGTGGAAGCTGTTTATTGTCTCCGGCAACCACGAGTTGTTTTCCTCTGTATATTGATGCAACAGCATCTTCGGAACAAATTTGAGAAGCCTCATCAAATATTACCAAATCGAATTTATATTTGTTAGAGTCAAGATAATGGCTAACAGACAAAGGGCTCATTAAAAGACAGGGTTTTATCCTCAGTAATAAATCTGGTATATTTTGAAACAATTTTCGAAGTGGTAAGTGTCTCTTCTTTTTTGCAGCTTCATTTCTTAAAATCGCCGTTTCGCTACCCTGTATTGCTATTAGCTGAGGTTTCATAGTAGCCAACTTATCTATAATAAGAGATGCCGACATTTTGTTTAGTTTATTATCCAGTTTTCTAAATTCAGCAATGGCTTCTTCGTGATCTAACCCTCTGAAATCACTTAATATTGGGTCTGAAGCATAAATTATGTTAACGAATGATTGATAAAATGCCTTTCTAAAAATACCTATTAATAAATTAGAATCTGGCGGGTCTTTCAGAAGCCTTGCAAGAAATTCATCCAAGCCGGCTTTTCCAATATCGAATTGAATAGAAACGAAATCAAACCAATTCTGAAGGTCATCCATTCGTTTTATCATTATGGCTATCTTGCTACTTATTTCATCAATTGTGCAATCTTCTAAAATCGTATTTTTGTTACTGTCATTAAAATCAACTTCTATGTGCTCTAGTAGTTTTTGCATACCAGCTAAATAATCTGAATACTTATTTTGAAGCTCGCGCACTTCTTCTTTACTTGGACTCATACCCTGTGTAATATTATTTACAAGATCATCTGATAAACTTACGTCTTGAGTTAATATTTTGAAGTCATTTGCCCACGTTAGAG
>CAIJMQ010000043.1 GCA_903821905.1 uncultured bacterium
ACATTAAAACCTCTAATCTGGATGAGTGAGAAGTTGATAGAATAGATATATATTAGACTAACAAAAAGGCGGGGTTGATTAATCTTCCCCGCCTTTTCTATTTTGATAGCAGGCGTTAGATTGTGGTATTATGTTTTTGATCGGAACGCAGATGAATGCGTGACGATTACCCCACAGAGTATCCCGAAATTTTCGGGATGTCTTACGTTGCGGGGGTTCATCTAAGAAAAGAAACCTGGTGTTTTAGCGCGGGAGTATTAATAATTTTATATTCTAATGCCTAAATTAAACAAACCAATTATAGATTTAGCTACTCCTACTCAAGTTAAAAATTTCTTAGTAGAAAGAGGTTTAAGTCCTCGGAAATTTTTGGGTCAGCATTTTTTAGTTGATAAAAATATACTGAAAAAGATAATTGAAACTGCAGAAATAAAAGAAGGAGAAAAAGTCCTTGAGATAGGTTCAGGCATTGGTACGTTGACTCTTGCTTTGGCTTGCGAAGGCGCCGATGTGGTAACTATAGAAAAAGACGAAGGGGCGGTTTCTTTATTAAGAGAGCTCGCCGTCTCTTATCCTAATGTCAAAATAATCAGTGGCGATGTTCTCAAGCTTGACCTAAAAACTGTCTTGAAAGAATCTCCTGTCTGGAAAGTTGTTTCCAACCCTCCCTACAGTATAGTATCACCGATTCTTTTTAAATTAGTTTCGCTCAAAGAAAAATTCTCGTCTATTGTGCTTATGCTTCAGAGAGAATTTGCAGAACGTCTTATGGCACAACCTGGCAGTAAAAACTATTCCTTTTTGAGTATAAAAATGCAGTACCACATGGATATTGAAATAATCCATAAGGTTTCAAGGAGGGTCTTCTTCCCTGTGCCTAATGTGGATTCTGCCATTGTGGTGCTTAAACCTCGCAAAACTTTAAAGGTGAAGGTTTCTAATGAAGAACTTTTCTTTAAAATAGCAGATGCAATGTTCAGAATGAGGAGAAAAAATCTTAAGAATTCACTAGAACCATTAAATTTTCCCGTGGACTTCTATGAAAAATCTCCCATTGATTTAACAAGGCGGGGGGAAACACTTTCTTTAGAAGAGATAGGAATATTAACCGACTTCATAAATGGAAAAATTAAAAAATAAATTTAAATGAAAGAAAAGCGTTGGGAAATAAAACCGTTTGAACCGTTCCTTTCAGGTAAAATTTCAAGTGTATTAGGAATTTCTCCTTGGACTGCGCAACTATTGATAAACCGAGGCAGTAAAACACCGGAAGAAGCAGGAATATTTTTACGCGGCGAGCTTTCTCAGCTTCATTCTCCTTATCTTCTGAATGGGATAGAAGAAGCTTCTAAAAGAGTTTTTAGAGCAATAAAAGATGACGAGAAAATTCTTGTATACGGAGATTATGATGTTGACGGAATAACGTCAATGTGTTTATTGATTCTTACTTTAAGACAACTCGGTGCCAAAGTTTCCTATTATTTACCTCACAGAGTGAAGGAAGGATATGGATTAAATCTTGAAGCCATACAGAAAGCGGAGAAGGACGGTATAAATCTTATAATAACATGCGATTGTGGTATGGATGGATATAAAGAAGTTTCAATGGCAAAACAGAAGGGAATAGATACCATAATTGTTGACCACCATAAAGCCGGTGATAAAATCCCGCCCGCAGTAGCTGTAATAAACCCCAAAGTTTGTTCTTATCCTTTCAAGGAACTTGCCGGTGTTGGAGTTGTATTCAAGTTTGTCCAGGTATTGCAGGAACAAAAAAACTGTATTGACCTCGAGCAAAACCTTGACTTGGTTGCACTTGGTACGGTCAGTGATGTGGTCCCCATAGTAGATGAAAATAGGATTCTGGTAAAACACGGGTTAAATGTCCTTGATGCTTCTTCAAGAGTAGGTATAAATATGCTGAAGAAAACCGCTGGGCTTAAAAATAAAAAGATTACAATATATGATATTGCTTTCATTTTGGGGCCACGCCTTAATGCTGGAGGGCGCATGGATAGTGCAGAGAAGTGCGTAGAGATGCTTTTAAGTCAAACGGAAGAAGAAGCCTCCAGAATAGCTTCTTTGTTGGAAGAAGATAATAAAAAAAGACAGAAAATACAAGAAGAGATTTGTCAAAATGCAATAAAGATGGTGGAAGAAAATTCCAGTTTAAATGAGGATAGAGTTCTCATTCTTGCCCGCGAGGGTTGGCATTCGGGTGTAATTGGTATAGTTGCTTCCCGTCTTGTCGAAAAGTTCTCCAGACCGGTTATTTTAATCTCTTTAGATAAAGGTATAGGCAGAGGTTCTGGACGCAGTATAGGAGATTTTAACCTGTTTGAACATCTTCATAAGTCGAAAGAATGGCTCACTGATTTCGGTGGGCATAAATATGCATGTGGATTAGAAGTCTCAGAAGATAATATAAAACCATTCAGAATCCGGATGAACGAATTAGCAAAACAGTTACCTATGGAGGAGTTTACTTCTTCATTGATAGCAGATGCTTGTATATCATTGGATATTCTTACAACACCCTTAGTAAAAGAATTCCAGATTCTCTCTCCTTTTGGTTTGGGTAACGAAGAGCCGGTCTTTATAAGCAAAAATCTTCAGGTAATGACTGAACCAAAGCAAATCGGTAAAAACCATATCAAGTTTTGGATAAAATATAATAATTACCATAGAGAGGTAATTGGTTTTGGTAAGGGAGAATATCTGAGTATCTTAAAAAAACAAGACATAGTGGATTTAGCATATACTCCTCAGATTGATATGTGGGAAAACAGGAATTCCGTAATACTTAAAATGGAAGACATAAGAATAAAAAGTAGAGATGACGTAAACCGAGATTATGTTAAAATACAAAAACCTTATACGCTGAAAACTTTCTAAATAGCTCCAGAAATTAACAATTTGCTCAATAGTAAAAATGGTTAAAGATAGAGAAATTAAATTCCAATATAAACCTTTCAAGTGGGAAAATCGTAGCTCTAACTAAAAATATATTATGGAAATAATGAAAGCGCAGGTTTTTTATTCTTCTTCTCATATAAAGTATGAGGATATTTCTGTCCCACAGATTACAGATGATGAAATTCTTGTAAAAGTAAAAATATGTGGCCTATGCGGAACAGATATGTACAAAATACAACAGGAATCGGTTCAATCAGGTTCTATATTGGGACATGAGGTCGTTGGAGTAATCGAAAAACAAGGTAAAAATGTTTATCATTTAAACATTGGTCAAAGAGTATTCGTAAGTCATCACACGCCCTGTTTTTCCTGTAAATACTGTAAGCACGGTACTTTTTCTCTGTGTTCTCTTTTCAAGAGCACGAACATTTATCCCGGCGGTTTCGCGGAATTTATAAAAGTCCCCAAAGATTTAGTAAAAAATAATGTAATACCATTACCAGATTCTTTAAGCGATGAGGAAGCGGTATTAATTGAACCTTTTGCTTGTGTCTGGAGAAATATCAAGAGAATCCAGATTGATACTGAAGACATAGTAACAATAATCGGAGCCGGTCCTTCAGGGCTTATGCATCTTATTCTTTTAAAAACTATAGGAGTAAAAAGAGTCCGCTTGGTTGATATTGTAGATTCGAGGCTCCAATTTGCTAAAAAATTGGGCGCAGAAGATACGCTTAATGTAAAGAATGAGAAAATAGATAAATTCAAAGATTCGGATGTGGTTATCGTGAATGCCGGCAACAAAGATGCAGTCCAGGAAGCATTAGATATAGTAAGAGTTGGCGGGAAGATAAGCATATTTGCGCAAGTCCCTGACAAGACAAAAGTCCAACTTGACCCCAATCTCATATATCACGAGACACTGATTTTAGGAACTTACTCATCTACTCCTATAGAACAGAAAGAAATATTTGATATGTTTGTAAACGGCAAGTTGAAAGATGCCACTTCCATTATCAGCCACCGTCTGCCGTTGAAGGATTTCCAGAAGGGCTTGAAACTTGCAACAGAAGCCAAAAATTCCTGCAAGATTATTTTTTATCCCTAAAATCTCATTAAGAATAGAAAGGAGTTTATATGGATTGGAGAGTATTTTTAGCAACTTTTAGCGCAGTATTTGTGGCGGAGCTTGCAGATAAAACACAACTTGTTGGCATTGGGATGACGGCAAAAACAGGTAAACCTGTTACAGTATGGTTTGGTTCTGTTGCAGCATATATGGTTGTTACTATTATATCTGTTTTAATCGGAGCTACTTTGGGAAAGTTCCTCAAACCGGAATTTATAAGATATGGCGGAGGATTAGTATTTATCGTGATGGGAATTTTATTGTTTATGGGAAAACTTTAATGAGGGATATAAGCGTAAATTCAATTAATTTCCTTAATTCTAATTATTTTTCTTTATTAATTAGCTGTTCAAGGGCACCCTTAATGGCTTGTTTTGTAAGTTTATCTTGCAGATTTTCCTTTGGCTCGGAAAGAGTTCCTGATATTTTAAAATCTATCCCACACCATTTATCATCTTCTTTAGTGAATGCCCCACTCAAGAATCCCACCTTTTCAACTACATTACAACTTAATGAAAGGTGTGATGGCAAAGATAATTTCTGGTTTGAAATTTTTATTGTACCTTTACTGTCAAAATTTATGAGTTTAGGGTCTTCTACATGCGCTTTCTGAATATTGACTTCGCCATTTTCTATTGTAGATGAAACCTGAGCGGATACAAAATTGATTGAAGAAAGAGAAGGCATTTGTAGAGCTAAAGCTAAAAGATTTTGTATCGGATGAGAAGAAATTTTACCATCCCTAAACGTAAAATCTGTGGTACCTGTAAGTGCGTTGATATCATTACCTCTACCTTGTAGTTTTATGTTTCCTTCTGCTTTACCGGTAATGAATGTTTTACCTGTTAATTCCTTCATGGCATCTTTTGCATCGATGTTCGATAAATTCATTGTTGTAGAAAAATTGGGTTCTCCATTTTTACCAAAAGTTATATTGACTTTGCCATTCATAGACCCACCGTAAATTTTGGAGCTGAAGTTTTCTATATTAATCTCTTTATTTTCTTTTGTTATTATTGCTTTGAAAGGTGCATTAATATCAGTTACATCTCCGATTTTCTTTAGAGTAAGTTTCCCGGAAGATATTTTCCCGTCTGATTTTATATCAGATATGTTGCCGATTGCATTGATATTTCCTGCAATTTTGCCTTGAGCAAGAGAGGGATCTTTACCTAAAACAGTGAGTACAGTACCAGCATCAATATTATTTATATTTAAGGTTACATTAAAACTGGGATTTGTAATATCTGCAAGAGTGCCTGCTCCTTTTCCTTCTACAGTCCCTCCAAAAACATTCATGTTAAGGGTTTGAATTGTAAAATTGGGATTAGCATAATGTATGTTACTTTTTATCTGGTCGATTTTTATCTTGTCCTTAACTGTAAGAGAAGGTATTGAAAGTTTTATGTCTGCTCCAGCATTAAGTCCTTGTCCTTTTATAGCAATGTCTGCAGTTAAAATTCCTTTACAGAGATCTTTCTCATCAGGTAAAAACTGACTTAGTAGTGTTTGTAAATCAATATCCTTTATGGTTATAGTAGCTGTATATTCCGCCTCTTTATTATCTACCGGGATTGTTGTATTGCCTTCCATTGCAATCGAGCCGCCAGAAAAATGAAGAGAGGTATTATCGAGATATACCATATCTTTAGATGTCTTAATACTACCTTTTATATCATTTATTGTTGGGAATAAAGATGATTCTATTTCTGCGGCTGAGAGATTAAGATTCATATCGGGGAATGAATTGATACTGTGAATATTTGCTTTTAATGTAAAGTTCTGGATTGAGATACTTCTGTTTTCTTCCGGTTTTGTGTAAGTCAAATTCCCGCCGATTATCTGGACTTGGTCGGCTACCAAGGGAATTATTTTTTTCTTTTCTTGTGGTGTTGAAGGGGTTCCTACTGTTATGAGAGGAAAATTCCATGTGCCATCGGCTTTTTGTATAAGATGAATGTCGGGATGAATAACTTGTATTTCTTCTATTTTGAAATTCCTGCGGAGTAGTTTATAGAGGTTATATTTTAAGATAATGGTTTCGGTTTTAAGAGAATATCCTTCAGGGAACCCTTGCGGATTCTTTATACTGAAACCATCCAATTTGGCTCCAGACATAACATTTACACTGAAATGCTCCATTTCTACAGGTGTATTTAAAACCGTCTCGATTCTTCCTATAACAAGTTTTTTGAATTGTTCAGATTTTAAAAAGCTATTAAGTGCAAAGATTGCAATAATCAATAACAACAGAATAGATGCAACGATAATTCCGAGAGCCTTGCCTAATTTTTTTATTTTCATTTGTCCTATTGCCTCCCTTTATAATATAGAAGTTATTTTTTTATCTTTCAATAATTTTTTGTATAAAATATCTATTTGTTTTACCATATATTCAGAGCTGAAAATAGGGTCTACAATTTTTTTACCTTCTTCGCCCATCTTTTTCCTCAAGTTTTCGTCCTGTAATAGTTTTAGAATACATGAGCTAAGCTGAGAAGATTCGTAATTTTCCCACTCTTTTTCGGGAATAATGGGAGGAGGAATCAGAAAACCATTTTCGCCATCTTTTATTATCTCATCTGCTCCATCAATGCTAAACGAGACGACAGGTTTACTACATGCAAAAGCCTGAGGAATTACGCGTGCAAGCCCTTCTCTTAAAGATACATGGACCACTATGTCCATTATTGATATGTAATCCGGAATTTTTTCGCGTGGAATTAATCCTGCAAAAATGATTTTATCTTCAATCCCCAATTCTAATGCCTGTTTTGTTAGTTCATCTTTTAATATGCCATCTCCAACAAAAAGAAATTTTACATTGGAGAACTTAGATATTATTTCTTTGGCTGATTTGAGCAAAAATCTATGTCCTTTCAGTTCAAAGAGCCTTGCTATTTTACCTATAACCAGTTCATTATCTTTTATACCTAAACTTTCCTTTAAGTCTTTATTTTCTTTAACATTTAGGAATTCGTTTAATTCCATACCGCTATATATTGTTAAAAACTTATTAAGGGGAGCAACTTTAGCTGCGTGTGCTTTTCTTGCCATGATGTCACATACCGTAATTATTTTATCGGTTGATGGCGCTAAGAGTCTTTCAAGATTTACTGCCCCAAAATTCATAAATTTGTTTTGATACGGGAAAAAAGGTAGTCCGTGTATGGTATGAATTATAATTGGTACACCAGTTTCTTGTGCTGCTATACGTCCTAAAATTCCAGCCTTTGTGGAATGGGTATGAACTATATGATAGCCACTTTTTTTTATTAAAAAATAAAGCTTAAAGAAACTTTTAACGTCCAACCAAGGATGAATATTTCTCCTTAGAGAGTCAACGATAATAAGTTTTATACCTTTTCTTTTTGCTTCTTCAATCAGCGAACCTTCCGGACCAAGAGGAGGACCAGTTAATAGAGTTACTTCATAATCGCCAATTTTTTGTAATCCTTCTGCTGTTAGTAGAGTATTCTCTTGGGCTCCACCTAATATTAATCTGGTAATAATATGAAGAACTTTGATTTTACCTCCCATTCTATATTAGAGAAGTACTAAACGAGGGGGGATGGATTCTCCCTGTACAAGGTCTAAGTATGACTCTCTTCTTCTGATTAAGTAACATTTAGAATTATCGATAAGTATTTCTGCGGGTCGTGTATGAGAATTATAATTTGAAGACATACTGAAACTGAAAGCACCAGTGCTCATAATAACGAGATAATCACCCTGTTTAAAAGGTGGCAATTCTCTACTTTTTGCAAAAAAGTCAGTATTTTCGCAGATAGGTCCAACAACATCTGCTACAATAGTTCCCTCTTTCTGTTCTTCGGGGAGAATCTCATGATATGACCCGTAAAGAGCAACCCTAACTAAACTATTCATGCCTGCATCCACTATTATGAAATTTTTATCTTCGCTTATCTTTGTGTACAAAACTTTAGTTACGAGTATGCCGGCATTACCTACGATAAAACGCCCTGGCTCTATAATCAATTTACATCCCGTTTTCTCTATAAGCGGCAGAATTGTTTTTGCCAGTTGATTAGGAGTAGGCGGGATTTCATCTTTGTAAGTTATCCCTATACCTCCGCCGATATTTAGCCACTGGATAGAAAAATTCGCTTTTTTCAATTCGTCAATAAAATCAACCATTTTTCTTACTGCTTCTTCATATGGTTTTAGAGAAATTATCTGTGAGCCGATATGCATATGCAGACCTTCAATTTTTATATTTTTGTAATTGGGTTGTTTTAAGAATATTTCTTTTGCTTGAGCAAATGATAGCCCGAATTTTGTTCCTTTCTTTCCCGTGGCAATATGACTATGTGTGTGTGGGTCTATCCCGGGATTTATCCTCAATGCTATAGACACTTCTTTTTTCTTCTGTTTGCCGATTTTATCTATTGCTTCAAGTTCCTGCTCGGATTCAACATTTATGAGAAATATACCAGCATCTATCGCTTCTTCTAATTCTTTTGTTGTTTTCCCGACCCCTGCATATACAATTTTTTGGGGGTCTGTTCCGGCTTTTAATGCTCTAAATAATTCTCCGCCTGACACGATATCGATTCCCCATCCTTTTTTTGCCATAATAGCGAGAATGCTTAAATTGGAATTGTCTTTCATAGAGTAACAGAAGAGGTGAGGATAATCTTTAAATGCTTCATTGAAAAGTTCCAAATTATTATTGATTGTTGCGGAAGAATAAATGTATACGGGCGTTCCTATCTTTTCAGCTATTTCTTTCACGGAAATATCTTCACAGTGAAGATGACCGTTTTTAAAATCGAAATGGTTCATTTTAGCTTGTAAACTTAAATCCTTTTTCTTTGAATAGTCTTATACATGCGTCTGCTACCTGGGGGTCATATAGAACCCCTTTATTTTTAAAAATTTCTTCTAATGCTATATCTATACCGAATGCTTCATGATAAGGCCTGTAGGCGGTCATTGCTTCCACAACATCAGCTACACTAAGAATCCTTGCCTCAAGCATAATATCATCGCCTTTTAGTCTATCGGGATATCCGGAACCATTTATTCTTTCGTGGTGTTGGAGTACAATTTTCGCGACTGGCCATGGGAATTCTACTGTTTTTAATATATCATATCCCATTTTGGAATGAGTTCTGACTAAATCCATTTCTATATCAGTCAATTTTGAAGGTTTCCCAAGGATTTCTGCAGGAACTGCTATTTTACCTACATCATGAATAAGTCCTGCCATGCGGACTGCGTCTATCTGCTCTTGGGGTAATTTCATCTCTTCGGCTATAGCACATGCAAGCTGTGTTGTTTTTTGCTGGTGACCGGAAGTATATAAATCCCTTATTTCAACTGCAGATGCTAAAGCGGTTATCGTTTCTTCAAAAGCTCTTTTTAGTTTCTGGAAACTTTTTTCAAGTTCTTCTTCTGCTTTTTTTCGGTCAGTTATGTCAATCATCGTTGTTCTGACACTGGTGATTTTATCATTGCTATCATATTCAAATATGTCATCAATATTAACATGAAAATTTTTACCATCTTTTGTTACATATATTCGGTCTTTTGCTTCAGGGATAGATTTACCTGCTATCTTTAGCAGGAATCTTTTTTTTGCTTCTTCTTTTTGTTCCGACAGTATAAAATCAAATATAGGTTTCCCTATCATCTCTTCAGGTTTATATCCAAACATTTTTGCCTCAGTGTGGTTTACGCTTGTTATAATCCCTTTTTTGTCCAAGATATGATACGCAACAGGGGCATCATCCCATAGTTCTCTGTATCTCTCTTCGCTAGTTTTGAGGGCTTCTTCTACAAATTTGTGTTCACTTATATCTCTGCAAATAGCCAACATGCTTGTTACTTTTCCTTTATCATCTTTTAATAGGGTTATAGACATTTGCGTAGGGAATACAGTCCCATCTTTTTTTGTATGATAAAGTTCACCTATCCATTCGCCCTTTGTCCTTATTTGTTGCAATTTTTTCTTAACCTCTTTTTTCTGTTCATCGTTATGTAAATCTAAAACTTTCATCTTAATTATTTCTTTGGGGGAATAACCGTGCATTTTGGCAAAAGAATTATTTGTATATATCAAATTTTCTTCCAAGTCGCAGATTACTATTCCATCATTAGATTGTTCAACGGCAGAACTGAGTTTTTTTATCTCTTCTTCCGCCTTTTTACGTTCAGTAGTATCTTGAGATGTAAGAATTGCACCCTGGGGAAATGGTGAGATCGTTATGGACAAGAATTTACTGCCATATTTTTGTTCAGAGAATGTTTTTGTTTTTCCTAAACGAATGCACTCCATTAATTCAGAATACATATCAAGTTCGTGTTTATTTGCATAATCTTTATACATTATGTCCCCGATATTTGGTAATCTGTCGCCGGATTTCTTTTTTGTTAAATTGAAACTAACGATTTCCCCTTTAGTATTTACGACTATGGTTTCTATCGGATTATATTCAAATAAAGTTCTACTAAATTCTTCGTTTTTCTTTAATTGGTCCTCAACCCGTTTACGTTCTGTAATGTCTTGTATGGTTACCCGAATACCTGTGATTTGTCCATTATCATCTAATAGAATCCTGTCATTTAGCAGAACCAATATTGAAGTCCCGTCTTTATGACGATAAGTGCGTTCAAAATGTGGAGATGGTGGAATAATTCCTTTAATTTTGTCCATGAATGCCTGATGTGATATTTCACGTTCCACAACAAAATCCCATACATAGTGTCCCAACATTTCCTTAGCAGTATAACCAAGCATTTCCAACTCGGTGTGGTTAACCTGTGTGATTTTTCCCTCAATATCCAGTTCGTGGTAACCAATAGGTGCTTCATTAAACAATTCCTGAAGTTTTACGTCACGGTTTTTTAGTTCGTTTTCTATCCGAGATTCCAGGAAAGCGTAGAAAAGAGAACCCCACATTATGGGTATTAATATTCCGATAATGTCTCCGTAGATGTCAAAAGCATTGTTTACGCCGGTCCGTTCGAAAACATTACAGAGATGATAAAACAAAATTAAAGTAAGAAGTCCCAAAAAAAAGAACTTAATACCCGGGTGCGAAACAGACTTCCACCTGGATAAAAAAATTATAAAAGCTATTGCAATAGTAAAAAAAGAAATAGTGTCAAGAATATTTATTATTAACTCCACCGCTAAAACTCCTTCTTACCAAGTGTTTTCCAACACCATATAACTATCAGTACTGAACCTGTCAAGTAACATAGGTGTCCCAGGAGGTTGAGGAATTGTCCCCAAAACAAACCATCCAAGACAGTAGCGACCCAACCAATAAAAAACGCCAGGAATCCTCCAATTAAAATTTTAGATACCATAAGCTTTTTTCGAAGAAAGCGATTTCCTACGATGAAAATTAAAACTCCTATTGCAAGCATAAGCATGACAAATTCATTTTTTTGAATCATTTTTGAGCTTCCTTACAGTTTTTGCCACTCTTTATTTACTATAACTATTCAATAAACCTATCAACGGTTTTGCGTAATCAGGCATATTCACTCTCTTGTTAAAAACTATATCTTGGAGTGTAATGTCTTTTATATTGTAAAACTTCTCATTGGCAGTATTATCGTTTAGTAGTATACCGCCTTCAAATGATGCCCCTGCATATAGTCCTTTTGCTCTTGAATATACAAGTATAGCTGTACCAGGGCCAACTTTGGCTTCTGCATCTCTTCCCACCGGTCCTACAGCAGCTGAAGCATCAACACCAATCTTGAACTTGGTCTTGTTTAGCATTTCCATACCATCTTTGTTCATGATTAGGAAGATGGAATCTATTGATTGTCCCCCGATTTGTAGGCCAAAACTTCCTTCTCCTGTTTGTATGAATGCAGGAGGACTCCATTGCTTGGTACTATCGTCTTTAACAAGAACTACTCCCTGGCCTCCCTTTACTCCAAAAACAAATCCTGCCTTGTATTGGCGAAGGATTATTACTCCATGGCAGCTTTCCATGATTGATTTTGGAATGGCCGTATCCGGTGCTTCCATGATATCCTTAAGATATTCATGCGCTCTATCAATGCGTTCTTTAAGTTCACTGCTTGTTTGAGCAAAACTGCTGATCGGAACTAAAAGGCCCAAAACAAGAACAAATAAAAATATCTTACTTCTTACAAATTTATTCATACTCCCTCCTTTTGTTTTTGTATCGCTTTAAGTGTTTTTATAACTGAGTTCTCATTTCTGCCAAAATAATCGTGGAGTTTTTCATATTCTTTGAATATTGTATCATACTACCTTTAGCTCCTGCAGCTACATCTAACCCAGTTTGACGACAGTTTTGTTTTGCCGTTAGGTAAAACTTGGTAAATTACGCCGTCTGGATAGGGAAAAACTGGTGTAGCAATTTCTTTCCCACTATTAAATGAAACGAGTACTGTGCGGGCTGATTCTGTGCCGAAATCTATTCCAATGGAATATCTATCCATTTTTTTTACTTCTTACTTTAACCGCATTGAAATGATTTTTTAGCTGTTCAGCGTCTGTAAATGATTTTAAGAAAGGTGCAAATTTCTCTAACGAGGATTTGTTAGCAGAAATTACATTGATACATTTTAAAAAATCTTTTACACCAAGAGCAGAGTCCCATCTTCCTGTTTTAGAAGTGGGTAATATGTGGTTAGGTCCAGCTATATAATCTCCAAGTGTTACTGGTGCGTAGTGTCCCAAGAATACCGTTCCTGCGCTTTTTATTTTATCTAACCACTTGGAAGGGTTTTTAATTGCAAGAATAAGATGTTCTGGTGCTAATTTATTAACTTCTTTGAAAGCTTCTTCTAAATCCTGAACCATATAAATGCCGCCATTCTCCTGCCACGATTTTCTCGTATTCTCGTCACAAGTTGAAAGAAGAACTTTTATTTTTTCTGTTACTTCTCTGCATATCTCGGTAGATGTTGATATCAAAATCGCAGGTGAATGTGGCCCATGTTCTGTTTGGGATAGAAGGTCATATGCGATAAACTTTGCGTTAGCAGTGTCATCGGCAATAATGGTTACTTCAGAAGGCCCTGCTAATATGTCTATGCCTACTTCTCCGTAGAGTAATTTTTTAGCCAATGTTACATAGATATTTCCCGGCCCGACTATTTTATCGACTTTAGGGATAGATTCTGTTCCATAAGTTAATGCTGCTATTGCCTGAGCTCCTCCAACTTTATATATTTCTTTTATACCCAAAAGATTAGCAGTAGCAAGTATGTGTATATCAACTTCACCTTTTTTTTGAGGAGGAGTTGCAATTATTATTTTTTCTACACCTGCTATTTGAGCAGGAATTGCAGCCATTAAAAGCGAAGATGGCAGGGGTGCTTTTCCTGCAGGTACATATATCCCTACTTTTTGTAATGGCTTAAAAGTTTCACCCACTAGAATTCCGTCTTCTTCTTTGGTCCAGTCTTTGAATTTTTCTTTTTGTATCCGGTGAAAATTTTCTATTCTTTCTTTAGCTTTTTTGATAGCTGTTATAAAAGCTTTATTTACTTTTGAGCGAGCATTTTTTATCTCTTTTTCAGGTACTTTAATCTTGTCAATCTTTATACCGTCGAATTTGTATGTATATTCTTTTAGTGCTTTATCGCCTTTTTCTCTTACTGCTGAAATTATAGAGCTTACAATTTCCTTTTCTTTTAATTCTAATTCTCTTTTTTCGCCTTTTAATCTTTTACTCTCTTTTATTGCTCTCATTCTTTTACTCTTTTTATTTTCGCACCTAAAGAAGCCAACTTCTCATCTATTTTAGGGTACCCTCTATCAATGTGATATACCCTGTTTACTTCGGTCCTGCCCTTTGCAGCAAGTCCAGCAAGGACTAAAGCAGCGGAAGCTCTCAAGTCAGAAGCCATTACGGGAGCTCCCTTAAGTTCTCCGCCCTGAATCATTGTTGTCGGACCCTCTCTCATTATTTTTGCTCCCATACGAAGAAGTTCTGCAACATGCATAAACCTGTCAGGATATATTTTCTCGTGAATGAATGATATTCCCGGAACAGTTGTAAGGAAAGCTGTCATCTGTGCTTGTAAATCTGTAGGAAATCCCGGATAGGGAAGAGTGGTAATTTCTAATGATTTCAGGTCTTTACCTGCTTTTACTTTTATCCCTCGTCCAGTATATGTAACTTCAACTCCACACTCAATCAGTTTATCTATAAATACTGTCAATAATTTAGGGTCTATATCTTCTACTTCGACTTCGCCTCTGGATATAATTCCGCTGATTAAATATGTCCCGGCTTCTATGCGGTCACTTATAATAGTGTGTTCTGCTCCGTGTAATTCTTTAACGCCTGTCACCGTTATTGTGGGGCTTCCCAAACCTTGAATTTTAGCTCCCATTTTAATAAGAAGATTACCCAAATCTACAACCTCCGGTTCACAGGCAGCACCTTCAATTGTTGTATCTCCTTTAGCGAATACGGATGCCATCATTATATTGGCTGTCCCTAAGACCGTAGAGCCGAAATTTCCCGCTAAATAGATTGATGCCCCGTTTAATTCCTTAGCATTTGCTACTACATAACCGTCCTTGAGTTGAATATCCGCTCCTAATCTCATTAGACCTTTAAGGTGCAGGTCAATAGGTCTTGTTCCTATTATGCAGCCTCCAGGGTATGATACTTCTGCTTTTTTGAATCTTGTTAAAAGTGGTCCCAGAACGCAGACAGATGCTCTCATTTTGCTGACCATCTGATATGGCGCTCTCCATTTTTTCACATTGGTTGAATCTATGCTTAAAGTATCTTCGCTTAGCCATTCTATTTTTGAGCCCAGTGCAACAAGAAGTTTTATCATTGTATGGACATCAATAACACGAGGAATATTTTTTAGTATAAACTTGGAAGGCGAAATTAGACACGCTGCTATTAGAGGAAGTGAAGAATTTTTTGCTCCTGATACTTTTACTTTTCCTTTTAATGGACAAAGCCCATCTATTACAATTTTATCCATTTTCTTTTAATTTTTTTACTTTACAATTATATCTTTTCTTTAGCCTATGGTCTATAGCCTGTAACTTTATTTAAGCTGTTTTTCTACTGTTTCAAAGACTTCATCAATACTTATTTTACCCATACACTCATGATTTTTCGAAGGGCAGATTCGGTGTTTACAAGGTGAACAAATGACATCTTTTTTTATTATAACTGAAGGGCCCAATGGCGAAGTCCTATCAATGTTTGTAGGACCGAAAATAGCTATTGTCGGAATATTTAAAGCAGAAGCTACATGCATCGGGCCGGTATCGTTTGTGATGAAAACATCGCATTTTTTTATAAGAGCCATCAATTCTCTGGTTGTAGTTTTGCCGCAGAGGTTTATCGCATCTTCTATGTCTTCTCTTATAATTTCTCCCAATTCTTCTTCTTTCCTGCTACCGAAGATTAAAACCTTAGCATTTTTATTTTCTGTAATTTTTCCTGCAAGTGACCAGAAGTTTTTTACCCCCCACATTTTTGCAGAACCATAACTTGCTCCTGGGCACATGCCTATTATTATAGTATCTTTATTAATCCCTAAACTTTCTAACATGCGGTCTGTTTTTGTAATTTCCTCATTCGTCAAATAAAGAAACGGATTTTTAGGAAGTTCATTCCCGGAGACTAACTTCTTAATGATTTCAAGATAATAATCTCGCTGATGGAGTTTATCTAAATTTTTAGGTAAAGGAATTTTTTCAGTCAAAAAAGCATTTCTAAAATCGGTTTTATAACCGATGCGTTTCTTTAAGCCCGAAAGGTAAAAAAGACAAGCGGAAGAAAAAGAATTTGTAAAGAGAATCCCAACATCAAAATTTAATTTTTTAATATTTTTAATGAGAGAAATTTTAGGTCTATCCAGAGAAATAATCTCATCGACTGAAGGATGATTTAGGAAAATTTCCTTAACCCAATCCTTAGCAAGTACAGTAATGTGAGCCCGCGGCATTTTCTCTTTAAGGTATGTAATGCTTGATAAACAGAGGACTGCATCTCCAATCCAGTTAGGACTACGGATAATAATTTTCATAGGTAATTAAGGATTTTACTTCCAGCCTTTTGTATTATAATATAAACCACTATGAAAATAGAACCCGAAAAAACAATCTTGTTTATTGGAGACTCTATTACTGATTGTGGACGAAGTCGTCCCATAGGTGATAATAAGACAGGATTAGGGAATGGCTATGTATCTATTATTGATGCGCTTATTGAAGCTGTTTATCCCCAAAAGCATATTAGGGTACTTAATACCGGTGTTAGTGGCAACAGAATAACGGATTTGCAGGAACGCTGGCAGAGTGATGCGCTTTCCTTAAATTCTGATTGGCTATCGATTATGATTGGTATCAACGACGTCTGGAGACAATTTGATGACCCTCTTAATCCTGTCCAAGTTACAAAAGAACAGTTCAGGAAAGTTTATGAAAAACTGATTCAAAATACAGCCGCTTCGTTAGATGGGTTGGTGTTGATGACTCCATTTTATCTGGAGACAAACCGTAAAGACCCAATGCGGAAATTAATGGATGAATATGGAGAAGTAGTCAAAAATCTTGCAAAGAAACACGGAGCTATTTTTGTTGATGTCCAGAAATCATTTGACCAATATCTAAAACATAAACCAACGCAATCATTGTGTTGGGATAGAGTTCACCCCAATCTCGCAGGTCATGCTATTATTGCCAAAAGCTTTTTGGAGGCGATTGCATTTAAGTGGTAAAATTCTAAATTGAAAAGCAAAAATACAAAAATTTTTAAGGTATAATATCGGAAGTAAAAATTAATTAACCTGAATATAAGGAGTCAAAAAATGGCAGCTTTAAAATTTGAAGGTCTGGCAATGACGCCGCCTATGGGATGGAATACCTGGAATACTTTTGCATCAAATATAAATGAAAAATTAGTAAAAGAAACTGCAGAGGTTTTAATCGCAAATGGAATGCAGAAAGCGGGCTACAAATATATTGTGATTGATGACTGCTGGGAAACAATGGAAAGAGATAAAAATGGTAATCTTGTGGCTGACCCGAAGAAATTCCCAAGCGGGATGAAAGCAATGGGTGATTATCTCCACAAAAAGGGATTTAAGTTTGGTATACACAACTGTGCAGGGACAAAAACGTGTGCTAGTTATCCCGGCGGCAGAGGACACGAATTTCAAGATGCCAGATTATATGCTTCCTGGGGTGTAGATTATCTGAAATACGATTGGTGTTTTCACGGCACTGCTAATGCACAAGAAACATATAAGACAATGAGTGATGCAATCCGTACTGCAGGCAGGCCTATTGTATTCAGTCTTTGCGAATGGGGGGAAAGTAAACCTTGGGAATGGGCAAAAGATATCGGCCATTTATGGAGAACGACAGGTGATATTGCTAATTGCTATGCTTGCAGAAGACCTTGGTCAATGGGCTGGAAAATTATCCTTGATATGCAAAACGGCCTTGAAAAATATGCAGGTCCCGACTATTGGAATGACCCCGATATGCTTGAAGTGGGGAATACAGGTATTACTTTGGAAGAATCCAGAGCACATTTTAGTTTGTGGTGTATCTTGGCTGCACCTTTAATGGCCGGCAATGATGTCAGAAGTATGTCCAATGATATCCGTGACATCCTCACTGACAAAGAAGTAATTGCTGTTGACCAGGACCCTTTAGGAAAACAGGGTTACAGGTATTATACCGACCCTGGAAAAGAAATATGGGTCAAAGAATTGTCAAAAAATGAATGGGCAGTATGTGTATTTAACAGTAGTGATAAGACAAGCGAAGTTAAAGTAAACTGGAAAGATTTTTACTTCTTCAAGGGCACCTATAAGGTTCGTGATTTGTGGCAGAAAAAGAATATCGGCACAACTGAAAAAGATTTTACCGGTAAAGTTGCTTCGCATGATGTAGTACTGTTCAGGTTGAGCCCGGTTAAATAGATATAATAAATCCTACTTTGATTCAAATACTTTTTGAAAATAAGGATATCGTTGCAGTCGATAAACCTGAAGGACTTGCCTCAATTCCCGAACGTGATCTTAGTAAAGATTGTCTGCTTTCTTTACTTTCGTCAAAGTTTAAAGAAAAACTTTATGTTGTCCATCGGCTTGACAAAGAAGCAAGCGGTATCATTCTCTTTGCCAAGAATGCTGATGCTCATAAATATTTGAATAAACAATTTTTTAACCATACTATTAATAAAACCTATCTTGCATTGACACACGGAATTATTAAGGAAGAAAACGGTGCAATTGATAAACCCATAAGACAATTTGGTTCAGGGCGTATGGGAGTGGATTTAAAGATAGGGAAAGCATCTACTACCAAGTTTCATGTCATAAAAAAGTTTGATTCTTACACACTTGTAGAAGCATATCCTTTAACAGGGCGCAGACACCAAATCCGCGTTCATTTGTACAGCATTGCTCATCCGATAGTCGGCGATTTGCGTTATGGAGACAAGACATTACAGGAAAAGTTCCCACGCCTGATGTTGCACTCACAAAAAATAACCTTCTCATTATCTTCGGAAGAAAGAATAACTGTTGAATCCCCAATTCCAGAATCTTTTAATATGGTTATAGAAAATATTCGGAATGAATGATATAGTTGTTTACTGTACAAATTTGTTTAGGTATAGATTTATAACGAATAACAGAAGAATAAATAAAAAGGAGGTTGGATTATGAATCACGTTTACCTTTATATAGCTATAGCTGTTTTTATATTTTTGCTTGGTATTCGTATTGTTCGTCCTACACATAGGGGATTGATTGAAAGATTGGGTAAATATAACCGTTTTGCAAATCCCGGTTTCAACTGGGTTTGCCCCATCATTGAAAAGATTTATCTGGTAAACGTAACAGAACAAATGGCTGATGCAGAACCGCAGGAAATCATTACCAACGATAATTTAAATGCCAGAGTAGATGCCCAGATTTATTTTAGAGTCAAATCGGATTCAGATAGCGTGAAAAACTCCCAGTACAACGTTAACATTTATAAATATCAGATAGTTAACCTCGCTCGCACTACCTTGAGAAACATTATCGGAACGCTCACTTTAAAGTCCGCCAACAGCGAAAGAGGAAAAATAAATTCCGAACTGCACAAAACCCTTCTTGACGAAACTCAAAGCTGGGGTATTGACATTGTCCGTACGGAATTAAAAGAAATAGACCCCCCCAAAGATGTTCAAGAAACTATGAATAAAGTGGTGAAAGCCGAAAATGAAAAGATAGCTGCTATTGATTTTGCAACTGCAGCAGAAACGTTTGCTGACGGTCAAAAGAGAGCGGAGATTAAGAAGGCAGAAGGCATAAAGCAGGCGCGGATTTTACAAGCTCAAGGCGAAGCTGAAGCGATAAAGTTAGTTAACGAAGCCGCAGAAGAATATTTTGTAGGTAACGCCCAGGTCTTAAGAAAACTTGAAGCTGTTGAGACCTCTTTGCAAAACAATGCAAAAATAGTCGTTCCTACAAATACAGAATTAGTTAACGTGATAGGCGAATTAGCTGGAGTGTTACCGCTTAAAGAAAAAGAGAAGAAAGAGAAATAACTCATAAATAACTTGATTTGATCTCCGAGATGCATTGAGGATGCAAAAGAAAAAGTAAATTTATGAAAAGATAAACTTTGAGGAGATGATATTAAAATGAATAAGAAAGTTATAGAACCAGTGATACGAGAGATTGTCGAGAGTATTCATCCTGGCTATGTTTTTGATGCACATTTTATTATTGATAGACTTCTCATAGATTCTAGAAATGCATATACACAGTTTATAACTAGTTTTGGAAGGAATACAAACATTACTACTAACAGTGTCCATGGATTTATAAGTCAGGCTATTGCTTCTTTTGAAGGAACATTAATAAAAAGACTTCGATATCCTTCGTTGTCAAGAAATATTCGGAGTAAACCCAGTAGATGCACGATTTGGATTAGAATATAGCACCTTCCAACCTATAAATAGTATTTAGGAGGTAAGGCAAATGAAAACAGGCATAAAAGTGTTTGTAGTTTGTATTGGGGGATTAATGTTCTTTGCAGTATGGGGACATTTCAAAGGTGGTTTTGAGAGATGGTCAGAAAAACCTATTTTAACAACTACCACACCTGTTGCTTCATCAATACCACTACAAAAACAAGACAGTTCTAACAGTAGTAGTCTGCCTTCGGTTTTATTTCCTCAAATACAAAAACAAGAGACTCTCAAAGTCAAGGGTTTGTATATTGGTATGGATATTACCGAAGCCTACAACATCTGTGCACAACTTTGTAAAGGTTCAGAATATAGAGTAGAGGATATCGGTGAGGTTTATAAAGAGATGGAACATACTGAACATAATAAAGAGTTTGGGTTTATCTCAGGGGGACCCGGATCCTTGGGATGGCATGGAGAGGTTTCCGCTGATAGAGATGGCAAGGTAACTTTATTACAGTTTGAGCCTGGTCTCGTAGATTACTTATTCAATGTGGGGGAGATGGAAGTTACAGACTTTGTCCAGGAATTCGCTAACTCCTATCATATACCTGAATTCAAAGTCTCTTCATCTGGTAACTACTACTATTATGACAGCCCTACAGGATTTAGGGTAGAAATAGATATGGGTAAAAACCTAACGATAAAGGCAATCCCGAGTACTCAAGAACGGAAATTTGACTGAATAATTTCTTTCTTTATTTTTGTACCAAAAGATTCTTCTAAGTCTTTTCGGGACTACTTCGTAGATTTTCTTTTCTGTATCTCCCACAACCTCGCATATTTCATAAATACGTAATAGTAGGATAGTTTACAGATAATAAATCCCTGTTTTCCATCTAGGAAACCCAACCTAAAAATATAATCTTTTATGAACCGCAGGATTGGTTTGAATCCAATACCCAAGGTAGTTGCTCTCTCGCCTTCGTCATACATCTGTTCTGCCGAAAGAAGAGTGTATCTGGAGAATTTTTGCAGGTAATGACCTAAATCACGGTAAGGATAATGGAAGAGTTCGCCTTTTAAGGAACCTGTTTTCCCTTGAACGATTGCAGAAGAGCCGAGCTTTCTTTGTTTGTAATAGGTTTTCTCTCTCCTGAATAATCTCAATACATAGTCGGGATACCAGCCGGAATGATAAATCCATCTGCCGAGAAATTTGCTCTTTCGCGAGATGTAATAACCGTCAAGAGAAGGGTTTTCCTTATCAAATAAGTTTTGGATTTCATACTGTAATTTTTCAGAAACTTTTTCATCGGAGTCAACTACCAAAATCCATTCGCTTTCTATTTTTCTTAGCGCCCAGTTTAACTGGTCGCCGTAATTGGTATATGTATTTTGGTGGATTTTATCCGTGAATTTCTTGCATATTTCAGGCGTGTTATCGGTGCTGAAGGAATCGACTATTACGATATCCTTGCACCACTTAACACTTTCTAAGCATTTTTCTATTGTGTCGGAAGAGTTTTTGGTAAGAATCACTACTGTAAGCATTTCTTTTCCTTTATTAATTCTTGGTAGAGATTTTCGGTTTCTTTTGCCATTTTGTCAATAGAGAATTCTTTCACCCGTTCATATCCGGCGTTTCCCATCTTGTATCTTAAATCTTTATCCTGTATCAATTTTGATAGACCCTCATATAATGCAGTCAGATTTGCAGGAGGGACTATAAAACCGGTTTCATCTTGTATTATTAATTCTCTCACTCCACCTACATCGGTCGCTACAACAGGCAGGGATGAAGCCATTGCTTCCAGAATAGTATTAGGGAAGCCTTCTCGAAGTGAGGGTAACACAAATATATCCATACAGGAAAGAAGTTGGGGGATATCTTCTCTTTCGCCTAAGAATCGGAAGTTTTCACTTAAATTTAGAGACTTTACTTTAAGGATGAGTTCTTCCTTCAAATAGCCTTCGCCGATTATTAAGAATAGAAGAGATTCGTGCTCTGTTAAGAGTTTTTCAACTACGTCAATTAAGAATTCGTGGCCTTTCTGGGGATGTATTCTTCCGACCGTTCCTATTACACAGGTGTTTTCATCTATTCCGAGTTCTTTTCTTTTTTTATCTCTTAACTTTTTGTTATTGAATTTATCCAGTTCAATACCGTTATAAATAAGATGGAATTTGCAGGATGGGATGCCTGTTGACTGACAAAATTTTTGGACGCCCTTTGATACGACTATTATTCTGTCTGTGGAACGGGATAAAAAACGGTCTATTAATTTCTGGAAGGCGTTTTTCCATTCATCTACATTGTGTTCATTGGCGATGATTATAGGAATACCCGCTAAGATTGCGGCTATTCTGGCTGTTGTATTGGGTTTATGTGTATGGGTGTGGACTATTTGTATCTTTTCAGATTTCATGATGTGAATCAGACGAATGATACATATCGGGTCAAACTTGAATTTTCGCGGGACTATAAAAACTTTATATCCTGCTTCAGTCAAAATTTTCTTAAGAGGACCATCTTTAAAAGAGCACACAGAAATATTAAATTTTTCTTTATTGATATATGGAATCAGTGAGACTAATCTTCTCTGTACTCCGCCGGTTCCTAGATTAGATACAACACGCAGGACGTTTATTTTAATTATTCCCCCCAGCATTCAGAATCTATATATCTTATCTTTTTTCTTCTCTCCATTTTTTCATCTCTTCTATCGCCTGATACGGAACTTTCACTTTTCCTAATAGGGTTTTCCCTTTTGCAATGCCGTGACAGTCCGACCCGCCAGAGATTAAAAGATTATATTTCTTTGCTATTTCAACATACTTGGATGATGGATTTCTGCCGTGGTCAACATAATAAACTTCAATTCCTTCAATCCCTTCTTCTATAAGTTGAGGGATGACATTTTCATCTCTTAGAAGGTGCGGATGGGCTATTATAGGAATGCCCCCCGATTCTTTTATTAAAGATATTGCTCTTTTTGAAGAGAGGCGTTTCCTGTTTACATAGACGGACTTCCCATCTCCGAGAAATTTTTCAAATGCCTCACCGGTGTTTTTTACATAACCTTTCATAACCATTGCTTGAGCAAGATGAAGCCTGCCGATTATATCTTTTGTTTTGAATTTTTCTATTTCTTCCATGGTGATAGGCATCCCCATTTCAGTTAGTTTCTTGAGCATCTCGTCCATTCTGTCTTTTCTTCCAGAAGATAGTCCTTTTAAGATTTTTAACAAATTTGGATATTTGTAATCTATAAATAATCCTACAATATGGAGTTCTTCGGAGGGGTTAACTTCTGAAGATAATTCTACCCCGGGAATTATCTCAAGAGTGTTTCCTGCTTTTTCTATAACGTGAGCAATGCCTTCAACTGTATCGTGGTCAGTTATTGCAATTGCCCGGAAGTTTCCTGCCAAAGCTTTCTGCACAATACTCTGCGGTGTATATTCTCCGTCCGAATAAATAGTATGCAGATGCAAGTCTGCATATCCCTTAGTGTACTTGTTGTCAATTAATGTTTCCAAATTATTCATTTATAAACCCTTTTCACCTTTCTCCCTATCATGCAAACCACTTCATAAGGAATAGTACCAATCTTGGATGCAACTTCTTCAACAGTAATCTTTTCATTTTTTTGTTTGCCGATTAAAACTACTTCATCACCTATTTTAACTCTGGGTATTTTGCTGACATCTACCATTGTTTGGTCCATACATACTCTGCCGACTACAGGAGCCCTTTTCCCGCGGATGATAACTTCACCTTTATTGGATAGTGCCCTATTATATCCATCTCCATATCCTATAGGCAGTGTTGCTATTATCGAGGGATGCTGAGTGGTATATGTCCTGCCATAACTTATAGTTGTACCTTTAGGTAATTTTCTTAAGCTCACTATTCTGGTTATAAATGATAAAGCTGGTTCAAGTTTAACCGTCTTTTTAACATTAACAGATGGATAGTATCCATATATCATTAAACCGGGGCGTACCATATTAAAATAACTTTCAGGAAAATTCATAATGGCTGCGCTATTTGCGGTATGTTTCAGGGGAATTTCTATGCCGTTTACCTTTAGTTTCTGAATGAGGTTATTAAAATTTTTGATTTGCTGACAGGTAAAATCTTTGTCAATTGCATCTGCGGACGGGAAATGAGTGTATATTCCTTCTATGTTAAGGTTCTTTAGTTTCTTGACCCGTTTAATAAAATCTATCGCATTAGGTAATCTTACGCCGATTCTTCCCATGCCTGTGTCTATGTCAATGTGCACTTTTGCTTTCTTACCTTTTCTTGAAGCTTCTTTATCCAAAGCGTGAGCTACTTCAAGAGAACACAATGTTTGAGAGAGGTTGTATTTAACTATTTCTTCTGCTTCTTCCGGGAGGACACCATTGAGTATTAGAATGGGAAGTTTTGTGCTGATTTTTCTTAAGAACAAACCTTCTTCAACGGATGCTACGGCAAGATAATCTACATTCCCCCGGATAGTTTCTACAATTTTTTCTACCCCATGGCCATAAGCGTCTGTTTTAACACAGGCAAGAATTTTTATATTTTTGCCAATTTTTCTTCTAAGAAGTTTTATATTATTTCTGACAGCTTTTAAAGATACTATCGCTTTTGTTAGTTGCATTTATTTAAATTTGGGTTAAAGTGCATTATAGGTCAATCGATTTGGTCTTTTCAAACTGGGAGAGGACGCAAGCTTTGGAAGTGGTATAATTAACACGAAGTTTAAAATTATAAAACAATGATTACGGGAATCGGGACAGATATTATCAGTATCGAGAGAATAAAAAAGATTATGAATGACAGGGGTGAGCAATTCTTAAATCTTGTATTCACTGCTGGAGAGAAGAAGTACTGCCAGAGTAAAAAGTTCCCTTGGGTTCATTTTGCCGGCCGATTTGCTGCCAAAGAATCGGTATTTAAAGTTTTAAAGACAGGCTGGGGGCTTGGGGTTAAATGGACAGATGTGGAAGTAATTAAGAGTAAGAATGGCGAGCCGGGAATATTACTAAAAGGGCAAACCAAACTGATAGCACGAAGGAAAGGTATAAAGAAAATTCTTCTGAGTATTTCCCATGACAGAAAATACGCTATGGCAACAGCTATAGGAGAAGGTCTTGACTAAAGGCAAAGTAATAGAAGACATAAACTTGCTCAAAGAAAAACTTCTTAAAGAAAAAAACAATAATAAACGAATAGTTTTTACAAATGGATGTTTTGACCTCATTCACAAAGGGCATATAACTCTCCTAAAAAAAGCAAAGAACGAGGGAGATATATTAGTGGTGGCTGTCAATTCGGACGAATCGGTAAGAAAACTAAAAGGAGAAGGACGGCCGATGTTTCCTGCTTATGAGAGGGCTGAGATACTGGCAAGTTTTCAGATGGTAGATTTTGTGACTATATTTAATGAAGAAACCCCTTATAAGATTATATTACAGCTCAAACCGGATATTCTAGTCAAAGGCGGAGATTGGGGAAAAGATCAAGTTGTGGGTAGAGATATTGTTGAGGAGAACGGGGGTAAAGTTGTAATAATTCCGCAGGTAAAAGACCATTCTACTTCTAAGATAATTGAGAAGATAAGAGATAACCATGGATGATAAGAGAATATACCGAATATTAGATGCTAATATCAATAGGGCAAGGGAAGGCATAAGAGTAATAGAAGAGAGCCTGCGGTTTGTTTTCCAGAAAAAGGAATTCGCTGAAAAGTTAAGAGGTTTAAGGCATGAAGTTTCGCATATCCCTTTGGTTTTAAAAATATCTTCGGCGAAACTTTTTAACTGTAGAGAAAGTGAAACAGATATTGGAAAGAAAAGAATAGAAAGTGATAGAAAAGACCTGCAGGAAATAATAGCTTCTAATTTTTCAAGAGTCGAGGAAAGCGTCAGGGTTTTGGAAGAATATTCAAGGATTATCAACCCAAAAGCTACCGGTAAAATCAAGAAAATAAGGTTTGATTTGTATGCTCTTCAAAAGAAAATTCAACTCTCTCTTTATAGAAAAAATCTTGCGTATATGCTTGGCTTTTATGTTATTACTGATGAAGAAATAGCAGGCAAATCACACGCCGAAATAGTGTCTGAGGCGGTCAAAGGCGGGGCAAATACTATTCAGTTGCGGGACAAGAAGAGTTCAGATGATAAAATTTACAGTGAGGCAAAGAAAATAAGAAGTTTGATTCCTCAAGATGAAATTCTTTTTATTGTAAACGATAGGGTAGATATTGCGGTAGTTTCCGAAGCTGATGGTGTTCATCTGGGTAAGTGTGATTTACCTATTTATGAGGCGCGGAAGATGTTAGGAGAAGACAAGATTATTGGAATATCTTGCGGTAACGTAGAAGAAGCTGTAAAAGCAGAAAAATTGGGCGCAGATTATGTTGCATTAGGCCCAATCTTTCCTACAAATACGAAGCAAGATGTACCATCTCCTTTGGGAACGAGAATAATAAAAGAAGTGAAGAAGAGGATATCTATACCGGTTGTGGCTATAGGGGGGATAAAAGAAGATAACATGAAATTAGTATTAGAAGTAGGGGCTGACAGCATTGCTATGATTTCCGAGGTCCTAAGGAGTGATAATATTGCCACTAAAGTAAGAAGCTTGAAAAAGAAATTTCTCAATTGCAAACCGAGGAACAAAAAGTAGTAGAAACCTCTTTCCAAATGCCCTTAATTTTGGTATACTATTGACCTATATGGTAAAGAATAACAATTCAAAAAGTGGCTACATAAAACTTGTGTCACCTTGGAAAGTTCATGAGCTTTTAAAAGAGGGGTGGCATGAGGCGGATCTTCATGTCCATACGTATTATTCAGCTGATGTTCTACCTTCAAAATTTCTCGATCCAGTTGTACTCTATGAAAAAGCGCGTAAAAGGGGGATGAAGTACATTACTTTCACCGATCACGACAGTATGGATGCTTATGACCGTATTGGTTGGACGAGAGAAGGATTAGTACCGGGCGTAGAAATAAAAATCAAAGATGTGAAACATGTAGGACACTCTGTTCATATGAATGTCTATGAACTCAACAAACTGCAGTTTAAAGAATTAATGGAAATAGCAAAAATCAAAAAAGATATTGTAGCATTCATAACGTATCTTAAAACAAAGAATCTGCCATTTGTTTACAATCATCCTTTCTGGTATGACCGTGGGGAAAAACCCAATTTGAAAGTTGTCAATGCGATTCTCAAGTTATGCCCTGTAACTGAATATAATATGCACAGAGTTTGGCAAAAGAATAAACTTGCTCTAAAACTTGCAGAGAAATACGGTAAGGGAATTATAGCTTCTACTGATACCCATGTAGGCGATATCGGTAGGGCATCTACTTTTGCTAAGGGGGAAACTTTCAGAGAATTTTTTAATAATATCTCCGAGGGGAAATTTTATTTAAACCCTCAAGATTTAACAGTAGATATTTTAAGAGAAGAAATCAATATGTGGATTGAACTTACTTTTAATCTTGATGTAGACAGATTAGAAAAAATGGTTCACACACAGATACGTGGCATGAATTACTTTATAAATTTATTTTCAAGAGGTGCTTTTGAAGATTATCCCCTAGTTCGAAAATCAGCAAAACGTATTTTCTCGGCAATTGCAAAATCAGGCGCACCGGAGTTCTGTTATGTAAGACATCAGAATTTCCTCGGTTACAAGATGAATCGGCATTTACGTCTTGCCGAAATTATCTAAAAATGGCTCATGTTTTTGTGTCTCCTCTTTCTTGGGGGTTGGGACATGCAACAAGAGATACTCCGATAATCAGAGAACTCCTGAAGCACAATCATAAAGTAACTATTGCCTCAAGCGGTCCAGCGCTTACATTCCTCAAAAAAGAATTTCCCCAATGTACCTTTATATATTTACCGGATTACCCTGCTCCATATACGAAAAGCCGTTTCTATGTTGCCAAATTTACTATATATATTCCGATTATTGTACATGCCATTAATGTAGAAGAAAAAACAGCCCATCGGCTTTTTACAGAGAAAAAATACGATCTAATAATCAGCGATAACAGATTTGGAGTATATTCTAAAGATATTCCTTCTTTTTTCATCTCTCACCAATTACGGTTTAGCGCTCCTAAAATTCTTTCTTTTGCAGAAGAATGGGCACAAAACTTTAACAGTCATTTTCATGCCAGATTCACAAGAGTTATTGTCCCCGACAACAGCCCCGACACAGTATCATTGAGCGGAATTCTTTCTTGTAATAACAGGCCAGCTACTTTGGAACGGATATACTATGCAGGGATACTTTCCAGTATAAGAAAGTTGAATTTGCCTGAAGATATAGATTTCTTAATAAGTGTTTCCGGTCCTGAACCACAGAGGACAATATTGGAAGAAGTAATGATGAAGCAGGTTCGAAAACTTCCGGGCAGGAAATTTGTACTTCTTGGTAGGCCTGCCGAAGATTTTGAGTATAAGATGGATGAATTTACAACTGTTAAATCTCATGCTGGGCGTGAAGAAATGAGTGTTCTAATGAACCGTGCAAAATTTATAATAAGCCGTTCCGGCTATACAACGATGATGGAAATTGCGGAATTAGGTAAGAAACATTGCTTTTTTATACCAACACCTGGACAGACAGAACAGGAATACCTATCGCAATACTATATGGAAAAAGGATGGTTTTATTCAAAGAGCCAGTATTCTCTTGATATTTTGAAAGATATTGAAGAAACTAAGAAATATTCAGGTTTCCCGACGATGCAGAATTCAGAATCTAATGCTGAAAAGTTATACGAAGAATTGTTTGCACCTATTTTAGAAAAAAATTAGTTTTTTGCCCACCTCAAATATCCTATGGCAATTCTTTTACAGTGTCCTTCTCATTTTAGAAGGTAAAATCCCGAGCTGTTCCCTGTATTTTGCTACGGTGCGGCGAGCAATTGTGTATCCCTGCTTATTAAGGAGATTTGTTATTTCTTGGTCGGATAATGGATGAGAAGATGCTTCGGTTTCAAAGAGTGTTTTTATCAAGTTTTTTACATTCCTTGATGATGTCATTTCTTCTTTTTGGAATAAGTCACCTGATTTAGCTAATCCACCTGAAAAGAAATATTTAAGTTTGAATATGCCACGCGGAGTTTCTATGTATTTGGCAGAAGTTACCCTGCTTATGGTTGATAGGTGCAAGCCTGTTGCTTCGGCAATATCTTTCAATGTTAGAACTTTCAAATATCCTGTCCCTTTATCAAAGAATTCCCTTTGTCTATCGATAATATAGGAAGTGACCCTGTAAATTGTATCTTTACGATGTTGTATATTTTTTAACAGCCACTCTGCACTGTTTAATTTTTCTCTTATATATTTCGCGGTCTTATCCGTTCTTTTACTTTCTTTCAAAATCTTTCTGTATGATGGATTTATTCTTAAAGGAGGGAGTTCTCTTTCATTGACAACTATCTTGTAGTCGTTATCCACTTTTCTTACAATAACATCGGGCACTACGAAATTTATTTCAGTTGAAGAGTATTGTCTTCCAGGTTTTGGTTCAAGTTGACTAATAAAATGTATTTTTTCCCTCAATTCGTCGTCTGATATTTTTAAAGAAGCAGTAATTTTATGATATGTCTTGTTTGCTAAGTCGTCCAAATGTTCTTTGATTATTGTTTCCAGTATAGGGTCATTAGTCTTTTCGTTTTTCAGTTGTATTAGTAGGCACTCTTGTAAAGTTCTGGCGCCAACTCCGGCAGGGTCGAAACCTTGGATTACGGAAAGGATTTTTTCTACTTTCCCTTGGATCGTATTAAGAATTTGCGCTATTTCGTTTATATCGGCTTTTAAATAACCATCATCATCTATGTTTACAATAATAGTCTCAGCAATTTCTTCATCTAAATCTTTTAAGTTTATTTCATCTAATTGTTGAGTGAGATGATGCTGCAAAGAAATGGGTTTGGTGATAGAGTTTTCAAGATAATCTCTTTTTTTTCTGTCTTCTTGGGTGTATTTTCTAGTTGGCCTTATTGCCTGAGGATATTCATCCCATTTGCTATCCAGTTCTTTTGTTGTTTCTTCACTTTCTTCTGTTTCTTCTGTGGTTTTTGTTGTTTCATCTTTCACTTTTTCCTCATCTGCTTGTTCTTGAAGTACAGGATTAATTGCTAATTCCTCTTGCAGGAGTGTTTTCAATTCAAGAATAGGGAGTTGCAGAATATGCATGGCTTGCATGAGTTGAGGCGTCATGACAAGTTTCTGCTGTAATTTATGTTCAAGTTTTTGTTCTATTTCCATGTGCTTATAATTGATTACAACTTAAATTTTTTTCTTGAATATTGGCGGAGATAATCTTTTATGCATCGATTTTTGCGATAGCTTTTCAACTAGTTTCTTTTGTGGAGTGTTTGCTGGCTTTTTCTTTTCTTCTAGGTTCTTTAACATTGCATCTAATTCTTTATACGTTATCCCAAGTTCTCCTTCGTCTGTTTGTCCTTCCCATAGGTCTGCCGATGGCGGTTTACTTATTATTCTTTGAGGCATATGAATATATTTGGCTAACTTTATCAATTCTGTTTTATAGATATCTGCTAAAGGCATAATGTCAGAAGCTCCATCTCCATACTTTGTAAAATAGCCGGCACAATATTCTGATTTGTTGCCCGTTCCAACAACAAGATAGTCAAGTTTATTTGCAAGATAATAGAGTGTAGTCATGCGAAGGCGAACTTTCAGGTTGGAATGTGATATTTTATTTCCGTCCGGAAGAATAGATAAAAAAGTATCGTAAATAGTTGAAAGGTCTATGTGCTGAGTGGGAATTTGTAGAAATTCAACGGCTATTTTAGTATCTTCTAAAACTGCAGGCTCTGAATGGCATGGCATTGTAAGCCCCAGGACTTTATTAGGGCCTGAAGCTTTTTTGCATAGAAAAGCAGTAATAGTAGAATCCAGTCCCCCGGAAAGCCCAACAAGTAATCCTTTTTTACCGGTTTCTACTAATTTCTCTTTTATCCAAATACTTATATCATTTACGAGTTTCTGCATTTTATTATAGTGTAGAATGGGGGTCTTTGAATCCTAAATTTTCAACTCTAAACTTTTATAGAATTGAATAGTACTTATCCATTTCATAAGAAGTCACTTGAGCTCTGTAGGTGTCCCATTCCATCTTTTTATTTTCTAAAAATTTACTAAAGACGTGTTCTCCCAATGTTTCTCTTACAATCTTGCTTTTTTCTGTTAGGAGTACCGCTTCATATAAGTCCCCGGGTAGAATTTCTATGCCTAATTTTTTCCTTTCTTTTTCGCCTATCTCATATACGTTTCTTTCTATCGGGGTTTTGAGTTTATATTCTTTCTCTATGCCTTCAATTCCAGCAGCTAACATTACTGCAAATGCAAGATATGGATTGCATGCTGGGTCAGGAGCACGGTATTCGACTCTTGTTGCTTTTTCTCTTCCCGGTTTATACATAGGTATTCTAACCAGGTCAGAGCGATTTCTCAGGGCCCACGATATATAAACGGGTGCTTCGTATCCCGGGACTAATCTCTTGTAAGAATTTACCCATTGATTAGTGATTGATGTTATCTCTTTTGCGTGTTCCATTAATCCGGCAATGAAATACTTTGCCATCTGGGAAAGATGATACTTGTCACTCTTATCAAAGAAAGCATTCTTTTCCCCCTTGAATAAAGACATGTGGGTATGCATACCACTGCCGTTTTCTCCAAAAACAGGTTTTGGCATAAAAGTGGCATGAACACCATTTTTTAAGGCTATTTCTTTTACGATAATCCTGTAAGTCATAACAGTGTCAGCCATTGTTAATGCGTCTCTGTATCTTAAATCAATTTCGTGTTGTGAGGGTGCTACTTCGTGATGAGAGTATTCTACCGGTATTCCCATTGATTCCAGAGCAATTACTGTCTTTTTTCTCAAATCACTTGCTATATCCATGGGTGTGAGGTCAAAATATCCACCTTGATCAATTGGTTCTGCTTTTTTTTCAGAATTCTTAAAATAGAAATACTCAAGTTCCGGCCCCACGTAAAAAGTGTAGCCCATATCATGGACTTTTTTTAATATTCTTTTCAGAACATAACGGGGGTCACCATCATAAGGAGAACCATCAGGATTTTTAATATCACAAAACATTCTTGCAACCTTGACATCTTCAACTGGTCCCCAAGGTAGAATGGCAAATGTATCAGGGTCAGGCAAAGCTACCATGTCACTTTCATCTATTCTTGCAAATCCCTCTACAGAAGAGCCGTCGAACCCTTTACCTTCATATAAAGCTTCTTCCAGTTCGTTTATAGTAATAGCAAAACTTTTTAAGAATCCTAATATGTCTGTGAACCATAATCTAACAAATCTTATCTTTTCCTTTTTTGCTAATTTAAGAATCTCTTCCCTTTTATCCATTCCTTCCTCCTATTGTTAAAAAATCCCGTCTATTTTCGCGTCACAATGTGGGCATTTCTTGTTTTTTATATTGTTTTTAATCACGGTGAATCCATATCTTTCAATTAGTATATTCTTACAATTATAGCAATAAGTATTCTCTCCTTCATCTCCCTGCATATTCCCAGTATATACATATTTTAATCCTTTATCTATACCCATTTCTCTTGCTTTGGTTAAAATGTGTGCTGAAGTGGGGGGAATATCGGTCATAAGATGGTTTGGATAAAAGGCAGATAGATGCCAGGGGATTTCTTTTCCCACTTCTTTTATGAAGTCAGCTATATCTGTAAGTTCTTCAATGGAATCGTTTACTTTAGGGATGACCAAAGTTGTAATTTCCACCCAAATACCGAGTTTTTTCATAAGTTTTATACTATTTTCAACCGGCTCCAGTTTTCCTCCGCAAATTTTTTTATAAGTGTCTTCTCTAAAAGATTTTAAATCGACATTACAAGCATCTAAAAGGTGAGTTATTTTTTCTAAAGGTTCGCTGTTTGTATATCCGTTTGTGACAAAAATATTTTTTATCCCCTTTGCATGTGCGAGAGTACAACAATCATATGCAAATTCATAGAAGATTGTCGGTTCTGTATAAGTATATGCAATAGATTTACATCCGGTTTTTAGTGCATTTTTTATTATTTCTTCAGGATTGGTGTCTCGACCTGGGATTATGGAATCTTTATCTATCTGTGATATTTGCCAATTTTGACAATTACGGCAGGAAAGATTACACCCAACCGTGGAAATTGAATATGAGAAGGACCCGGGAAGTATGTGGAAAATGGGTTTTTTCTCAATGGGGTCTACATTCTCTGCAACGACTTTACCGTATACAAGAGAATAAAGTTTTCCATCTATATTCTCCCTAACATTGCATAACCCTCTTCTTCCGATTTTTATTAGACAGTTGTGCGGACACAAAAAACACCTTATATCATTGTTAGGTTCTGTCTTATAGAATAACGCCTCTTTCATAAGAATAGTATATCAATTTTATCTCAAACATGAAATTACTTACCCCTTTGGGTAGACATATCTTGCATAATATTTTGTAAGAAATTAAAATTCTGGTATAATTCCCCATCAAATCTTAATTTTTAAATTAAAAGGAGGTTAGAATGTCAGACATTGAACAAAAAGTAAAGGATATTATTGTAGAACAATTAGGAGTTAAAAAAGAACAAGTAACAGAGACAGCTTCCTTTATTGATGATTTGGGGGCCGATTCTCTGGATACTGTAGAACTAGTAATGGCGTTAGAAGAAGAATTTAACATAGAAATACCTGATGAAGAAGCGGAAAAAATTCGAACCGTGGGAGAAGCAGTAGGTTATATTAACAAGCACGGCAAATAGAATTTCTACCAATAACAAAGGATATCAGTACATCAGAACATTAGGAAGTAGGATACCGGGGAATCAGGATATCAGGCGTTTTTATCCTTTCCTGACATTCTGATAACCTGATGGCCTTCCTCCTGATATCCTGGTAAACCGAGACCCTAAAACATGCAACCTAAACGCGTAGTTATTACAGGGATGGGATGTGTTACACCTATCGGTAATAATCTTGAAGAATTTTGGGCATCCCTTCTTGAAGGCAAAAGCGGAATACGTAGGATAACTTATTTCGACGTTTCGCTTTATTCCACTCAGATTGCTGCAGAAGTTAAAAATTTTGACCCAAGTCCCTACATAGACGCTAAAAGTGTGAGACGTCTGGATAAGTTTGCACAGTATGCTATTGTTTCAACTTATATGGCTTTCAAGGATGCCGGTATAGATTTAACAAAAATAGATAAAGAAAAAGCCGGTGTTATTTTAGGCTCAGGTATTGGAGGATTACAGGTTATAGAAGACCAGCATGCTATTATTATGGAGAAAGGTCCTTCAAAAGTTTCTCCGTTTCTCATTCCGATGCTTATAGCTGACGAAGCTCCCGGCCAGATAGCAATCAACTGTGGTTTTAAAGGCCCTAATATGTCCATTGCAACAGCTTGTGCTTCAGCTTCTCATGCAATAGGAATATCTTTTAGAACGATTCGTTATGGAGAAGCAGATATAATGGTTACCGGCGGTAGTGATGCTGCTATAACACCTCTTGGTTTAGCCGGTTTCAGCCAGATGAAAGCACTCTCAGCACGTAATGATTCACCGGAAGAAGCATCCCGTCCTTTTGATAAAGAAAGAGACGGTTTTGTTATGGCTGATGGCGGTGGAATACTTATTCTTGAAAGTTTGGAACATGCTAAGAAAAGAGGCGCTCGTATATATGCCGAGCTGGTCGGTTTTGGGATGACTGCAGATGCCTATCATATTACTGCTCCAGACCCTGAAGGTGAGGGTGCAAGGTTGGCTATGTCTGGAGCACTTAAAGACGGCAATATTAATTTATCCGACGTTGGCTATATAAACGCGCACGGAACTTCTACGCAATATAACGATAGAATAGAAACACTTGCGATAAAGAAACTTTTCGGAAAGAATGCTTACAACATACCGATTTCTTCAACCAAATCGATGACAGGACATATGCTTGGAGCCGGAGGAGCTGTTGAGTTGATTGTTTGCGTTAAGACAATAGAGGAAGGCATTATTCATCCTACTATTAATTATAAAAATCCAGACCCTGAATGTGATTTAGATTATGTCCCCAACAAACCCAGAGAAAAAGAAGTCAAAGTTGCAATATCCAACTCTTTCGGTTTCGGTGGTCATAATGCCTGTATTGCAGTTAAGAAATTTGAAGATTAATAATAAAAAAAGGATAACAAAATGGATTTCAATTTGACCGAAGAACAAGAATTGATGCTTGAACAAGTAAAAAAAGTTTGCAAAGAAAAAATTGCACCTAGAGCTGATGAGGTTGAAAAGGGAGGAAAATTTCCCAAAGAAAACCTCAAGCTTTTATCCGATATGGATTTGTTGGGATTAGTTATTCCTGAAGCATACGGCGGTTTAGGAATGAATTTTCTTACTTGGACATTAATGGCGGAAGAAATATCCAAAGCCTGCGGGACTACAGGCCTTTCTTTCGGTGCAAATCTACTCTGCGTATATCCTCTTATGACATTCGGCACCGAAGAGCAGAAAAAGAAATATCTCCCACATCTTGCTAAAGACGGAATCGGTGCTTTTGGCCTTACTGAACCCGAAGCTGGTTCCGATGCCGGGAACGTTAAGACAACCGCAAAAGAAGACGGCGATTCATATATCATAAATGGTAGAAAGATATTCATAACAAACGGCGGTGAAGCATCTACATTCATAATCATTGCTACTACAAGACCAAACAAAGGTGCTAGAGGTTTTACTGCTTTCATAGTAGAAAAAGGAACTAAAGGTTTTTCTGTTGGACAGCACTTTGACAAAATGGGATTTGCAGGCCTATCAAATGTGGAACTAGTATTTGACGATTGCAGAGTCCCCAAGGCAAACATTCTCAACCAGGAAGGCAGAGGCTTTAGAGTTGCTATGGAGACTTTTGATTTAGGAAGAATTGGAGTAGGAGTCGGAGCGTTAGGTGTTGCAGAATCAGCATACGAGAAAGCACTTCAGTATTCCAAAGAAAGAATCCAGTTTGGCAAACCAATATCATCATTCCAGGCAGTCCAGCATATATTAGCGGATATGGCTACAGAGATTGAAGCAGCAAAGCTAATTCTATATGAAGCCGCCTGGCTTAAAGATAACGGCAAACCTTTCGAGAAAATTGCTTCAATGGGCAAACTATATGCCTCCGAAGTCGCAATGAACACTACGGTCAAAGCAGTTCAGGTATTTGGAGGGTCAGGCTATATGAAGGACTATCCAGTTGAACGGCTTATGAGGGAAGCGAAACTTTTTGAAATCATAGAAGGCACATCACAAATCCAAAGAAACATTATTGCTAATTTCATCCTTAAAGGGCAATAATCTTTTACAGTAGTTTTAATTAAGACGAGATTGCCACGCTCACTATGTTCGCTCGCAATGACATATTGAGGTTGTCATTGCGAGGAGTTTACGACGAAGCAATCTCTCTTTTATAACAAAATACAAGAAAAACGCAAAAATACAGCATTTTTAATCAATTTTTGTTCATTTTTTAACAAAAATTAACGTTTTTTAAAAAGTTTATAAGTAAAAATATTGGCATATTTTCAACAAAATGCTCAATTTTTTAACAAAAAACACTTATTTTTATGCAAAAAAGAGTGATTTTAATTAAAAATTATAGTTTTTTTAAATAAATGGATATAACACCTAAGCCACAAATACTTTACAAATATAGATCACTTTCTGAAGACAATTTCAGATTTACTCGGGATATATTTATAAAGAATGAACTATATTTCCCATATCCCAATCAATTCAATGACCCATTTGATTGTAATATTTTCCCTTGTGTGAAAGATATTACTAAAGAACAAATATTTAAAAAGATTGAGAATATTAAACCTGAAAAATTTGTGGCTATGGGAACTAATTTAGATAAAGTTAAACAAACCATTAATAATAAATCCGAATCAGAGTTAAAAACATATTTATTGGATAAATACAAAATCCACCAGCATGTGGGAGTGTTATCTTTATCCGAGAAGAATTTAGATATTCTAATGTGGGGACACTATGCAGATTCTCATAAAGGAATTTGTATAGGCTTTGCTTGTAATAAATTACTTTTTTATTTTGATGGCAAACCATCTGTTCCTTTTGAAGTTAATTATCCTCCATCTAATAAATATCCAGAATGGAATCCTCTTGCTTGTACTGGAGAAGAATTAATCGAAAAAATACTACTTACTAAAGCAGTAGGTTGGGAATATGAACAAGAATGGAGAATCATACTCCCCGAAAAAGGAGGGACTTCACAGGAACTTGACCCTGATGCACTAATTTCGGTATATCTTGGTTGCAAAATTACTGAACAAAACAAAAAAACTGTCATCAGTTGGTGTTTGCAGAGGAAGCAAAAACCGAAAATATATGAGACAAGAGTAGATGAATCATCTTATTCACTAAAAGATAATGAGATCATATACTTCTAAATATCCTTCTCGCCTTCTACTTCCATTGGACGTAAGCGCGTTACGCTGAAGAAAAGGTCTAAGCTGCTTATTTTCTCCACGCGTCTGACTTCTTTTATTAGAGGAAGAAATGCTATCACGAATATAGCGCGTAATACTCCCGAAATCAGGAACAAGGTAAACAGCCGATATCCGAAAATCGGCGGAAGATTTTTTGCCAGAAAACCGCCTATGAGTGCTCCGATGCAGACGGCTAAACCGTTAATAACATTAAGATATGACGCACATCGAATTCTCTTCTCAGGCGTAACTACGTCGTAAATGAAATTAAATACGGATAAACCATATCCTGCCCATATAAAACCCGAGAAAAACTGGAGCAAAATCATGTAACCGACATTATGCGAGAAGAACCACATGAAAGGAATGATTGGTATGAATAAAGATGTAAGCTGTATGACTTTCATGTTACCTACTAGGTCGGCATGCCTGCCCCATATCCCCATTGTAAGAAGTGTGGAAATTGTAGATGCTATCATCACGGCCGTGTAGGTTGCATAGTTAATGTTTAAATCGCGTAGCATATAAACAGCAAAGAAGGGGCTTGCCATATTTACTGCAAAGCTCATGCTTGCTACATATAAAACAAACTTTCCGAAATTAGATTCTCTACCTCTTTTTATGAAATCAAAGAAAGTGAAATAATGTTCCTTGGTGACTTTCATCGGCGGGTCATACATTTTGCTCAAGTAATACCAGGAAACGAATCTTGCTGCGCAGCCAACTCCTATTATTATTGTAAATCCTATTAGTTTATCTTTGCCGAAAGCGTTCAGGATAAAACCTGCCAGAAAAGCACACGTTACAGTTATCATCCCCAGCAATCTGTTTCTCCATCCGAAATATTTTCCGCGGCTCTTATATGGTATATGGTCAGCCATAAGACTCATCCAGGCTGGTCCGGGGAAAGCATTAAAAGATGCCATAAGGGTAACGAATAATATGAGCCACAATGCCCTGTTTGCCTTGAAGATGAACGGAATCAATAAAATCGGTATATACATGAATGCATGAAAGAAAACGAATATTGTTATTATTTTGACGCGGCTTTTGAGATGTTCCGTTACGTCCGCAGATTTTAGCTGTGTAAGAGAAGAAACAAGACTCGGGAAAGCTGCAAGCATACCTATTTGAGAACTTGTTGCTTTGAGTGCGACAGCAAAAGGAGTAATATACTGGTCAATGAAACCTGACATTACTGAACAGAATGCCCCGTCGAGGAAGGAATTCCTCAGGCTTTGTCTTAGTCTCCCTTTCTTATTCATAGAGATAATATTATATCAGAGAAGATACATGGAAATTTCTAACAGGGAAAAAGGATTGACTATTCTGACTGGACATATACTATAATATGACTCCAAACAATTTATAAAACTTTTTAGTGAGGAGGTGCTAGATGCCCATGATAAAAATATGGCTTTGGAGTATTGCAAGCGTAGTAATTGTGAGTTTGATTTCTTTAATTGGTTTGTCTACTTTTGGAATAAAGACTGAAACGTTGAAGAAATTTTTGATTTATATGCTTGCTTTCTCTGCAGGAGCGTTGTTCGGCGATGCTTTTATACATTTGATACCGGGGATTGTTAAAAAACAAGGAAGTTTTGGTCTGTTTCCTTCGATATCCCTGCTTTCTGGAATAGTGCTGTTTTTCATAGTTGAGAAATTCATCCACTGGCAACACTGTCACATACCTGTCTCAAAAGAACATATCCATCCTTTTACTTATATGAATCTCGTGGGAGACGGAGTCCATAATTTTATTGACGGATTGATTATTGCGGGAAGCTATCTCGTTAATCTTCAAATCGGGATTGCGACAACGTTAGCTGTAGTTTTTCATGAAATTCCAAAAGAGATGGGAGTTTTTGGAGTTTTAGTACACGGAGGTTTCAGTAGGGGAAAAGCACTTGCATTAAACTTTCTTACTGCGTTGATTGCTGTTTCAGGAACCATTATTGCTTTACTGATTGGAAGTGAGGTCGCAGATATAACAACATCTATTTTACTACCGATTGCAGCAGGAGGATTTATTTATATTGCAGGAGCTGATTTGATTCCTGAACTGCACAAAGAAACCGCGTCCCACTCTTCACCTCAGGTTGCCGCTTCTTTACTTCAACTGCTTGCTTTTGTATCGGGAATAGGAGTTATGGCTCTTCTGCTTCTTCTTGAATGAAGTCTAATCCAAGTTAAACATTTTTAAATGCAAGTTTTTTGATTTTTGATATAATAAATCCCATTATGAATACAATTGTCTGTATAAAACAGGTGCCTGATACTGAACATCTTCAAGAAGTAACGATAAATCCAGAAACTAATACACTTGAGAGAGAAAAAATCCCGGCGGTTATTAATCCTTTTGATGTGAATGCCATAGAAGAAGCTGTTCGCATAAAAGAAAAGCAGGGCGGAAAGGTTACGGTTATGACAATGGGTCCGCCTCAGGCAGAGGAAGCTCTAAGGACTGCTTTGGCAATGGGAGCTGATGAGGCAATACTTTTGACTGATAGAGCGTTTGCAGGTTCAGATACGTGGGCTACAGCCAAAACTTTAGCAAGAGCTATTAAGAAAATAGGTGCATTTGACCTTATACTGTTTGGTAAGCAGGCGATTGATGGGGATACTGCTCAGGTAGGGCCTGAAGTTGCCGAAGCTCTTTCTATTCCCCAGATTACATATGTAAGTAAATTAGAGGTTGAAGATAAAAAGGTAAAGGGAAGAAGAACCGTAGAAGATGCATATGAAGAAGTAGAAGCTAATACTCCTTGTGTAATAACGGTTACTAAAGATATAAATGAGCCACGGTTTGCTTCAATAAAAGGGCTTCTCAAAGCGAAAAAAGCGGAAATTATAAAATGGGGAAAAAATGATTTGGCTCTTAAAGATGAAGAGGTTGGCTTGAATGGTTCTGCAACACAGGTTATAAAAATATTTTCTCCGCCTAAAAGAGGAAAGGGAGAAATGATTACGGGTGATTCTGCGGATGAAAAAGCAAGTAAACTCGTAGAAAAATTGAAAGCGGACAAGATTATATAAATAGTTTACAGATTAAAGATAAAATGCCATAGGCTAAAGACAAAAATAAAAGGTCTTCAGTCTATGTTCTTCGGTCTTTAGTCTATTAAAACAGGAGGGACTATGTTCATCTCTATGACAGGTTCTGCAACAAAGAAAGTTTCTTCAAAATGGGGGGATTTCACATTTGTTTTAAGCAGTTTCAATCATCGTTTCTTGGAGATAAACACTCATATTCCCAATGAACTTAGAAGCGGAGAAGTTGATATCCAGAAACTTATAAGAAGCAAAATATCAAGGGGGCAAGTAAATTTTCATATTGAATGGGAGCCGGGCGGAAAAGAAGAGGGATTCCATATTAACACCGCTCTTTTGGAAAACTATTATAAAAGTTTAGATGAAGCAAGAAAAAAATTAGGACTTCAAGAGGAAGTAAGCTTTTCCTTGTTGATGCAATTGCCGGATGTAATTGTTCATAAGAAAACATTTTTAAGCCCTAACTTATGGTCGTTCTTAAATAAAAACATAAGTATTACATTAAACGAGTTGAATGAAGTGAGAAAGAAAGAAGGAGCAGAGCTTCATAAGGATATCAATCAGAGAGTAAATATCATTTCCAAAATTATCCAAGAGATTAAAACGGTACTCCCGACAATTATTAAAGAATACAAAGGGAAACTTGAGCAGAAACTTTCTCCTGTTACCAGCAACGGACTTAGAGAAAAAATAGCACAGGAAGTTATGGTTCAGGCAGGGAAAATTGATATAACCGAAGAAATGATACGAGTCTATTCTCATCTAAAGATGTTTATTGAGGAAATGAAGAAGAAGTTGAGCTCAGGAAAAAGATTGGATTTTATATCTCAGGAGATGTTACGGGAAATAAATACTATGGGTTCTAAAATATGCAGCGCTGATATTTCTTCAAAGATTATATATGTGAAGACGGAACTCGATAAAATAAGAGAACAACTCAGGAATGTCGAATAGATTAAGGCACAAAGGTGTAGAGGCGCAAAGGCACAGAGGATTGTTGTTTATTTTTTCATCTGCTTCGGGAGGGGGCAAGACCACAATAGCAAGGAAAGTTGTGCAAAAAGACCCTCGTTTTGTGCTATCCGTTTCTTATACAACCCGTTCTCCAAGAGGAGAAGAAAAAGAAGGTAAAGATTATTTTTTTGTAAGTGATGATATATTCGAACAGATGATAAAAGAAAACAGGTTTTTGGAATGGGAAAAAGTCCACGATGCTTTTTATGGCACATCCCGTGATTTTGTAGAAAAAAAATTATCTTGTGGGAAAAATGTTGTTTTGGTAATTGATGTGAAAGGAGCAAAACACGTTAAAGAGAAATGTCCGGATAGTATTTCTATTTTCTTTGTTGCACCTTCCATTGAAGAACTAAAACAAAGACTTGAGAATAGAGGCACAGAAACTGAAGAAGAAATCCAAAAGAGAATAGAAATTGCTACTTGGGAAGAAAAACAAGCTGAAAATTATGACTATCACGTTGTAAATGATAAACTTGAAGATGCGGTAGATAGAGTTTCATTAATAATAAACACTGAACTAAAAAATTTTAAATAAAAGGGGAAGAAGATGAGAAAGTTAGCCATTATTGTAAATTTAGCTAAAAGAAAAGCCCCTACTGTAGTAAAAAAACTTATCCGTGAAATGGAAAAGAAGAATGTCGAGATTTTTCTCCTTAAAGATTCTGCGAAATATATAGATAGAAAAGACTTGGGGGCAGATGAAGAAAAGATAAGAAGCAATGCCCAAATTTTGATAAGTCTCGGGGGAGACGGAACGTTGCTTAAAGCTGCAAGAATCGTAAAAGGAGAAAATATCCCTATACTCGGTGTAAATATGGGTAGTTTAGGATTTCTTACAGAAATAACCTATAAAGATTTGAATGGAGCCTTACCGCTTTTGTTAAATAGGAAATACTATATTGAAAAAAGAAGTATGCTTGCGATTAGTGTATCAAGAGATATGCATAAATTGTTTGCTCTTAACGATGTTGTTCTTTCCAGGGGCGCTTCTGCAAGAATTGTTGAATTGAAAACATTTATCGATGGAAATTATCTCACAACATTTGCATCTGATGGATTGATTGTATCAACTTCAACCGGTTCGACAGCACATTCTCTTTCTTCGGGAGGACCTATAGTGCATCCTTCTATAGATTCTATTTTGGTTGTTCCTATATGTCCGCATACTCTTTCAAACAGGCCTATTGTTGTTCCTTACAAGAGCAAAATAAGAGTGAAAACATTGACTGAAAACTCTGTTGATTATACAATTGACGGTCAAATTGGTGGTAAACTTGAGAAGGGTGAGGAAATAGAAGTGAGTTTAGCCCCTTTCCAAGTATCTCTTGTGAGATTAAAAAAGAAAAACTTTTATGAACTTTTAAGGAAAAAATTGAGATGGAGCGGATGTTCTGTTGGACAGGAATAATTTAGGTGGAGATATGACTATAACTGAGAAAATATTAGCCTTACATTGCGGAGAGAAAAAAGTTACTCCGGGACAGTTTATACTTGCCGATGTTGATATTGCGCTTGGTAATGATATAACTGCGCCGTTAGCTATTGAAGAGGTGGAAAAATTAAATAAAAAAAATCTGCCTCATCCTGAAAAAGTTGTTCTTGTTTCTGACCATTTTACGCCCAACAAAGATAAAGAATCTGCTAATCAGTGTCTAGTTGTCAAGAAATTTGCTAAGAAGTACGCGATAAATAACTATTTCGAATTGGGTTGTGGCGGTATTGAACATGCACTTCTTCCAGAAGAGGGGTTCATTTACCCGGGAGAACTTATTATCGGTGCTGATTCTCATACTTGTACATATGGTGCCTTAGGAGCATTTGCAACAGGTGTGGGTAGTACGGATTTGGCTTTTACTATGATGTCAGGAAAAATATGGCTTAAGGTTCCTGAAAGTATGAAATTTATTTACAGCGGTAAGTTAAGAGAATGGGTAACTGGAAAAGATTTGATTCTTTATGCGATTGGTGATATCGGTGTTGATGGTGCTCATTATAGAGCTATGGAATTTAGAGGAGAAGCAATAAGTAAACTATCTGTCGACGGACGTTTGACAATGTGTAATATGGCTATTGAAGCTGGTGGTAAGAGTGGGATAGTGGCTCCAGATGAGACTACACTAAAGTATATTGAACAATTCAAAATACCAAAATCTAAAATAAAAGTTTTTGAGAGTGATAAAGATGCCAAATATGTTGATATAAAAGAATATGATGTGGGAGAAATAGAACCGCAAGTTGCCTTTCCTCATCTTCCGTCTAATACTAAACCTGTTTCCCAAGCTGGTAATGTTAATTTGGACCAGGTTGTTATTGGTTCCTGTACTAATGGAAGATTGGAGGATTTGAGAATTGCGGCTAAGATTCTGAAAGGGAAAAAAGTTCATCCATATCTAAGAACGATTATTATTCCAGCTACTCAAAAGATATATTTACAAGCTCTGAAAGAAGGGCTTATGGAGATATTTATCAATGCGGGTGCTGTTGTTTCTCCTCCAACTTGTGGTCCTTGTATTGGCGGACATATGGGAGTGTTGGCAAAGGGAGAAAAATGTCTTGCTACAACAAACCGCAATTTTGTTGGCAGAATGGGTGATAAGGAAAGCGAAGTTTATCTGGCTTCTCCTGCTGTTGCTGCTGCTTCAGCAGTAAAAGGAAAAATAGCAGATCCTGCTGAGGTTATGTAGAGGCAAACCATGATAATAAAAGGTAAAGCACACAAATTTGGCGACAATATAAATACAGACGATATTATTCCTGCTATATATCTTGTTACTACGGCTATAAAAGAGCTTGGAAAACACTGTATGGAAGGGATAGATGCATCTTTCCCGAGCAAGGTAAAAGAAGGTGATATCATTGTTGCAGGTAAGAATTTTGGATGCGGTTCATCGAGAGAACATGCGCCTTTGGCTATTAAAGGTTGCGGTATATCTTTAGTGATTGCCGAGTCCTTTGCCCGTATATTCTATAGGAACTGCATAAATGTAGGGCTTCCCATTATTACTTCACAAGAGGTTTGTAAGAATATTAATGCGAAGGATGATATAGAAGCGGATTTATTGAAAGGGGAAATTAAAAACATAACCAAAAATAAAGTTTTCCACATAGATTCTTTCCCCCCGCTTTTACAGGATATAATAGAAACCGGTGGTTTGATTAAATGGTATTTAAAGGGTAGAATTTTTTCTCCGAAAAAATAGTTTTACCACTTGACATACTCTGTAAGTATATGTTATATTTCGCACAGCGTTATTTGAAAACCCTTTAGATTTCAAGAGGGGGTAATATATAGTGCGTTTAACCATCCCTGGTGCCTTAAATTAAGGCAAGAAAGGAGGTGAAAGAGAAACTAAGCCGCTAAGGTTGCCAATAAGGGGTGAAGGATAGATAGAAAGTCCTCCGGCGTAAAATCGGAGGAAAGAAATAGATAAGAAGAAGGGAAGTAACAACTCTCTTTGATTACACGAAGGGAAGGAGAGAAACAAAAAATGTCACATAAAATACTAACAGTGGTTTGTGCTTTAGCTTTAGTGCTGGGTTTATCCCTAAGTGCTACAGCTGCAGTACAAAATGTAAAAGTAGGCGGAGATATCGAAGTTAAAGGTATCTACCAGAGTGCCTATGATATTATCGACACGATAGATATTGCTGGAGTCGAAGTCTATAACAACAACCCAGTTGTTCATGATTATCTGATGAGCACTACAAGATTATATGTAGAAGCTTCTTTGACTGACAACGTTAGTGCTTACGTAAGAGTTCTGAACGTGAGAGATTGGAATGCGAATTATGCACCAATTAATACCGTTGCTGACGATGTCAACATTGATTTAGCTTATATAACATTGTCAGAAATTTACGGTTATCCGTTCAGTCTCACTATTGGTAGACAAGAACTCAAATTAGGTGAAGGATTCCTGGTTGGCGACGGAGTCCGGGTTATAGATGCTTCTCAAGCCTATCAGTATGATACACGCAAAGCGTTTGATGCCATAAAGGCAGAATGGAACTATGCACCGCATAAAATAGACCTCTTTACTGCCAAAGTAACTGAAGGTTCTGATGTAGGTCTCGGTGCTCCATTCATACTCTTCCCTAATCCTACAGTACCTTTAGACACTGACAACGACCTCTATGGAATTGACTGGAATTATGATGGCGGAGTCTATGGTCTATGGGATTTTGCGTTGTTATACAACAGATCCAATGTAGTTCTGTTGGATAAAGAAAATCAGACTTGGGCTTTGAGTGTCCGAGGTGAAGGCAATCTACCCTCAGTTTCTGTCGGAACACTTGCTTTAAAAGGCGAGATAGTTCGAGAATGGGGTACGGTTGAACAAGGCACTGCATTAGGAACTTCCGGTTTCTATGGAAGTAGCACAGATGCAGAATCATTGGATGCTTGGGGTGGTTATCTTGAAGGTCAATACACCTTTGATAATCCCTATGCTCCTTACTTCGGCTTGGGTTACATCTATATGAGCGGTGATGACTATGATACTCAGAAAATAGAGCAATTCAATCCTCTATTTGAAGATGAAACATATGGTCAAATTGCTGAAGTGCTCTATGGTTTGGGAGGTGGTTTAAACTTCCCCGGTGCAGGCGCGGCAGGATTTGCTAACGACACAAGGATATCCGACGCAAGCATCTGGAAGGCCTCTTTCGGATTTAATCCGACCCAGACTACAAACATAGACCTCACTTACTACAACTTATATGCACCTCAACAAACGTTTTCATTCACTGGAGATGCAGCTGACCAGAAGAAAGACATAGGTTCAGAATATGACGTAACATTTACTTATGACTATACTGAAGATGTCACATTCGGACTTGTGTATGCTCTGTTTGTTCCTGGCGACTTTTTCCAGGCAGGTGCTCAAGATGTAGTGGGTGTGGATGTTAACTTTGAAAATGCCCAAGAATTACTGGGTTCAGTAAAAGTTACATTCTAAGCAAACACACATCATAGAATAGTATATCCCCTCCGATGGCAACATCGGAGGGGGTTCTTTTTTATCCGTCTTTTTGCAAGCAACATGTCTTTCAAAAGGCATCTTCAGGGTTAAAAAGAAGGTGTGATATAATACCGCAATTATATGGAAATCCCTCAAAATAGTTTAGCAAGGAGTTTGCCGAGTCAGCTATTTTTCTTAACAGGAGAAACTCCCGAAGCTATTGTAGAACAGCTTGAAGTTCTGGAAAGTTTTCTCGAGAAGAGCCAGGAAGTATCTCTTTGTGATTTGGCTTACAAACTCTATCTTGAGAATTCTAAAAAGAAACAAAATCCTAATAATCAAACACTTGCCATTGTGACTGAGTCCTTAGAAGAGCTGAAAAAGAAGATTAAATTCGCTAAAGATTTACTTAAACAGCATCCTGAAGTTATACCTGCCAGCCATTTTGTAGGTGGGGGAGATTATAAAGGCATATATTTTTCTTCTAACCCAATCCCAAAACCCGGGAAAATCGCTTTTATTTTTTCCGGGCAGGGTTCTCAGAGACCTAATATGTTAAAAGATTTAACAGTTCTTTTCCCGCAAATGCAGGAAAGTATTTCAAGAGCAGACCTTGTTCTTAAAAACCGTTTTCCCAAGTTGTTAAGTGAGTATATCTATCTTTCTTCCTCTTCTACTCCGCAGGAGGAGCAACTTAATATGGAAAAGTTAACGCAAACCAATATTGCTCAACCTGCTCTTGGTGCTGTGGAGACCGGACTGTTGAAAATTATGAAACTATTCGGTGTGAATCCGGACATGGTAGCAGGACATAGCTTAGGTGAATATGTGGCTCTTTATGCAGGCGGTGTTTTTGAAGAGGAAATTCTGTATGAGCTTTTGGAATATAGAGGTTCGACAATCATAAATTCAAGTAAGGGTGGCGATTTGGGTAAAATGCTTGCGGTCGGTGGGAATGCAAAAGATATAGAAGGAATTATTAAAGAAGTAGATAATGTATATATTGCAAACTTGAATTCTCCTACCCAAACAATACTTTCAGGCAACGAAGAAGCGCTTGATTTAGCAAGTTCTAAGCTTGAAGAGAAAGGTTTTAGGTCTAAGAAAATAAATGTAAGTTGTGCTTTCCATTCTCCGTATATGGCTCCTGCAAGGGATTTGCTGTTTAAAAAGTTGTCTTCTCTGGATTTTAAAACTTCTTTAATCCCGGTTTATTCCAATCTAACAGCTACTCAGTATCCCGAAGATAAAAAATCAATACTCTCTATTTTAAGCAACCACTTAATCAGTCCTGTCAACTTTACAGACGAAGTGGAAAATATGTTCAGAGACGGAGCTAAAATATTCATAGAAATTGGTCCAGGTAATGTTCTAACAAATCTCATCAAACAGATTCTTGATGATAAAGAGTATCTGGCTATACCTTCAAATATAAAAACTGTGTCTGATATCAGCCAAATCCTTAATGTTCTTGCCCAGCTTATGGCTGAAGGGTTTAAAGTTAATATATCTCCTATATTTGAAGATAGAAACTTTAGAGTGTCATAGGAGTGTTCAAGAATGTCATACAAAAATATAATAATCCTGCCTTTCTTGGTTATATTTTTGCTTTGTCAGACAAAGATTGGCATATGTATTGAGAAAGAAACTATACCTCTTTTGTCTGATAGAGTTTTTAATCATGCTACCAGTTTATTGGAACTGCCAGATGGGACTCTTTTGGCAGCGTGGAGTTCTGGAAGTAAAGAAAAAAATAGAGATAATGCTATATTACTTAGTTTTCAAAATCCTGACAGTGGAGAATGGAGCACGCCAGAGATACTTGTGGATACACCCAATAGAGCAGATGGTAATCCAGTTCTTTTTCTGCTTAATAACGAAGTTTACTGTTTCTATTCTGTTCTTTGGGGTAATGGATGGAGTACTGCTCAACTTTTTTATACTAAGTCAAAATTAAATGGCACTGATTTTTCATGGACTTCTTCCAAAAGGATTTTCCCTTCCTATAGAATGGGGGATTTAGGTAGAGGGAAACCTATAATTTTAAATGATAAAGAATTCATCCTTCCTTTATACAAAGAGTTTAGCGGCTATTATTCATATGTGTGTAGGTTTATAGACGGAAAGATTGTTTATCATTCCCGTCTTATAAGGTCTATCCCGGGGAATCTTCAGCCAGCTATAATTCAAACATCTGATGGCAATATTCTTATGTTGATGCGTCCTGAAACAGGCGGTTATTTCTGGCAGTCTATTTCTCATGATAAAGGGAAGGCATGGGATGAGATAATAAAAAGAGAAGATTTGTCTAATCCTGGTTCGGGATTTGATTTGTTGAGACTTAACTCAGGGAATATAATACTCATTTTTAATGACGCATTCCAAAACCGCAATAATCTCACATTGGCATTGTCGGAAGATGAGGGGAAAAGTTTTTCTATAAGAAAAGTTTTGGAAGAAGAGAAAGGTGTGGATTTTTCCTATCCTTCTGCAATTCAGGATTCAAAAGGGAAAATCCATATCATCTATTCAGTAAATAAAAAAGAAATAAGACATATTGTTTTGAATGAGAGAGAAATTTTAGAAGATCAAAAACAATAAACTCTAGTTCAAATTATCTTTTCCCTAAAATGTCTAATTGTTTTTTGAAGTCCTTCATCAATTCCAACTTTTGGTTGCCAATCCAGCAAATTTTTTGCTTTTGAAATATCTGGTCTTCTAACTTTTGGGTCATCTTCCGGAAGGGGTTTGAATAAGATTTTACTCTTGCTTTTAGTTATGGTTAATATCTTTTTAGTAAAGTCCAATATTGTCATCTCTTGAGGATTGCCAAGATTGATCGGATCATGAATTGGAGAATCCATTAATTTTAATATGCCTTCTACAAGGTCACTTATATAACAGAAACTTCTTGTTTGTTCCCCATTTCCAAATACGGTCAAGGGTTTTTCTTTAAGAGCTTGATTGATAAAAGTTGGGACTACTCTGCCGTCATTTAACCTCATCCTAGGACCATAAGTATTGAAAATTCTGGCTATTCTTGTATCTAATTTGTGATATCGATGATAAGCCATAGTCATAGCCTCTGCGAATCTTTTTGCTTCGTCATATACTCCTCTTGGGCCTATACAATTTACATTTCCCCAATATTCTTCTGATTGGGGATTTACTTCAGGGTCTCCATAAACTTCGGATGTTGAAGCTAATAAATATTTTGCTTTCTTTGTTTTTGAAAGCCCCAAAGTATTATGTGTACCCAATGCCCCTACTTTTAGGGTCTGTATCGGAAACTTAATATAATCAATAGGCGAGGCTGGAGATGCAAAATGCAATATGTAATCCAATCCCCAGGGAATATCGATATGTTCAGTTACATTATGTTCTATAAATTGGAAATTTGGTGAGGGGAAAAGATGATTAATATTTTTCTTGTCTCCAGTTATGAAATTATCCATGCATATTACTTGATTCCCTTTTTTTATAAGCTCTTCACACAAGTGAGAGCCAATAAATCCTGCTCCACCGGTTATTAAAATTCTCATTCTGATATTTTGTATTTATTTAGTTTACCGCTTAATGCGGGTGGAATTTCCGCAGTGATTTTAACTCCATCATTCCCGAACTTCTTAAGAATAATTTTCCCTTCGTTGTAAATCATAGAAAGAACGTCCATCTTGTTAAAGGGTATTAAAAATTTTACAACCTCTCTTCTCGATGGAAGTAGTTGAAGCAACTTGGTTTTTAACAAATCCATATTATTCCCGTTTAAACCAGATATAAAAAGCCCGTCTGGGAAAAATCTTTGAATCTCTCTTTTCCCCTCTACAGTAAGCTTGTCTTCTTTATTTAAAACCGTAATAGTAGGCCTATCTGATACGTTAAGTTCTTTCAGTAAATTTACTACGACCTTATAATCTCCTTCCACATTAACACTTGCCGAATCTATAACATGGATAAGAATGTCGGCATAGTTCACCTCTTCTAATGTAGATTTGAATGATGCTATTAGTTGGTGGGGAAGTTCTCTTATAAAACCTACGGTATCAACAAGAAGTACCTTCTGGTTATTACCTATGTCAATTCTCCTCATTACTGAATCGAGAGTTAAGAAGAGCTTGTCACCTTGGGGGAAATTCGAAGAAGACAAATGGTTTATCAATGTAGTCTTGCCCGAGTTTGTATATCCCACTAATACAACTAACGGGATCATCTTTTCCTTTCTTTTTTTTCTTTGAAGTTCCCGATGAAGCGATATCTTTTTTAGTCTTTTCTTAAGAAGCGTAATATGTCCTCGGATTGTTCTTCTGTCATATTCCAGTTTTGTCTCACCAGGTCCACTAGTTCCAATGCCTCCACCCAGTTGAGAAAGTTCTATTCCTTTGCCGGTAAGGCGAGGGAGTGAATAATTCGCTTTAGCAAGTTCCACTTGTATTTCGCCTTCCCTGGAACTTGCATGCTGGGCAAAGATATCCAATATCAGTTGAGTCCTGTCAATCACTTTTGTTTGTGTAACTTCTTCTAAGTTCCTTTGTTGAACGGGACTTAATTCATGGTCAAATATTATCAAGTTAGAGTTTTTTTGTTCGCATAAGTCCCTTAATTTTTCTGCCTGACCTTTTCCAATAAAGAGATTTGGAGTAGGTGAGAGGAAATCAAATCTTATACAGTCTACTATTTCGGCCCCCGCTGTTTTAGCAAGTTGTTTCAGTTCTTCTTGTGGGTCATAATCTCGATATTTTTTAGCTGACACCAGTATGGCTAATTCCTTTTCTCTCATGATTGTCGTTATTTTACTCTGTTATTTTAAATAATGATAGGGCGTCTCTAATGTGGTTTACTACATTTACCAAATGTGTTATATTTACAGCCTAAGAGTTGAGTAACGGAAGGAGGCATAATTATGGTGTTGGTAGAGAACATAAGAAATGTCGCATTAGTATCGCAAAGTAATACCGGTAAAAGCTCTTTGGTCGCAAGTTTACTAACCCATGCCAAAGCAATCCAGAAGATTTCCAAGAAAGAAGAGTCCCACCTAATCTCTGATTTTACTCAGGAAGAGAAGGAAAGAAATTTCACTCATACAATCAAAATGTTCAATTTTTCTTATGATAAATTCAGTTTCAATTTAATAGATACTCCGGGTTATCCAGATTTCATTGGGGAGGTAATAAGTGCTCTTGCTGCTGTTGATGGTGTGATTTTTGTATTGGATGCAACAGGCAATATTGAAGTTCAAACAGAACAAATATGGCATATGGTCCAAGAAAAAAGTTTACCGCATTTGGTTTTTGTAAATAAGATGGATAGAGAAGAAGCAGACTTTACTAAAGTTTTAAAAGAGCTGGAAGAAAAATTAAACAAACAATTTGTTCTGGTTCAAATGCCCCAAAGCGACGGGGGGATTTTGAAAGAAGGTGTAGATCTAATTAGCGAACCCGAAGCTATCCCAAGCGAAATGTTGGAATACAGAGAGAAATTAGTTGAGAGCGTAGCAGAGACGGATGATAGTTTAGTTGAGAAATATTTAGAGGTTGGTAAGCTTACTCTTGATGAGATAAAAAAAGGATTAAAGATAGGGGTAAAACAGGGCACATTTTCACCGGTTGTATGTGGTTCTACATATGCAGATATAGGGATTGATTATTTAGTCAAATTCTTGATTGATTTTTTCCCGACCCCTATAGAGAAAAAGGTGCTAGATAAAGATGGTAAATTGGTGGATATTATTGATATAAAAGATTCATTGGCTCAGGTGTTTAAAGTGACTTCTGAACTTCATTTAGGAGATGTTGTTCTCTTCAGAGTGTTTTCAGGTAGATTTTCTGCGAGTTCCCTTGTTTATAATGTCTCAAGAGATTTGGAAGAAAAATTTGGGCAAAAAATACAGATTGTCAAAGGCCATACAAAAGATGAAGTTGATAGCGTCGGCCCAGGCGAAATTGCTGGAATAGCTAAACTTAAAGCTACAAAAGTTTCCGATACTTTATCTAACAGCAGAGGTACAGTAGTTCTGAAATCTTTGGAATTCCCCTCTCCCAACACTTCCGTAGCTGTAGTTCCTAAAGAAAGTAAAGATGAGGAAAAATTAAGTTTTGCTCTTGACAGATTAGTCAGGGAAGATCCTACTCTTAGAATTGGTTTCAATAAAGAATTTAGTGAAATGGTACTCTCTGGAATGGGAGAGTTACACCTAGGTACAGTATCTAAAAGATTGGCAAGTAGATTTGGAGTGCATGTTGAATTCAAAGAACCAAGAATACCTTATAGAGAAACCATTAAGGGAATAGCTAAAGTTCAAGGTAAGTACAAAAGGCAGACAGGTGGGCATGGTCAATATGCAGATGTTTGGATAGAGGTTGAACCTTTACATAGAGGCAAAGGGTTTGAATTTGTTGACAAAATAGTTGGAGGAAAAATTCCTTCCAAATTTATTCCTTCAGTTGAGAAAGGGGTAAGAGAGGCCTTAAGCAAAGGTATTACTACGGGTTATCCCTTGACTGATATTAGGGTTAGTCTATATGATGGAAGTTTTCATGAGGTTGATTCTTCCGATATAGCTTTCCAAATAGCGGGTTCAATGGCTTTAAGAGATGCAGTCCAGCAAGCAAAACCTATCATTATTGAACCTGTCATGGAAACAGAAATAACTTTACCAGAAGAACATGTTGGAGATGTGACAGGAGATATTAATTCCAGGAGAGGAAGAATAATCAACATTGAACCTAAAGGCCATTCCAGGGTAATAAAAGCACATGTTCCTCTTGGTGAATTGCACAGGTATGCTTCAACACTGAAATCCATAACACAGGGGAGAGGAACATTTCAGATGAAATTTGCTTGTTACGAAGAAACGCCTTCTCATATAGCTAAAAAGATTAGTGAGGAGTCTGCACACAAACCACACTAGAAATATCAATTTTATTTGTATTAGTGTATAATCCCCAACTGGTAAAAAGTGAGGTGAAAGATGTCAGGACATAGTCATTGGGCTAGTATAAAACATAAAAAAGGAAAAGCCGATGCTGAAAAAGGTAAAATTTTCAGTCGGGTAGGCAAACAAATAACAATTGCAGCACGCAGTGGCGGAGATGTTAGTATGAATGCCGCGTTAAGAGTAGCGATAGATGCCGCCAGGGAAGCCAATATGCCGCAGGATAACATAACCCGCGCTATAAAAAAAGGAACAGGAGAATTGCCGGGTATTGTCCTGGAACAATGTAGTTATGAAGCATATGGCCCCGGCGGAGTAGCTTTTTTTATAGAAGGAATAACTGACAATAAAAATAGAACATCTGCTGAAATAAAGCATATATTTTCAAAATTTGGCGGTAATCTTGCATCTCCGGGTTCTGCGGCTAGGTTTTTTAAGAAGAAAGGCGTGATAAACATCTCTATATACAAAACAGATGAAAAAACAGATAAATTCAACGAAGAAGAGTTAATGGAACTTACCATAAAAACAGGAGCTGAAGATTTTGAAATAGAAACAGACCAGTGTGTTCTAATTACCAAAGCAGAGGATTTAAATAAAGTTAAAGAAAGCCTTAAAAAAGAGAAAATCAATATATCTTCTTCTCAAATTGAAATGTTCCCTGAAAATCCCATTAAAGTTGACGAAAAGACAGCAGAAAAAATAATACAGATTATGGAAACCTTGGAAGAGCACGATGATGTTCAAAATGTCTTTGGAAATTTTGATATTCCGGATGAGATAATGGAAAAAGCAATAAAATAAATTTATAAATAGAAAAAGCTAGACAAATATCCAATTAAAAGAAGGGCGGGGGTATACGAGAATCTTATCCCTGCCTTTATTATTTTGTGGTAGAATTAATTGATAGATATGAATAAAAATAGAATTATAATTGTTTTGTTTTCAGTTGTTTTTTTATTCAGTGTAAATAATTCGGCAATGGCTGCGGGAAAACAATACTTATCTCCCTTTCTATCATTTGAAGGTTTATTCCCAGTTTCGGTTGCACAATTCGGGACTGGAGATTTTTCAATGGGTTTTTGGTTTCAAAACCCCGAGAGATGCCCTAATTATTTTGTTATAAATGTTCAAGACCCAGGCCAATCAAAATATGTCGTTGTTGGATGGCCTCAGGGGCAGGAAGTTTTGCAGGCAATTATGCACTCCGGTTCAACCACTATAACCGCCCAGACAGATTATACTCTTTCAAGCACTCCCCATTTGCTTTTTTTGACATGTGATAGGAGCGAAACAGATGGCTTGAAGTTATGGTTAGATGGAGTTGTTGTCGCAACAGAAAATCCAACTTCTTTAGCTTCTATTGATTTCAGCCCAAGTTCCGAAACAGGAATAGTCCATATTAATTCTGGTGCTATTCAGAGTGGATTTGACCCAGGAGACCAACTTTTTGATGATGTTCAGATATACACTGGGAAAGCATTCACCCCTGCCGAAATGGCTACAATCTGGAATAACGGAAAGGGCACGGAGGTAAATGAAACGACATTTGCATCTATTGTAAGCAATGGGGCTTATTGCAATTTTAACGGCAATAATTTTTATACTTATTCCACTGGAGCAGTTTCTTTTATTGAAGGAGAAAACATTATTAACGGTGTCGGGACAAGTTGGACGGAAAGTATGAACCATGGAACAATCTATATTCCATCAATAGATAAAAAGTATCTGATACTCTTTGCTATGCCAAATAATCCACCATATCAGGAAGGCGATGCAATACTCATCGGAAACGATGAAGTATTGCCAAGCAGCGGAAGCGAAGTTTCATATGTAATTACTGCCATAGGATTAAATATCCCAATGAGAAAATTAATAAACGGTGTTTGGTCTGATGAAAACTTGGTTTTTGCAGATTATATTGGGCGTGATTTTTCAGTTGGTGGAGTTCCTTTTACACCTACCACCACGGCTATCGCTACCGCAGGAGGAAATCCATATACTTTTGATAATTGGTCAACCTCCTTACCGATTTTAGTCACCTTAAGCTGTGATGATGTTTCTGGCCCTGGTTGTGGTACGACTTATTATTGTTCCGATACGGATAATAGTTGTACGCCAACAACAGTTTATTCAAGTGCAGTGTCGGTTTCTACTGCAGGGACGTCATATATCAGATTCTATTCTACGGACATGAATGGTGCCTCAGAAGCGATAAACAGTTCGACAATCAAAATATACCCCACTCCTTCCGCCAATGTAGACATTTCCTCAATTGATAATAGAAGTAATAATTGTTTCATAGCTACAGCTACTTATGGCACTCCAATGGCAGAGGAAGTTAGAGTTTTAAAGCAGTTTAGAAACGAATACCTGCTTACAAACCCGATAGGAGAAGTATTTGTAAACACTTACTATAAAATGTCTCCACACATCGCCGATTTTATAAGAGTACACACTATATTAAAGAAGCCAGTTAGATTTATATTAAATCCTTTGATTTGGGTGAGCAGAAAAATAACAGAAGCAAGGTATTAGTACGTTAAAAAAATTCAAAATTGGTGTGTAATATTGACAGATTTATAAAAGTAGAATATAAAGAATAGGTTATGAATAAGTGTAGGAGTTTAAATAATCTTACAAAAAATAATTTCTTATGAGATATTATAAAAAAACAATTTCTTTGCCTGTTTTACCAATAGCCCTTGTAGTCATTTTTCTGCTCAATTTCCTCCCCACGTCAGTAATGGCTTTTTCCGGTTCGGGAAGCGGGACTTTGGAAAGTCCGTATGTGATAACAACCGTAGATCAGTTACAAGAGATGAGTAATAATTTGACCGCATACTATGTTTTAGGAAACGACATGAATGCTTCTGCTACACAGACATGGGACGGTGGCAAGGGTTTCAATCCTATCGGTTGCAGCACCATTTATCCTGAATGTGGAACCCGCCCTGCTGGAAAATTCAATGGATCTTTAGACGGCAATGATCATATTATAAGTAATCTTTTTATTAATCGTCCATTAGAAAGTAATGTCGGTCTAATAGGCGCTACAGACTCGAATGCAATTGTAACCAATTTGGGTTTAGAGAATATTAATATAACAGGGGGATCTGCTACCGGCGGTCTGGTTGGGCATTGGAGAGGGAACCTTATTTCTAATGTTCATACTACTGGTATAGTGCACGGAGGATTTCAAACCGGTGGTATTTCTGGATGGGGTGAAGCCGGTTCTATTTACAATATTTTAAACTCCTATTCTGAATGCGATATAATTTCAACTAGTGCTGATGCAGGCGGCCTTGTTGGAGAAGGCGAATACGGAGGAATTTATAATTCTTATGCTACAGGGGACGTGTCGGGATCGGAAGGTGTCGGTGGCCTTATTGGAGACAGCGAAGGTTGTGGTATTTACAATTCTTACGCTACAGGGGATGTCTCAGGATCGGGAAACAAAGTTGGTGGTCTCAGAGGATACAGCGAATCTGGTGGCGATCCTGTCATCAACTCTTATGCTACGGGCGATGTGTCAGGGGCAAACTGGGTTGGTGGCCTTGTCGGGTACAATGAAGTTCCCATATTAAACTGTTATGCTACGGGTGATGTGTCAGGTTCAAACTATGTTGGCGGTCTTGCCGGTTTAACTACAGATGAGGGCCCTATTTCCAATTCTTACGCAATAGGAAATGTAGATGGGGGAAATCAACTTGGTGGTTTTGTAGGAGGATGCACTACTGGTGATTGCCCTATTTCCAATTCTTACTCAACAGGAAACGTAAGTGGAGCCACTCAAGTAGGCGGCTTTATGGGAACAGCAGGAAGTTTGGTTTCCAATTCTTACTCAACAGGCTTTGTTACAGCAAGCAGCAATGCAGGCGGACTAATCGGTGTTATTACCGGAGACCCACCCACTAATTGTTATTGGTATGACCAAGAAGACGATGCCGTTGATTGCTATTTAGGTGGCAACGATGGCTGTACTAAAAAAACAAGCGCAGATGGTCTTCAGTATTTTTACACCATCAGCAACTCGCCGATGAGTTCGTGGAATTTTACCAGTATCTGGGGGTCGTGGCTTAATGGCATAAATTATCAACCATTACTCTTTCAAGACATTACTACTCCTACCTGTTCTATTTTTTCAATCTCCGAAACATCAAGTTACGCTTACACTTCTGGTTCTACTATCTATTACAATACTGCTTACTCAGGTTCTTTTACTGTTAATGTTTTAGCTAGTGATAGCGAATCAGGTATCCAGAAAGTAAATTTCCCGGATACTGTTTCTGCTGGCGGCGATGATACTGACTCTCCCTATTCCTTTATTTACGACTGGGACACATCCGATACCTTCTCCCAATCAGCCGATGTTACCTGTTATGACAATAACGATAATACCGAAACAACTTTATTTACCGTCACAAGAGACATTACAGCTCCTTCAGGAGGAACTATCTCATATACTGACGGCATTTATACATCTCGTTCCGTCCCCATAACATACACTTTAGGTTCAGATTCTGTTTCAGGCCTCAATTCCTCTACAGGCAAGATTCAGAAAAGAGAAGCTATTTACTCAGGAGCAAGTTGCGGAACTTTTGGTGATTGGTCTGATTTAGTAACAGAATCTGACGGTTCTTATACAGATACCACCGTTTCCTTTGGCAAATGTTATCAATACCGCTATCTTATTTCAGACAATGTTTCAAACCAAGCTGTATATACATCTTCAAACATTGCTACGATAGGAATTCCTCCCGACATCGATAGTGACGGCATGCCGGATGCCTGGGAAACAGAAAACGGTTTCAATCCCCTTGACCCTACCGATGCAACCCAAGATACCGATAATGATGGTTTCACCAATTTAGAAGAATACCAGTTAGGCTATGATCCCAATAATGCATCCC
>CAIJMQ010000044.1 GCA_903821905.1 uncultured bacterium
AAAAAGGTAAAGCTATGAAGAAACCAGAAATATTTTTTCACCCAATTTCAGGCAGCAGCATTCTATCTATTACGTGGTATGAAGGCCCACTGGGTGATGCTGTAGAGGCTAATAATGAAATTGGTATAGGATTTTTTGCGCATAATGGAGATTTACTTAGTGTTCAGTTTGATGATGTCGAAGAGAATGATCATCAAATTCTTGAGTTTGATCGATATAAAGTCGAGGCAACTGTGAAAAAAGGAAAAGTGTCATTTAAACTCGAAGAAAAAAAGAAACCCGCAAAATCTCTTTCATTGGTAGCAGAAAAAAAAGAAACTCTAAACATTTCCGAAGGTATAACAGTTGCCAAACTTGCAGATAAAATAGCTTTAAGCCCTACAGATTTGATACAGAAGTTAATTAAAATCGGAATTATGGCTAATCTTAATCAGTCCTTGAACAAAAAAGAAATTGAAACTTTAGGGAAAGAGTTAGGGTTAGATATAGATATTACAAAAGAAGAAACGACCTCAGAATCTAAGGGGAAAGCAAAAAAAGAGAAAACAGGAACAGTTCTCCGTCCCCCTATAGTTGTGGTTTTAGGACATGTCGACCATGGTAAAACAACATTATTGGACACTATAAGAAAGACAAAGGTAGCAGAAAAAGAGAAAGGTCAGATTACTCAGCATATTGGTGCTTCTACAGTTGAATTAGAGGGAGGGCATAAAATAATCTTTCTGGATACTCCAGGACACGAAGCATTTACCAGTTTAAGAGCTAGAGGTGCAAAAATTACCGATATCGCTGTTTTAGTCGTAGCTGCAGACGATGGAGTTCAACCCCAGACCAAAGAAGCTATTGACCATGCAAGGGCAGCCGAAATACCTATAATTGTAGCTATAAATAAAGTAGATAAGAAGACGGTAAACCCAGAAAAAGTTAGAATGCAGTTACAGTCATTGGGTCTTATTCCAGAAGAAATGGGAGGTACAACCCAATTTGTGAATGTTTCCGCTTTAAAGAATATAGGTATTGATAAACTTTTGGAAGCAATCCTATTGGAAGCAGAAATGTTAGAAAATTTCACTAAGCCAGGAGGTCCTGTTAAAGGATATGTTATAGAAAATAGAATGGACAAGGGCCGTGGTCCAGTGGGGTCTCTGTTAATAGAATCAGGAACACTTAAAATCGGTGATTATTTTGTATCTGGGCATTCTTCCGGGAAAGTAAGAGCAATGATTAATGACCATGGAAGGAGCATAACTGAAGCTCCTCCTTCTTCAGTAGTAGAGGTGGCGGGTTTTTCTTCTTTGCCAGTTTCTGGAGATGATTTCCAAGTAGTTGCCAATGAAAAAGAATCTAGAAAAATTGTTGGTCTGATAAATGTAACAAATCAAAACACTAAGACAAAAGAGAAGGCAGTTTTTACATTGGAAAGTCTTCAAGAACAGTTAAAAAAGCAAACCGAAATAGAGCTGCGATGTATTGTGAAAAGCGATGTTCAAGGTTCATACGAGGCATTACAGCAAGTTTTGGAGAAGTTAAATACAAAAGAAGTAAAAATAAATATTATTCATCAGGGGGTTGGAAGCATAAATAATGCTGATGTACTTCTTGCAGAAGCTTCTAAAGCTATTATCATTGGATTCAATATTGGAGTACAAGGAGCAGTTCAAAGATTAGCGAAAGAAAGAGGTGTTGAAATACGGCTTTATGACATTATTTACGATGCTGTAGATGATATTAAAAAAGCAATGGAAGGAATGTTGGGACCCAAATTTGAAGAAGTTTTTATAGGCAAAGCAGAAGTAAAACAGGTATTTTCTACTTCGAAGGGGAAAGTAGCGGCTGGAGCGCAGGTAATAGAAGGTAGAATTGTTGTTAAAGGTGCCAGGATACGTGTCTTAAGAAAGGGAGAAGAACTCTATAAGGGCAAACTGGATTCCTTAAAACGGTTCAAAAACAACGTTTCTGAAGTTAAGGAAGGTTATGAATGCGGTATAAGTATTTCCGATTTTAAAGATTTTCAGCCAGGCGACATAGTAGAAGTTTACATTCTTCAGAAACAATAGTCATAGGATCTGCAATCGATTGGTGTTGGTTTGAATTTTTGTTGTTTATTTTTATCTGCCAAATAGCGCTTCTTTGAAAGCAAAAGCCAGGCTAAAGAACAAATTTAATATATCTATTAAAGAATCTGAACTAGGTGTTAGCTGTATAAGCAACTTTGGAGGTAATAGGTTATTTCACTGAAAAAAAATAGAAAATGATGACCAGACGTGCTAGCAGGGTAGCTGAAGCTATAAGAAGAGAAATCTCTATGATGCTTCAGCAAAAAGAAATCAAAGATCCTAGAATAGGCTTTGTTACGATTGTTGGGGTAGAAGTATCTAATGATTTAAGGGAAGTTGAGGTATTTGTAACTCATTATGGGAAAAAATCCGATAAAAATAAAAGTATTGATGGTTTGAATAGTGCTGCAAGTTTTATTAAGGGAGAAATAGGCAGAAGACTTCAACTGCGACTTGTTCCTAATATAAGGTTTTCATACGACGACAAAATAGAAAAGACCATGAATGTTCTGAAAATTCTTGATTCGTTCCATTCAGATGAGGAATAAAAATAATAGGGATGTAATCGAAAAAGGGAATAAATTTTATTGGCATTTCTGGCATTTAGCAAACGAAAGAATTGCGGGAAATCTCGTACTGCTTGCTTTAAAGTGTTTAATCCCTATTTACTACGCAGGTTTTCTCTTTAATCAGTTTACAAGAAAGAAAAATATACCTAAAAAATATCCGGTTATCAGCGTAGGGAATATAACATTGGGTGGAACTGGGAAAAGTCCATGTGTGGAATTTCTCATTAAGAAACTCCTCAGTAAAAAAAGAAAAGTAGGATTACTTACCACAGGTTATGGAAGAGAAGTTAAAGATGAGAAAAAATTGGTTTTTTCTCCTATGAAAGATAATTTGAATATTAAAGAAACTGGCGATGAATCATATCTTTTCTCGAAACATTTTCCGGAAGTTCCTGTTTTTATTTCCCGCAACCGTGCCGAGAGTTTCTTGAATGCCACGAGGGAAAAGGAATGTGATATCTTTATTATGGATGACGGTTTCCAATATCCATGTATTGGCAAGGATTTAGAAATTCTGCTTATAAACAAGAGAAATCCGTTTGGGAATGGTTCTCTTTTCCCTGGGGGGATTCTGAGAGAGCCGATTGATTCCATGAGAAGAGCGGACATCATAATTCTAACTCATGCTGATGAATGCAGTTCGGAGAACAGCAAGAAGATAGAATTATCCGATATGCTATTACAGAAAGCAGCTCAAATCCCCGTTTTGGAAAGTATTCATAAACCACTATACTTTGAAGATAGTTTGTCAGGGAAAAAATACCAACCCGAAGAGCTAATAGATAAAAAACTTTTAGCACTTTCTTCTTTAGCAGACCCATTTTCTTTTGAGGGATCTTTAGCAAAATTGGGGCTTAATACAGTTAAGAAAATAAGATTCCTGGACCATTATATTTATAAAACAGAAGATATTGTATGGTTATATGATATTGCTAAAAGAGAGAACATAGACTTTATTTTAACTACTGAAAAAGATTGGGTTAGATTTCCCAAGGGGCTTGAAGCTTCAACTCCTACTTTATGTTTAGTTATAGATTTTAAGATAATTAAAGGAGAAGAAATACTTGACGATTTCCTCAATAAAGTTTTGGAGGAATACAAAGCATGAAATTTAAAAAAAGTTTATTCATTACTTTTGAAGGCGGAGAAGGTTCCGGTAAATCTACCCATGCTGATTTACTAAAAACTTATCTTGAGGAGGATAAAGGATTAAAAGTTCTTTTGCTTAGAGAACCTGGTGGCACTGAAACAGGAGAAAAATTACGCAAGATATTGCTTGAAGGGGAAAACAATATCTCTCCTCTAACAGAACTTTTACTTTTTCTTGCATCCAGAAAAGAACTTGTTACAAAAATAATTGAACCAGCTCTGAAAGAAAATAAGATTGTAATCTGTGACCGTTTTATGGATTCTACTGTTGCATATCAGGGATATGGTAGGGGAATAAATATTGAACTCGTTTCAAAATTGAATAATTTAGTGGTTGGTAAACAAGCATTCCCCAATATGACATTTATTCTCGATACAGATAAACATTTAGGATTTAAGTCAAAAGGTGAAGACAGGATAGAAGTAGCAGACAATTCTTTTCATAAAAGAGTAAGAAAAGGATACCTTGAGATTGCATATAAAGAACCGGCTAGAGTCAAAGTAATCAACGTAGACGACAAAATCGCAGAGATTCAAAAAAAAATAAGAGCAATGGTGGATGTGTATCTTAAAAAAAATTAATATTCAATATTTTTTTGATTTTATTTTAAACTATGTCTTTCAACGATATTGTTAATCAAGAATTAGCTAAGAAGATTCTAATCTCTGCTATAAAAGAGAACAAAGTCAATCATTCATATCTTTTCTTTGGTCCCGAAGGTTCTGGCAAAAAACTTACAGCTTTAGAATTTATCAAGGCATTAAATTGTCTCGAAGAAAAAGAGAATAGACCCTGCGACAGTTGTTCGTCATGCAAAAGAATTTCAAAATATCTTCATCCTGATATGATGTCAGTATCGCCATCTGGCTCAAAACAGGTAATTGGTATAGATGCAATAAGAAATGTGGAGCAATTTGCCCAACTAAAGTCTTTTGAAGCCAAATATAAGGTCGTTTTGATAGATAGACCTGAAAAATTGACAAAAGAAGCCGGAAATTCTTTCTTGAAAACCTTAGAAGAACCACCTGCCAATGTTATTATAATATTACTGACTACTTTTCCCGACAAAATTCTTCCTACTATTGTCTCGCGTTGTCAGAAGATTAAATTTCTTTCTTTAAGCCCGTCGGAAGGAATAAAAATAGTAAAAGAAAGATTCAATCTGGAAGGAGATAAAGCTCATATCTTGTATTTTGTTTGTTCCGGTAAGATTAAGTGGATGCAATTGTGGTTGGAATCAGATATTTGGGATTTAAGAGATAGTATTTTTGATTTTCTCATCAATATATTCTCAAAAGAAAAGTTAGATTATAATGTACCTTTAAATTTAGCGCAGATAATAATAGAAAAGATCTCAATGTTTACCGATAGATTAAAAAAAGAAAAACAACACGATACTAAGGAATTCGAGGGGGTTCTTTCTTCTGCACAAATTAAAAATATTAAGGATTTAGGGCAGTCTGAGGTGGAAGACTTGAAGAAAGACATGATAAAAATTATCTTTTCTATTATAAAGAGTTTCTATGCCGATATCCTTGCTATAAATCACGACACCAAGTTCATAATCAATAAGGACAAAGAAATTTTTCTGGATAAGAAATCAAAAAGCTTCCCCAGTGCTTATTTATCTCAGGCTATAGAAGAGTTAGAGCGTGATGATAACTTTTTAGATTCAGGTTCAAATCTATCTTTGACTTTCCAGGTAATGTTTATTAATTTGTTTTGTAATGCACAACAATTTCCAACTAAGTGATAGATTGTATATAATGAAAACGGAGTTAAAAAATGTCCCAATTAGTTCATTTACGGTTTGACAAGGAAGTTAAAAATGGTTGGTTCAAGTCTTCCTTATCTGAACATCATATGGGGCAGTTATGTGTTGCAGAGATAAAAGATGGTATTGTAGTAGGAAAGGTTGATGCTATTTTAGAGATTGCAGATAACAAGATAGCTAACAAGGTTGCATCTATTCTTAGAGAAGCTACAAAAGAAGATGTCAGAAAAATGGATATGAACATAAGGAAATCCAGACACGCTTCCGCTGTTTTCCAAAACAGAATCAAAAAGTACAGGCTTCCCATGAAACTGGTAGATATAGAGTCCCACTTTTCTGAAAAGAAAATAACTTTTTATTTTACCTCCCAGGAAAGAGTAGATTTTGCTTTATTAGTTAAAGATTTGGCACGTGCTTTTAAGTGTCGTATTGAACTTAGACAGATTGGGGATAGAGAAAAAAGCAAAAGAATTGGCGGGTTCGGTCCATGTGGCAGGCTCCTATGTTGTCAGAGTTTCTTAAAAAATTTCGAACCTGTAACTATGAAGATGGCAAAAGAACAAGAACTTCCCTTAGATTCTACAAAACTAGGCGGTATGTGCGGTAAACTGCTTTGCTGCTTAAGATATGAACTCTCATCATATAGAGAAAAGAAGAAAAAAGCAGCTTAATTTTATAAACTAAAAGGAAATAGAAAAACCATCCTGGCAATTCAATGTCGGGATGGTTTTTCTATTGGTTTATCTTATCGTCCTTCTTCTTTTAAAGGTACTTTTTGTTTTGTAGTTTTACATGTTAATCTACTGCCTACTATCTCATACTCTATATTTTCAAGGTCAAAATCATCGGGTAAAACAGTAATAGACCTTACTTCTTTTATAGGGATGAGCATTTCTTTTGTTTCTTCATGGACAACTTCTGCTGTCTTCCTTGGCTGGTCTACATAAAAGTTCTTACCGTCCACAAAGAAGAAATTATCTTTTATGCTGTCCGGCAAAAACTTTTTAGAAGGGAACGGTTTTATCTCTCCAATAATTATTCTTCTGTATGGTGGTAGCGCTCCTTGACGCTTCTCATCTATCTTAAGCCTTATTTTTACTTTCATTATTGGGTTTTATCCTTCTATTTAAGTTCTTATTTTGCTTTCTCTTCTTTAGTTTCTGCCTCTTTTTTCTTTTCTTCTACCTTGGGTTCCTCAACTGCTTTTTTCTCTACCTTTACTTCTTCTTTTTTAGGTTCTTCTGCTTTCTTTTCTTTTTTGGGCTCTCCAGCTTTCTTCTCTTTTTTCTGCTTTGCCTTACCACCTTCCAGGATTGCTTCTGTTCTCTGCTTATTAGCAAGCAGTTTCTTCCATCTCCTGCGTGCCTTTTTTAGTCTTTTCCTAAGTTTCCTTAACGCTTTCTTGTCTTCATCTTTGGTTGTTTTATCTTTTTTTATCTTTTGAACTTCTTTTTTAAGTTCCTGAATCTGTTTTTTTAATTCTTCCATTGTCTGTTCCTTCATTATAACCTCCTTAATTTTTTTAACTGTTTTTTAACTAATACTTTACTTACAGGTGAAGCATAGTCGACTATCAATACGCCGTTAAGATGGTCTATTTCATGTTGGATAATTCTTGCCGTGAGTCCTTCTGCTTCAATTGTAACTTCTTTCTCTTTTTCATTTATTCCTTCAACCAAAATTTGATTTGCTCTCTTTACGTCTACATAAATATCCGGGATAGATAAACATCCTTCCTTTGCTTCTTCTTCTCCCTCTTTTTTGAGAATTACCGGGTTGATTAATTTTATTACACCGTTATCATCCCTGACCACAATTATCTGTTTGCTTATTCCTATCTGAGGAGCAGCTAGCCCAACTCCTTCACTATTATGCATTATCTCTACCATTTTTTCCATTATCGAAATGTCATTTTTACTAATTTTATTAACTTTGGAAGCCTTTTTCCTTAATATAGGTTCTCCATATATCTTAATTTGTAAGGTCGCTGTTTTATTTCCCATGTTTAAACCAATCCGCCACTATTTTAATAGCACAATACTTACCACACATTGTGCATACATCCTCTTCCATGGTAGGTTTACTCTCACCTCTTACTCTTCTTGCAGTAGCTGGGTCTATGGATAACCGTATCTGTGCATCCCAGTCTCTTTGTTTCCTTTTTTTAGATACTTGCTTGTCCCATTCTTCTGCACCTTTTATTCCTTTAGCTATATCACCCGCATGTGCGGCAATACGAGCTCCTATTACCCCCGATTTTACATCTTCTAAATTTGGCAGCTTTAAGTGTTCAGCCGGGGTAACATAACATATAAAATCAGCTCCATAGCTTGCTGCTATGGCTGCACCGATGCTTGCAGTGATATGGTCATAACCCATAGCTACATCCGTAACAAGAGGCCCAAGCACATAAAAAGGTGCATTATGGCAAATCTTTTTCTCAAGTATAACATTGGCTTCTATTTCGTTCAAAGGAACATGTCCAGGTCCTTCTATTATAACCTGTACTCCTTTACTCCTTGCTTCCTGAGTGAGTTCCCCTAGTGTTATGAGTTCTTCTATTTGAGCTCTGTCCATGGAATCAGCTATGCATCCTGGTCTTAAACCATCTCCCAAGGAAAGAACCGCGTCATATTTTTTTGCTAGTTTTAAGAGTTGGTCAAAGTTTTTGTATAACGGATTTTCTTTCTTATTTGCAATCATCCATGTTGCATGGAATGCTCCTCCGCGGGAAACAATATCTAAAGTTCTTCCTTCTTCCTTTAGGCAAGTAAGCACCCTCTGTGTTACTCCACAGTGGACGGTTATGAAGTCTACGCCGTCTTGGAGTTGTCGTTCTATAACTTCAAATATTTTGTCCTCATCCATTTTAACAATCCCACCGCGTTCCTTTATAGTTTCTACCACTGCCTGGTATATCGGGACAGTTCCCAGAGGTATAGTGCAGTTTTTAATTATCTCTTTCCTGATTAAATCCAGATTGCCGGCTGTTGAGAGGTCCATTACCGTATCAGCACCAGCTTCTACTGCTATTTGCAGTTTCTTTAGTTCAAACTTTAAATCGTTTTTGTCTGGGGAAGTGCCTATATTAGCGTTGACTTTTGTTCTTAATCCTTTGCCTACTGCTGTCGGTATTACATTCTTGCGGACTCTGTTCTTTAGAATGGCAATTTCGCCCTTCCTAACTCTTTCCTTAAGGGTTTTTAAATCAATATGCTCGATTTTAGAGACTTTTTTTAGTATTTCCATATGCAAGGGCAAATGGTATCACAATACGGCACCATTTTCAACGATATCCTGGCAGAGTTAAAGTTAAAAATTCAAAGGATTTAACAGGGAAATTGTCAAATTGATAGGATAAATGTTAGTATAAAATAGATAAAACAAGGAAAAGATATGATGAATAAATTGAAAAAAATAAGAGGTTTTACTTTGATAGAGCTTCTTGTTGTGGTAGCAATAATCGGAATTCTGGCTGCAGTGCTTTTGCCGGCTTTGAATGGTGCAAGAGAAAATGCTAATAGAGCTACCTGTGCAAGCAATCTGCGACAGTTGATGCTTGCTACAATTATGTATAACAACGACTGGAATATGTTTCCGGGCTCAAATTGGGGCGGACCAGAGACTGGGGCTAACGATCCTGGATGGCTTTATCATTCGAATCAGCTAAACAATGATGGGATAGCTGGTTTTAGTGCTGGAGATGTTGCAACTGGAGCTCTTTGGTTATACATCAATAATTTTAAGATATATCGCTGTCCTGTTGATGTTCCCCCATTTCTTCCTGTTAATTCTACGCATGCACTTTCGAGTTATGGTATAAATGGGGCTGTAGTTGGATATATTACAGGTGGACATACTGGTCCCTCTTTTAAGTTGGAAAAGATGCGTTCTGATGGCGTTTGTTTTTGGGAAACATTGGAAGGCTCAACTTTTTGGAATGATGGTGCTAATGTTCCATGTGAAGATATTACCCGGAGGCACAAGAAAGGTTCGAGTGTTGCATGTTTTGATGGACATGTAGAATGGATTACTTATGACTGGTATAGGAAAAAAACATGTGAACCTAAATATACTGGTCAATCCAGTCAGTTATGGTGTGCTCCAAATTACTCTGCTGGTGGATGGGAGGTTTCCGGTTCATTTAGTTCTTGTACTGCTTTTGGCTGTCCTTAGTTAATACGCTTTAAAAGAATTATGTCCCCCAAGCAAGATATAGATATATAAAAACTATTTTTAACAAGATTTATGAAATCTGTAGCTCAGTAGCTTGTAAATAAGTTTTGCAGTAAGAAAATCGGGGGCTTTATTACTAGAGGGACAAAGTTCAACCACATCAGCACCGA
>CAIJMQ010000045.1 GCA_903821905.1 uncultured bacterium
CCCTGTTTTCTATCATCTCTTTCGCTTTACTGATTATTTGATTAGCTTTTTCTTCGCCCAATCCAGGTATAGATAATAAATCTTCTATTTTTGCCTTAGCTATATCCTCTATTGTTATAAATCCAGCCTTACCTAAATAATTAGCGGTTTTTACGCCTACTCCGGGAAGTTTAGTTAATTCTTTCTCTATTTCCTTGGGGGTAAGTTTTTTCTCTTTTTCAACTTGGGTTTTACTCCTTATGTCCAGTTTCCATCCTGTCAATTTAGCGGCCAGCCTTACATTCTGTCCTTTTTTACCGATAGCTAAAGAAAGTTGGTTGTCTTCTACTATAATTCGAGCACGTTTATCTTCTGGGAAAATCTGGATATCAGAGACTGCTGCCGGAGCTAAAGCTTTAGCAATAAAAACCTTCGCGTCCTTGTCATAAGGAATGATGTCAATTTTCTCACCATTAAGTTCCTGAGTTATAGATCTAATCCTTGCTCCCCTTAATCCTATACATGTACCAACTGCATCTACGTTTTTCATATGACTTTCAACGGCAACCTTAGCTCTATATCCTGGTTCCCTAACTACTGATTTTATCTCGATTATTCCGTCTTTAATCTCGGGCACTTCTATTTTAAACAATTGCTCTAGGAAACGCGGGTGTGTACGAGAAAGAAGCAGGGGGGCAAAATTTTTTTCTCTTCTTATTTCAAACAGATAAACCTTAACATTATCCCCTATCCTAAAACCATCCTGCGGAAGACACTCTTCCCTGGATAATAAACCATCCACATCTCCTAAACCAACAATAAAATCACGATTATCCATGGCTTCTATCTTGCCATTCATAATCTGACCGACTTGAGATTGATAGGTAGAGTAAATTTTCTCACTTATATGTTGTCGGATTTCTTTCATAATAGTAAACTTAGCACTCTGCGCAGCGATTCTACCTAACCCCTCCAAAGATATCTCTTCCCCGTCAATAATGATTCTTATCTCCCCGGTATTTTGTTTAAGGGTTACAGATATATCCTTAGATTCCCCGAATTTCTTCTTCGCAGCAGAGAGTATAGCAGCCTTCACTGTTTCCACAAGGCTTTCCCTGTTTAGGCCTGTTTCTTTCTCCAAGGAATCAATAATTGCTAAAATTGCGTTTTCCATTTTTTTACCTATTTCTCAACAATTTCTAAACGTTGACAGGTTATCATAAAGATGACAAAAATGCAATCCTGATACGTTGATTTTACTTATAATTTAAGGATATAATATCGCTAATATTGTGGGTAAATTCTAAACCCCAATTTTCCAATTTCTACTGCCTGTGGAAGAGAAATTGTTTAGTACTTATACCCTGTAGAGATCAGAGGTTATTACGGCTTGATATAGGAGTTGTTTTGAATATGCATACAATAGAGGTAACCTTCAATTCTGCATTAAAGGATCCTTTTGTAGGAAATAAAAGGAAAGAAATTCTTGGTCTAGGTTTACCTGTACAGTCTGTCAAGGAAATATTTTTATATACAATTGACAAAGAATTTACAAAAAAAGAGCTAACTTCCCTTGCAAAAGAGCTATTCTCTGACCCTCTAATACAAGAATTTTCTGTTGATAAGTCCATGCTTAACAAATTCCACTGGGATTGGCTTATATATGTAAACAACCTGCCCGGCGTTAAAGATAATGTAGGGGACCGGTCTCAAGAAGCGATTGAAGACATTTTAAGCGTGGAATTTAATAAAGGAGAAGCTGTCTACACATCGAAATACTATCTAATAAATGGGGATTTAACAAGAAAAGATGTTGATAAAATTGCTAAAGAGGCTTTTGCATATGAATCTGTAGAATCTTGGCATATTTTAGACAGGGAAACGTATTCAGAAAAAGGATTTACACCTGAAATTCCCAAGGTGCTAATCAAACATCAACCCCAAATTTCAGAATTTAACTTAAATACTTCAGGGGAATTGCTGAAGCTAAGCAAACAAAAAAATCTCGCCTTAAATCTTCAAGAGATGAAAAAAATTAAAGAATATTTCTCAAAGATTGATGTGATAAAGGCAAGAAGAAAAATGGGGTTTAATGAGAAACCAACAGACTCAGAACTGGAAGTTTTGGCACAAACATGGTCGGAACACTGTAAACATAAAATATTCAATGCATATGTTACATATACCGATGGTGTAAAAACCGAACATGTAAACAGTCTTTTTAAGACTTATATCCGTTCTTCAACGGAAAAACTCCAGAAAAAACTAAAATGGATAGTTTCTACACTCTGGGATAATTCAGGCGTTATACAATTTAACGATAAATATCTATTTGCTTTCAAATGCGAAACCCACAATTCTCCGTCGTCAAAGTACCCCTATGGTGGAGCTCTCACGGGTATAGTAGGAGTATATCGTGACCCTATGGGAACAGGCAAGGGAGTAAAACTCATATACGGTACATATGGTTTCTGCACATCTGAACCTAATTATAACGGTCCCATAAAACCGGAAATTCATCCCAAAAGACTACTAGAAGGAGTTAGAAAAGGTGTGCAGGACGGCGGCAACAAACATGGGGTCCCTACTCCTTATGGAATTGTATTTTTTGACAATGGATATCTCGGAAAACCCGCTATATATGTTTTAGCGGCAGGCATTATCCCAAGGACAATAAATGGAGAAAGTGGGGCAGAGAAACAGCCTAATCCAGGGGACTTGATTGTAATGTGCGGAGGGAAAGTAGGTATTGACGGTATTCACGGCGCTACCGAATCTTCAATGGAAGGAGGAGCACATATCACTTTGGGGCATGTTCAAATGGGAGACCCTTATACTCAAAAGAAAATGCACGACTTTCTAAATGAAGCAAGGGATAAGTGCCTATACACTTGTATTCAGGATTGCGGAGCCGGAGGACTTTCTTCCAGCGTGGGAGAGATGGGCTATAATTTCGGGAGAAAAGGCGGAGCAAAAGGCTTTAAACTTTATTTGGATAGAGTCCCACTAAAATATAAAGGCCTAGACCCCTGGCAAATCCTTGTATCGGAATCACAAGAGAGGATGATAGTATCTATATTACCTGAAAAATTGAAAGAATTCATGAAACTTGCCCAAAAACATGAAGTCGAATCTACGGTTCTTGGAGAACTTAATTCCTCGGGTAAATTTCATACTATATACAATGATAAGCCTGTTACGTTTTTGGATATGCATTTCGTTCACGAGGGTGTCCCGCAATTAGAACTTGAAGCAAAATGGATAACACCCCAGACAAGAGGTTTAAGAGAACCTCAAATCCCAAAAATAAAAAATCATACTAAGTTTTTAAAAGAGATGCTTTCAAGACCAAACATTGCGGGCAAAGAATACATAGTAAGGCAATTTGACCACGAAGTTCAGGCAACAAGTGTAATTAAACATTTAGTTGGAGAGAAAAGCGATGTATATTCTGACGGAGTAGTTATAAGGCCTGATTTTGAATCCAATAAAGCGATTGCTATAGCGGCAGGTATAAATCCCAAATACAGCCAGATTGATACCTATCATATGACAGCAAATGCATTTGACGAAGCAATAAGAAGGGTTATAGCACTTGGGGGAGATATTAAAAAAATTGTACTGAATGACAACTTCTGTTGGCCATCACCTCTCCCCGGCAAAGATAATCCGGATGCAAAGTACAAGATGGCTCAATTAGTTAGAGCCAACCGCGCACTATTTGACTATACTATTGCCTATGGTACTCCCTGTATATCAGGTAAAGATTCTATGTCTATGGATGCTACTATACCCGACCTAAACGGTAAAAAACATCGCATTTCATCATTACCAACTGCAATGTTCTCCAGTGCCGGCATAATAGATGATTATAAGAAATGTGTAACCATGGATGTAAAAAAACCAGGAGATCTGGTTTTTGTCCTGGGTGAAACATACGATGAATGCGGGGGATCAGAATACTACGAGATGTTTAAAGAGATAGGATTGAATGTCCCTGTTGTAAGAGCGAAGAAGACGGTTAAACTCTATAGAGCTTTAAGCAAGGCTATTAAGAAAGGGCTGGTTGCATCAGCGCACGGTTGTTATAAGGGGGGATTAGGGATTGCGTTAGCTCAAACTTCTTTTGCCGGAGGTTATGGGTTAGATATAGACTTAAATTCTATTCCCAGAGAAAAAATTAATGACGAAGATAGAATTCTTTATTCGGAATCAGCTTCGAGGTTTATAGTAACTGTTTCTAAGAAACATGAGAAATTATTCAGGGAGATAATGAAAGGTATTGAATTTGGTTTAGTGGGGAAGGTCACAAACAATAGAACTTTTACAGCAAAGGGATTACAGGGTAAAGTTATAATTAAAGAAAATATTGATATTTTGAAAAAAGCCTGGAAAGAACCGTTCGGCAAAATGTAAGCAAACATGAGAAAAGTTAAAGTTCTTGTATTATATGGGCACGGTATAAACTGTGATAATGAGACAAGTAAAGCATTTGAATTGGCAGGAGCCTATGCAGAAAAAGTTCATACCAATGAACTTATAGAAAATTCCAATAAGTTGGATACTTATGACATCTTGGCATTTCCGGGAGGATTCTCGTTTGGAGATGATATCGCTGCCGGGAAAATTCATGCTGTAAAATTTAAATATAGATTAAGAGAAAATCTCTCAAGGTTCATTGCAGATAAAAAACTTATTATAGGGATATGTAACGGGTTTCAGATAATGGTAAAACTGGGCATTCTCCCGGGAATAGATAACGACTATTGGACAGAAAAAGTAACTTTAACATTTAATGATTCAGGAAAATTTGAAGATAGATGGGTATACTTAAAAATAGGAAAATCTCCCTGTACATTTACTAAAGATATTCAGGGGCTATACTTACCGGTAAGACACGGGGAAGGGAAATTCTATACAAACCAGGGAATACTTAATAAACTTAAAAAAAATAACCTTGTCGCTATACGATACGTAGGAGCTAATAACGAGAAGAACCCTGGTTATCCTTTTAATCCCAACGGTTCTTTAGATGATATTGCAGGAATATGTGACCCTTCCGGCAGAATCTTTGGTATCATGCCTCATCCTGAAGCTTATATTTATAAAGAAAATCATCCTCGACACACAAGGGAAAAATTACCAGAAGAGGGAATGGGGCTTAAGATTTTCAGAAATGCAGTGAAATATGTAAAAGATAATCTTTAATTTAAAAGATTTGGTATAATTTAAAAGAGGGGTACTCATATCGGTGGAAGGATAACTCTTAGTATTATACTTTTGATATTTTCCTATAGCTGGCTTTTTATGGTAGCGTGGGTAAACATCGATGCCAGAAAAAAAGGAAGGAATATAAAACTCTGTAACAGTTTAGTTTTTTTATTAGTCCCCTTGGGAATATACTTCTATCATAGTTTATATACCACGTTTTTCCCTAAAGAAACAACTCAAAATAATACTTCAACAGGAAACCCTAATAAACCCTCCAAGGGAGCAGACGAAGATAGAAAAATATTGAAGACTATTGATAAGATTTTCCAAGATGCTATAACCCACAGAGCATCAGATATCCATTTGGAGCCCGACAAGGAAAAACTAACTATACGATTTAGAATAGATGGTGTTCTTTATGAATACAAAGGCTTTCCTGAAAACTTAGGAAAAGCAATTATTTCTTCAATCAAAGTTTTAAGTGACTTAGATATAGCCCAAAAAAGAGCTTTCCAAGACGGAAGTTTCTCCTCTGCAATAAAAGGCAGAAAGATAGATTTCAGGGTGTCAGTTTCTGCATCGCAATACGGAGAGACAATGGTTATAAGAGTTCTAGACCCTCAGGAAGGATTAGTAGACATCTCACAACTCGGCGTGCTTCCAGAAGTAGAGGAAAAATTCAAATCTGTAGTATTCCGTAACGATGGCGTCGTGCTAATAGTGGGACCTACAGGATGCGGTAAAACAACTACTCTTTACGCTATACTAAATAAAGTGAACAATTCCGGTAAGAATATTATAAGCATAGAAGACCCTATTGAATATAAAATTAAAAATATAACCCAGATCCCGGTTAATCCACGCGCAGGAGTAACATTTGCGAATAGTCTTAGAAGTATACTTCGCCAGGATCCGGACATAATAATGGTAGGAGAAATACGAGATATTGAAACTGCCAAAATAGCAATAGAAGCTTCCCTTACAGGACATTTGGTATTCTCAACTCTGCATACAAGAGATTCAATAAGCACAATTACACGACTATTGGAAATGGGGTTTGAACGTTATCTTATCTCCTCTTCTCTTGCTGGAATAATCAGTCAAAGGTTAGTAAGGCTCTTGTGCCCGCAATGTAAAATTCCTTATGTTCTTTCTGCTGATAAATCTTTTGGTCAAGAAGGACCACAACTAAAAGCTGGAGAACAGGTTTATAAAGCAAAGGGTTGTAATTATTGTTCCAACACTGGTTACAGAAAATGTACGGGATTATTTGAAGTTTTTGCAATTGACAAAAAAATAAAGGAATTAATTAATAGCAAAGTATCAGAGGAAGAAATTTTCATACAAGCCAAAAAAGATGGTTTAATTACATTAACAGAAGATGGTTTAATAAAAATAAGACGAGGACTTACCAGCATAGAAGAAATTGAGAGCGTAATAAGATGATCTACATACTTAATCTTATAATTCTCCTTGTAATACTATACAGAATATTTATAGGGATAGAAGGCGGATTGTTTAATGAGATGATAAATCTTGTGAATTTTATATTCAGCGCAGGTATGAGTTTTATTATTTTCAGATCGCTTGGCCCTTATATTGAAGAATATATTTTCCCCAACCAGAGATACGCTCTCGTCATAGCATTCTGGGCATTATTTATATTATTCATATCAATACTATGGTCGATAAAACAGTTATTTTTTTCTAAAATTTATTCTATGACCAAAGAAAAACCAGTCCCATTGCCGATACTTGTTGACAAGATCGGCGGTGCAATTTGCGGTATTATATTAGCATTGAAAATAATGGGCTGTATTATTATCTTTCTATACATAGCACCTGTGACAAAAGATCTATATAGTCTGCATAAAGAAGGTAAAATAATCTTTAAAACGGATGAGAAATGGGTTAGTTTTAAAAAATTTGATTGGGAAAATTTTTTGAATAATTTAAAACCAGAAGAAAAATCTTTGGGCACGGAGAAAGAACAAAAAACTACCAAAGAAGAGCCAAAAGAAGAATGAAAACCATCACAAAAAAAGACCTTGTAAAGAAAATTTCTTACGCAACAGGAGAACGGCAGAAAATAGTAAAAAGAATAATAGATGAGATTTTGGAACATATTACTGAAGCCCTAAAGCGAGGAGAAAGAGTAGAATTAAGAAAGTTTGGTATTTTTAGAATAAATTACAGAGAGGACAAGACAATAAGAAATCCACATACGGGAGAGAAAG
>CAIJMQ010000046.1 GCA_903821905.1 uncultured bacterium
AAGTTCATCTATTTCTTTCTGCAAAGTAATATCTTTTCCTTTTAATAGGGGTGATATTATATTGTTTATGTTATCTACTGCTTTTGTTACGCCTTTACCTTTAAATCTTTTTTTATCCCCATCTCGCAATTCCAAAGCTTCATGTTCACCGGTAGAAGCCCCCGAGGGAACATCGGCTCTACCTATAGTTTCCGATGAAAGTTTTACTTCTGCTTCAACCGTTGGATTACCTCTTGAGTCCAGAATCTCTCTTCCTTTAATTTGAACTATACTACTCATTGATTAACCTCCTTATAAGTTAAGAAACACATAGTAAATTGCCTGAGATTATACTAGCAGAGCACACCGATTGTCAAAATACTGATTTTACATATGCAGTTCTAATATGTCTTTATCCTTGAGGATATGATTTCTATCAACTCTTTGTCCGCAGTAATTTCCTCCATCCCAAAGGCGGGCAAATGTGAGATTTTCAAAATCTTTATGCACAGAAGTGGCAACTTCGTATACATTTGCACCTTTCCTCATTATGAATGGTTCTCCTTTTTCAAGTGGTTTACCGGGATGCTTAGTATATACTCTTATAACTTCCAATGCATTAAAAATTTCTTGTTTTAAGTTTCCCCAATTCTGTTGTATTGCGGAGATACTTAAAATGGAAATAAATTTATCTGTATATAGTTCGTTCAAAACATTAAACCTTATTTCAGCTTTAGGTGTATCGTTTTTGTTGCCTATAAGAATGCATTTTTTGTAGGTTATAATTTCGTCTTGTTCGGTTTTAAACCCAAATCCTTCTGAATGAAGAATACCGGTAATTTCTTCGATTTGCTCAAGAATGTCTTCTTGGCTTAAGTCAACTACAATTGCAACTACATCTGCTTCCCTGATAAGAGGCGGCAAGTAGTTTTCCATGAAGCTTTTTGTTATGGATGGGGTATCTATAATCTGGATTTTGATATCTTCAAACCCCATCATCCCGACAAAGGGTTTTCTTGTAGCAAAAGGATATGGAGTTGACGGGGAAATAGCATTGGTAATTGCGGATATAATCTGAGATTTACCTACATTGGGTTTTCCTATAAGTATTATCTGCCCAGCACCTTCTTTGTCTATATGGGACAGAGTATCCACCTCTTTCTTGGGTGATTTTTTTTGACTCGATTTGTTAAGTTTAGAAATTTTCGTTCTCAAGTCTGCTTTGATTTTTTCCGTCCCCTTGTGCTTAGGCATAATAGCTAACATTTTCTTCAATAATTCTATTTTTTCAGACGGTGTTTTAGCTTGCCTGTATTCTTCTTCTACTTCGTGATATTGAGGGGGGAGGTTCGCTGGCATGTTTATCTTTTATTTAAGATTAAAAATTCTTAGGATCTTGAAGCTGGAATCTTGGATTTTAAGTGGTGAGTTCATTGCCCTATTCTCCGGAAATCTTTTTATTCAATTCCGTAATCTTATTATCTGCAAAGTCTTTTTCTTCCGGGAATTCCAGTAGCTTAGTATATATATTTTTTGCTTGAATTAATTGTCCGTCTTCTTCCAGAATTTCAGCTGCCCTTTTATAAGAACTTATAACTAATTTAGTATAGGAAGGATATAAATAAGCAACTTTGAGATATTCATAAGAAGCAAGTGAAGTGTTTTTGAGTTTGTCGTAAATTTTACCTATCTCATATTGACTATTTACTTTAAGATAGTCCGGCGACTGCTCGGTATTTATTGCTTTTTTGAGATAATCCAGAGCTTCGTCCAATCTCTGTAGATTTTCAAAGGTAAGTCCTATCTTGTATAGAGTTTCTGGTATAAGCTGACTTTGCGGATATTTTTTAAGAAAAGCGGAATAGGCGTTATTGGCTTCTTCCCATTTTTCCTCCATATATAGACATTCTGATATTCGAAATTCTGCATCTTCTTTCTCCCAAGATTCTCCTGTAATTTTTGTAAAGGCGTTTATGGCTTCTGTGAAGTTTTGCTGATGATAATAAGTCCAACCTTTCCAATAATAGGCTTCCCAGACAAGTTTATTGTCTGCCATTTTTTCTATTAACATGTCAAAATATATTCTTGCTTGTGTATAATCTTCCCTGTTATAGTAATAATGTGCAATTTGTAGACATACTTCAGCAATTAATTCACCATTAGGAAACTCTGTTACATATTTTTCTAAGTAAGAAAGCCCTTCTGCATCTTTGCCTGTCTTAAAATAAATTGACGCAATTGAATAATAAGATTCATCTTTCCTTTTGCTCTGCGGATAGAGGTTTAGAAGTTTCTGATATGTATTTTCAGCTTCAGTGTAATTTTCAAGATTATAGTAACAGTTACCTGTCTGATAAAGCGCTTCTTCGCAAAATTTCGTATCAGGAAATTCTTTTAGGATTCTCTGGTAAAATTTCATAGCTTCATCATATTCACCTTTTCTAAAATAACACCATCCTGTCCAATATAAAACCTCGGGAATCATAGGAGAGCTGCCCCATCTTTCCTGTATGCTTTGGAAGGTATATACAGCCTCGTTAAATTTTTCTTCCTGATAGAAACTCAATGCAGTCTTGAATGTGGCATCTACAACTATTGGGTTTTGAGGAAATTTTTCTTCTATTTCCTTAAAGTATTGCCTGGCACTTGAAAAGTTTTTTTCTTCTAAAAAAATATCTCCCAATTGTAAGAGAGAAAACGGGATTAATTTGCTCTGAGGATACTTAGATACGAGATTTTCCAGAGTCAGCAAGGCATTTGATCTGTTGCTCAATGCTTGATAACAGAGGGCTTTCTGGAAAAGCACCTCATCAGAAAGTTCCATGTCAGGGAAATTTTCTGTAATTAGATTATATTTTTCTAAAGCTTTTTCATATTGTCCTTCTTTCAAAAGAGTGTTCCCCATCCAATAAAGTATCTCGGATCCTTTGGGATGTTTGGGGAAATGTTCATTAAAGGTAGAAAATGTATCCTCAGCATTGTCATATTTCCCCTGATTATAGAAACTTAACCCTAAATTCATAAGTACATTATCCATTTTCTCATAGTTAGGTTGTTCCTTTTCTATTTGGGAATAATATTCTATTGCTTTAGAGAAATTGTTGTCTGCATAGTAAAAATTACCTAACTGATAAAGTGCTTCTGCTTTTAAATTACTTTTTGGGAAATCATCGACAATTTTCTGAAGCATTTGCATGCTTTCTTTTTGTTTCCCAATTTCTCTATAACAGTTGGAGAGGGCAAAAAGTGTCTCATCAACCAGTTCACTATCTTTATGCTGTTTTAAAAATCTTTCATATGTTCTTACCGCTCTTGGAAAATCCCGTTGTTTCATATAAATACTACCAGAGTAATAGAGCGATTCGGGGATAGCGTTACTTTCTGGGAACCTGCGCATCAGTTCTGAAAATGTTTTCAGGCTTTCTTCGAGATTTTCTTCTTCAAATTGGCAAATGCCTATTCCATATAGCGAAAGAGAAGCAAAATTACTTTTCGGGAATTGAGATAAAATTTTCTGATAACTCTCCTTAGCTTTTACCCAATCTTTTGTAGATGAATATACTTTCCCCAGCCAGTACAGGGCTTGGTCTAAATATGATTGAGTACCTGTTTCCAGTGCTTTGTTAAAGTTAGTGATAGCTTCAGGCATATTATTTTCTTCGTAAAATATTTCCCCCGTCAGTATATAAACCGAAGGAAGGAGGCTTGAGCTGGGAAATTTTATTATGAAATTATTTAATGTGGTTCTGGCTTCTGAGAATTTTTGTTCTTTTAGCTGGGAGTATGCAAGGGCATTATAGGCATTTTCTATGTATCTATTTTCAGGATATATTAGGACGACCTTTTGTAAAATTTCTTCAGCATCTTTAAACTGTTCCTCTTTAATTAGAGTTTCTCCAAGCCAATAATGAGCATCTCCAGCTAAGGAAGAATTAGGGTATTTTTCTATAAATATTTTCAATGCATCTCCAGCCATAGAATATAATTCATCATCGTAAAATTTCTTGGCAATGGAGAAATCTTCTCTCTCGTCCGCCATAAGACACAGCGGAACCATTAGAAAGTAAATCAAAACAAGAAGAAATATCTTTAATCTCATTTTACTGTTTCATATTATATAGCAAGAGTACTGTTTTATGTATTCTTTTTTAAACATTTACCTTAATGGACTTCCTATTGGAATTTAATATTTCTTTTAAAACCTTTCCCGTATAAGATTGTTTAGATGAACTAACTTCCTCCGGGGTTCCTTCCGCTACAATCTTTCCACCTTTATCGCCTCCTTCAGGACCGAGGTCTATAATGTAATCTGCTATTTTTATTACCTCGGGGTTATGTTCTATAACTATTAGGGTATTCCCCTTATCCACGAGTCTATTCAGAACTTTTAACAGTTTATCTATATCTGCAAAATGAAGTCCTGTAGTGGGTTCATCCAGAATATAAAGCGTATCGCCAGTTGCTACTTTACTCAACTCTTTAGCCAGCTTTATTCTCTGTGCTTCTCCTCCGGAAAGAGTTGTGGCCGACTGACCGAGTTTTATATATCCAAGCCCTACATCATAAAGGGTCTGTAATTTCCTTTTTCCGATAGGGATATTCTCAAAAAATAGCAATGCTTCTTCGACACTCATATTTAATACTTCGGCTATATTTTTACCTTTATATTTTATTTCTAACGTCTCATTGTTATATCTTTTGCCTTTACATTCCTCGCAGGTAACATATACATCCGGTAGAAAATGCATCTCAATTTTTATCAATCCTTCACCAGAGCAGCGTTCACATCTTCCGCCTTTTACGTTAAATGAAAACCGCCCTGATTTATAACCTCTGATTCTTGCGGGTTTTGTCTTTGAAAAAAGTTCTCTTATTAAAGTAAATGTATCAGTATAAGTTGCCGGGTTCGAGCGGGGCGTTCTGCCAATCGGTTCCTGAGTTATATTTATTACTTTATCAATCTTGTTGGTTCCGGTTATTTTATCGTGTTTGCCGGGTTTTATTTTGGAACTATATAATATTTTTGCCAAACCTTTAAAAAGGATTTCGTCTACAAGCGTTGATTTGCCGGAGCCTGATACGCCTGTTATACATATAAAAAGTCCCAGTGGAAATTTTACATTGATCTTTTTTAAGTTATGTTCTTGAGCAGACAAAACTTCAATATGTCCTTTTTGGGGTGTTCTCCTTGTGGTAGGCGTAGGAATACGCAACTCCTTCTTTAAATATTTCCCGGTTAAAGAATCCTTGGATTCAATTATAGTTTGAAGTGAACCGGCTGCTACAATTTTACCTCCGTATTCTCCTGCTCCAGGGCCTAAATCAATTATGTAATCGGCAGCCTTTATAGTATTTTCATCGTGCTCAACTATAATTATTGTATTTCCCAAATCTCGTAGGTTTTTTAAAGTTGTTATCAATCTGTGTGTATCTCTTTGATGTAGTCCTACAGTAGGTTCATCAAGTATATATAAAACTCCAACTAAAGAAGAACCTATCTGGGTTGCAAGGCGTGTCCTTGCGGTTTCTCCCCCCGAGAGTGTTTCCGCTTTTCTATCTAAGGATATATAGTCAAGTCCCACATTCATCAAGAATTGTAGTCTACTTTGAACCTCTTTTAGTATTTGGTGTGTAATTAGCTTTTCCTGAGAAGTTAATTTTAAGTTTCCGAAAAAGTCCAAAGCTTCTTTTATGGTTAATGCGGTAACTTCAGCTATGGATTTCCTGGTAATTTTTACCGATAATGCTTCTTTTTTTAATCTTAATCCATTACATTCCGGACAGGTTTTGAGTATAACGTATTTCCTGTAAATTTCTTCTTTTACGTATTCCGATTCAGTGTCGTGGTATCTTCGTTCTATGTTACCGATAACTCCTTCAAATTTATCCTGATAAGAATAAACTTGTCCTGCTCTTTCAACGTCAAATTTAACCAGTTTTTCTTCGGACCCATATAAAATTATATTCTGAATGCTTTCGGGTAAATCTTTAAATGGTGCGTATATATTGAACTTATAATGGTCTGCCAAGGATTCAAGAATACTTCTGAAATATCTGCTGGCGGAGTTTTTCCATCGGTGTTTTTTAGTAGTTACAGGGTTTTCCCAGGCTTCTATAGCCCCTTCATCAATGGATTTGTTCTTGTCTGGAACCACTAGATCTGCATCTATTTCCATCTTTTCTCCCAATCCGTGACATCCGGGGCATGCACCATATGGAGAGTTGAAAGAGAACATGCGGGGACTTAATTCTTCATAAGAGATTTCACAATCAGGACAGGAAAAACGTTGAGAGAAGAGCTTTTCCTCTTCCTTTTTTTTATCACTTACCACTATAAGAACTAACCCTTCAGCCAATTTGAGTGCTGTTTCTATGGAATCGGCTATATAAGTCCTGTTTTCAGGTTTTACGACGAGCCTGTCAACCACGACTTCAATATTATGTTTCTTATTTTTATCTATTCTTATATCCTCTTCCAGGTCATAAATGATTCCGTCAACCCTGACTCTTACATAACCTTCTTGTTTTATTTTTTCAAGAAAAGCAGTATATTCTCCTTTTCTGCCCCTTATCAGTGGTGCTAAAACCTGTATTTTGGTGGATACAGGATATTTCATTATTCTTTCTACAATCTGCGATGGTGTCTGGCTTTGTATTTGTCTACCGCATTTATAGCAATATACTGTTCCTATATTCGCAAAAAGGAGCCGTAAGTAATCGTATATTTCGGTTACTGTGCCTACTGTAGAGCGCGGGTTTCTTGATACGGATTTTTGTTCGATAGCTATGGCCGGCGAAAGCCCTTCGACATAATCAATATCCGGTTTTTCCATCATTTCCAGAAACTGTCTTGCATATGCGGAAAGCGATTCCACATAACGTCTCTGCCCTTCTGCATAGATAGTGTCAAATGCAAGAGATGATTTACCTGAACCGGAAAGGCCCGTAATTACGACCAATTTATTGCGAGGAATATCCACATCAATGTTCTTCAGATTATGTTGTCGGATTCCTCTTATTATAATTTTGTCTTTACTCATTGGAAAGTAAAATTCTATCACAGAAGAACTGGTTAATGAAATGCAGACAAGAATCCATCTGATTGACAAGTTAAGGTTGCTTATACTAAAATTCTCCCGCGGGGTGGAGCAGCCAGGCAGCTCGTAGGGCTCATAACCCTAAGGTCGGCGGTTCAAATCCGTCCCCCGCAACTAAATCCATAAGAATCCTAGGCGGTGTAGCTCAGTTGGTTAGAGCAGCGGAATCATAATCCGCGTGTCCGGGGTTCGAGTCCCTGCACCGCCACCAAATACCTCAAAGAAACCCTAAATCTGCAGCAAATTCTAATTTTCTAACTTCTAACCCAACCCTTCTGAGTTTGGCTGTAATCTTTTTTGATGATATACTGGAATTGATGAGAGGGGGGCAAAATTCAAGCTTTAATTCTTCAAAAAATTCAGCATACAATCGATAAATTCCGTATGCTGGGGAAAAGGGACAAGGTGCTGGTTGCTTTTTCCGGCGGACCGGATTCCTCTCTCTTGTTATTGCTACTAACCGAATTAAAGAGAAAATACAGCATTTCGCTATGTGCCGGGCATATCAATCATATATTGAGGGGGAAAGAATCCCTGGCAGATGAAAAACAAGCTCAAAAACTATGTAAAGAGCTGAAAGTTCCATGTAAGATTGCAAGAAAGAATGTAAAAAAACTCAAAAAAAGAGGTGAATCTATAGAAGAAGCAGCAAGAAGAATCAGATATGAAGCTTTGGAAGAGATTGCGAGGGGGTTTGGTGCCAATAAAATTGCTTTGGGGCACAATATAAATGACCAAATAGAGACAATTCTTTTTAGGATTATAAGAGGCACAGGGGAAGATGGGCTTGGCGGGATTCCGCCAGTTAGGAGTTTGAATCCTGACATTAAAATAATCCGTCCCTTGATAGAAATAGGAAGAAGAGAAATTGAGGAATATCTCAAATCCAAGAACATAAAACCTCGGGTTGATTCATCAAATTTTGACATGAAGTTTTCAAGAAACAGAATAAGGCACGAGCTTATACCTTATCTTGAGAAATACAATCCCCAGATAAAAGATAGTCTTCTGCGTATTTCACAAATCTCAAGAGAAAACAGCGAATATATTGGTCAAGATACTCGTAAGATATTAAAATGTATATCCGCCCACTTGCCGGATGCTATAAAAATAGACCTTAATAAACTGCTGGTTTATCCTAAATTTTTGCGTAATCACATATTAAGGGAAGCGATAAAAAAATTCACTGGAGAGCCCCATAATCTTAACTACTCAAACCTTGAAGAAATAGAGAAAATAATTGATTCAAGAAAAGCGAATTTAGTTCTATATCTGCCATACGGGGTTAAAATAATAAAAGAGTATGGAAGTCTTTTTATAAGGAAAGGGAAAACTACCATATCACCTAATAGAGATAGTTATTATTACGTGTTTGAAGGGCAGGGCGAGTTCAATATACCTGAAATAAAAAAAATCATTCACATAGATTGTTTGAGTAAAAAAGATAAATCTTCCCTCAAATTTGATGATTCTTCGCAAATATATCTTGATGCGGACAAGATAAAATTTCCGTTGATACTTAGAACGAGAAAAGGAGGCGATAGGTTCTATCCTTTCGGAATGAAAAAAGAGAAAAAACTAAAAGATTTTTTCATTGACGAGAAAATCCCCCTTAAAGAAAGAGATAGGATACCAATTTTAGTTACAAAAGCTGGTAAAATTCTATGGATTGTTGGTTATCGCAGAAGTAATCTCGGCGTAATTACTAAAGAGACATCCCAAATCATTAGGATAACATTATGAAGTATATAAAATACTGTTTATTAATTTTTATAATGCTGTTGTGTACGACAGGGGCTTTTTCGTTATTTGAATCCCAGGAGTTTGAGAAAAGGCCTGTATCTTTTCTGGAAAAACTCATTTATGCGAAAGTAAATGAGGAAAGAACAAAAAATAATCTACCAGCATTGCAGTGGACTTCTGATGTTGCAGATGTTGCGCGTAAACATTCAGAAGATATGGGGATTAAAGAATATTTTGCACACGAGAATAAGGAAGGAGAAATGGTCAGTGGTCGCCTTGAGGAAAATGGGATTGTTTTTAATATAGCTTCAGAAAATATATTCCAATGTGAGAATTATCTGGATGTGGTAGAAGGAGCAGTAAAAGGATGGATGGCAAGTCCTGGGCATAGAGAAAATATTTTAAATAATGAGGTTACTGAAACCGGCGTCGGCGTGTATAGAGTTGAAGGGAAAAACGAATACTATATTACTCAAAATTTTATTAAGAGGGCGCTAAAGTTTGTTCCTTCTCCTTCAAAGCTGTCTGAAGAAGAGATAGTTAAAATATTTAACATAGTTCAACGCACTATTGAAAACTCCGACTATAATGACAGGAATTCACCATTAAAGGATAGGATCTACCGGGAATTGAGAAGTTTTGGCATTACTGTTGAACAGAATTCAACTGTAGAGGGTTTCTTGAGGGATGCTTCGGCACTAAGTTTAAAGGTGGATTTAATAGTGAATAACGGCTTGATTATTAATTTCACAAACAAAGATTTTGAAGATGACAAGGAGGTTTTTAGTCAACTTGTAAATCCTCAAAGTTATTCCGCAGTCATTCTTGTACGTGAGGTTGAAGGGAAAATACAGTATTTTCTTATAAAGAGCGAAGAACCAAGTGAATAAAAACGAATTCCAAAAGCTGGTTATAGAAGCCCTGGAGAAATTACCTCCACAGTTTAAGTCAAGACTGGAAAATGTGGAAATAATCGTGGAAGAAGATATGCCGCGGGGTTTTACTAAGCCGGGGACAGTATTATTGGGATTATATAGAGGAATACCGTTGGAGAAACGGGGGATTTGGTATCATGCGGCTCTTCCGGATAAAATTACTATCTACAAAAATACTATTGAAGAAATGTGTAAGAATGAAGCAGAGATAAAAAACAGAATAAGAGAAGTCCTTTATCATGAAATCGGACATCATTTCGGTTTAAACGAAAAAGAGTTAGAATGAAACCCATATGAGAATAATTTTTTTCGGTTCGGATAATTTTGCTATTCCTTCTTTGAAATTGTTGTCAGAAAAAAAAGAAGAGATAGATGTTGTCGATGTTGTTACACAACCAGACCGTGAAAGAGGCAGAGGGTTGAAAGTTGAACCTCTGGGAATCAAGAATTTGGCTATAAAACTTGGCGTTGACGTTTATCAGCCCGAGAGATTGGATAGTGAAGCTGTTTTACATATAAAGTTACTTAACCCTGAACTAATAGTAGTTGTGGCTTATGGCAAAATTCTTCCCAAAAAAATATTAGATATACCATCTTTAGGATGTATTAATTTGCATGCATCACTTCTGCCCGATTTAAGAGGTGCAGGTGCTATAGCGTACAGTATCATCCGAGGATATACATATACAGGAATTACTACGATGTATATCAATGAGGCAATGGATGAAGGTAATATAATTCTACAAAAGAAAATAGAAATTAAATCTGAAGATACTATAGATACACTTTCCGGGAAATTAGCCAAAGAAGGTGCAGAACTTCTATATGAAACTCTAAGAAACTTTAAAAAAGGGAAAGTTGCTTCTATCCCGCAGGATGGCAGTAAAGCTACATATGCTCCATTGCTTAAAAAAGAAGATGGTCTGATAGATTGGAGTAAGAGCACGGAAGAAATTTTTAATCTTGTTAGGGGAGTAAATCCCTGGCCTTCTGCTTATACATATTTAAACAGCAAAATGTTAAAAATACACAGAACAGCAATAGATAAAACCTCTGTCTTAAAAGGAAACTCGGGAGAAATAGTAGATGTAACTAAAAATAAATTAGTTGTTGCAACAGGTAAAGGCAATTTAAGTATTTTAGAACTACAACTTGAAGGTAAAAAGAAAATGCCCATAGAAGAATTTCTGCAAGGGCACAAACTAGAAAAAGGAACGAGGTTTTCAAGATGAAAGGTGCAATTCTTTACGGTTCCGAAGATGTGAGATTAGAGAATGTAAGCATACCACTGATTAGTAATGAAGAAGTGCTTGTAAAAGTTGAAGTTGCATTGACGTGCGGAACTGATGCAAAAGTTTATCAGAGAGGCGGACATCCAAAGATGATTCATACTCCTTCTCTGTTTGGGCACGAATGGTCGGGTGTTATTGAGAAAGTCGGGGAGAATGTAAAAGGTTTTAAAAAAGGCGATAGGGTTGTAGCAGCGAATTCTGCTCCGTGCTATAAGTGTTATTACTGTGGGATAAAAAGATTCTCTTTGTGCGAGAATCTCACCTTTATGAACGGTGCCTATGCCGAATATATAAAAGTGCCGGAGTCAATAGTGAAAACAAATCTTTTTAAGATACCTTCAGATGTTACATTTGAAGAAGCCGCATTTTTAGAACCACTTTCTTGTGTAGTGCATGGAGTTGAAGAAATAGACGTTAAAAAATGTGAAGAAGTAGTAATAAGCGGAACAGGCCCTATAGGACTTCTTTTTCTTCTTGTTCTGAAAAATATCGGCGCTAAAGTTACCGTTGTAGAAAAAAATGAACAAAGATTAAGGATAGCACAAGAACTTGGTTGTAATAATATGGTTCTGGTTAAAGATGGCAAAGATACTATAACCGAGATTAAGAAATTATCTTATCAAGGAAAAGGCATGGATGTTGCCATAGAAGCTACGGGTATTCCTAAGGTGTGGGAAGATAGCATTAAAATGGTAAAAGGAGGTGGAAGAGTTCTCCTTTTTGGTGGTTGTAAACCGGGCGAAAGAGTTTCTTTAGATACTGAAATTATCCATTATTCCCAAATAACAATAAAAGGAGTTTTCCACCATACTCCTGCACATGTAAAGAAAGCGTATGATTTAATTATAAAAAAAAAGTTAAACTTATCACGATTGATTACAGATAGATTACCGTTAAATAAGATTTCTGAAGCACTGGATAAAATAATAAAAGGTGAAGGCATAAAAATCGCCATCATTCCCTGAATTTAAAGGTTTGTGATAGAATATTGACATGAAATTAAAACTTGGAATACCAAAAGGAAGCTTGCAGGAAGCAACAATTAAGCTTTTTGCAAAGGCCGGGTTCAATATAGTAGTGAGCAAACGTTCTTATTTCCCCGCTATAGATGACGAAGAAATCGAGCCAATGCTTATAAGAGCTCAGGAAATTCCTAAGTATGTTGCAAGCGGTGTCATAGATGCCGGTCTTACAGGTTTTGATTGGATAAAAGAGAATAAAGTAGAAGTAGTGGAAGTTTCGGAACTGGTATATGCAAAGGAAGAATTTAAATCGGTTAGGTGGGTCCTTGCTGTTCCCAATGATTCAAAAATAAAGAGTGCCAAGGATTTAGAAGGCAAACGTATAGCCACCGAACTTGTAGAAGTTACAAAGGAATATCTCAAGAAAAACAAGGTCAATGCTAAAGTTGAATTCTCCTGGGGTGCAACTGAAGTTAAACCCCCATATTTAGCCGATGCCATTGTTGAACTTACAGAGACAGGCGCTTCTTTAAGAGCCAGCAATCTTAGGATAGTGGAGACTATACTTGAATCTACTACCAGATTCATCGCAAACAAAAAATCATATTCCGATCAGTGTAAGAAAGCAAAGATAGACAATATTGTCTTATTGCTTAGAGGTGCATTGAATGCAGAAGGGAAAGTCGGGTTAAAGATGAATGTCCCTGAAAAAACTTTCAATAAATTGACGGATATTTTCGAAGATATGGGCATTAACCCTACTGTTTCTCCGCTGCACAAAGGTGGTGGATATGCTGTTGAGGTGGTAATAGACGAGAATAAAGTAAGAGACCTAATACCGATATTAAAAAAGGCAGGAGCTCAAGTTATTGTAGAGTATCCTCTTAATAAGGTCGTACCTTAATCAGAGCACATTTCTGTGCTCTGATTACCCCGCAAAGTATCGGAAAAATATCAAAGAAATTTTTCCGATGGTTTACGGCGCGGGGTCAGTCAAATAAAGAAACCCGTACTTTAGAACAAGGAGATTCATTAAGTCATAACTTTTTCTGTTTAATCTCTAACAGGGTAGAGATATTTAAGCAATTTCCCGTTTCTTGTATAATCCGCGTTATGGATAAAAAGGTTCAATACTCTATTTTTTTGTTCGTTTTCATTCTTATCAGTCTTATTTCATCCCAATATATCTATTCAGCTTCAAAAGGAAATTCTTGCGCATATGCCCACTTCTTAAATGCGGAACTTGAGAAGTTGAAAGATAATAACGGAAAAGTTATTCAAGAGTATGAAAAAGCTATTGAATGCGACCCGTCTTCCTTTTATCTACGCAAAGAGCTGATAGGTTTACTGATCAGCCAAAATAAAATTGATTCCGCCAGGACTTTGTTAGAAGAAACTCTTAGACGTTTCCCCGATGAAGAAGGTTTGGAATTAGTTCTTGCCCAGATATATAAAAGTGAAGGTAAGAACGAAAAAGCCATAAGGATTGCAAACAGGATTTTAAAGGTAGACCCCAAAAATCAAAGAGCCAATTATTTGCTCTTAACTATTTTTTTAGATGGTAAAAAGTGGGAAGAAACCCAAAAGTATGCCCGGAAAGTTATAGAACTTACAGGAGACGACAAGAAAGAAGACCTTAAAGATGTTTATATCCTAATCGGCATGGAATATGCGAGGGTTGGGAAATTTGATGAGGGCTTGAAATATTTAAATAAAGCGCAAGAGATTTTTCCTGATAGCCCGGAGGTTCATGCAGTTCTTGGTTCATTCTACGAAGGTGAAGAAAAACTTGAAGAAGCTTTAAAGGAATACGAAAAAGCGCTTTCTCTTTCGCCTTTTGTTTTAGCTCTTTATTACAGATTAGGCGAAATATATAGTAAATCAGACAGATTTGATGAAGCAATATCCATTTACGAAAAAGCCCTTCAAATAAATGACAAGGATTACTTAAGTTCAATTAATTTGGCACGTATCTATTACGAGAAAAGAGATTACCAGAAAGGGCTTCAAATTCTGGAAGATTACCCGGCGAAAGATTTTTATATTGATTATCTTTTGGGGACATTCTTGGTTAGACTTAAAAGAATGGACGAAGCCGCAGAGAATATAAAGAAATCTCTTCAGCTGTCTCCCAAATCGTATGCGTCTTATTTGCTTCTTGTGAGTATATATGGCGAACAAGATAAAAAGGATGAAGCTTTAGCTTTATTGAACGATGCATCGGAAAAATCTTTGCTTTCCAAGGATAAACTAAACCAGCTGTTTGGGATAGTTTATGCCCAATTTAAAGATTATGAACAATCAATAAATTATTTAAGAAAAGCCCTCCAGTTAAATCCCGATGATGACACTATAGTATTTCAGCTTGGGGCTTCTTATGAAAGAAACAAAGATTGGTTTAAGGCAGTATATTATATGAGGAAAGCAATCAAAATTAACCCCGAAAATCCGGAAGCTTTGAACTATCTGGGTTATATGTTTGCAGAAAAAGGTTTAAATCTTAGTGAGGCTACATTCCTGATAGAAAAAGCGGTGGAAATAGAGCCGAAGAATGGCTATTTTGTCGATTCATTGGGATGGGTTTACTACCAGAAAGGGCTTTTAGACAAAGCGGCAGAACAGCTCAACAAAGCTGTTGAACTTTTAAAAGCAGATGGTGAAGATGATTCTGTAGTAAGAGAACACCTCGGAGATGTTTATTATAAACAAGGTAATCTTGTTGAAGCCAAGAAGCATTGGGAGATTTCTGTTTCTCTTGATTCTACAAGAGATGAAGTAAAAAAGAAGCTTGAAACATTAGAAAGTAAGTTTTAGTTTATTGAAAGTTGTCAGCACCGCCACACAATACGCCAGTACATAATTTTCGGAAAACTCGGTCTTTTTCTGCAGTAGAAGTAGCTTGCAACGTTAGAGTATAAGAAACATCAGTAGGATTTTCTACTCCCTTAACATTTCCATTTCTAAAGAGGATATCTAAATATTCTCCTTTATGGTTGTATTTACTATCTGTCTTGTTATTGTAATCCATAACTATTGCCGGTTTGGAATCGCTGAGCCTTAATCCTGGGTTGTTACCTGATTCTGCCCTATAAATATAAGAAGAAGATGTATCGTTATTCCCATTCCAATTGTTCTTTATGATGTTCGGGTCTCTTAAATAATCACTTGAGGGACATGCATAAGTTGAGAAATCATTTATATAATCATCTGAAGTAGCTGAAGTCGGAGCATTATAAAACCCACCCAGACCGACAGGAACTATCGGTGTTCCAGCAATCCCAATTTGGTTTGTTGCTTCACTGATAAGAGGACTACCACCCAATGGTGTCGATGGCATTTCTCCCAGGTCTATGTTATACATGTTGAAAGCTTCACCGATAACTTTTAAATTGCCTATACAAACAACTCTTCTTCCTTTTTCTCTTGCGATGTTTAGAGTAGGTGTTAAAACCCCTGCAAGTATTCCGATAATTGCAATAACAACAAGAAGTTCAATGAGGGTGAAACCCTTATTCTTCATTAAATATTGAAGATTGAATTTGTTCGTCATATTTCCTCCTATTATTTTCTAAATAACCTTAACATTTTCATTTAAAGTATGCAACCATCTATGTGTTTTTGGTGTTTCTTTCAGATATTATTCTTAATCCCTCTAAAGTTAGGAAAGGATTGACTATATGAGGGAAGTTAATTAATTTACTTATCTTGTTTGTATCTCCGCCCGTAAGTATTACAATTGGTTTGAAATTTAATTTCTTTTTGAATTTTTCTATCATTCCGTCGAGCATAGAAGCAAAACCGTGTAGTATCCCTATCTGTAAATTTTCGGTTGTGTTTTTGCCTATTGTGAATTTTCTGCATTTCAAGTTAACCGGTTTGAGCAAGTCTGTGCTTGAAAAGAGTGCCTTGGAAGAAGTCCCAATTCCGGGCGCTATTGCTCCTCCTAAGTATATGGCTTTGGGAGAAACTATATCAAAAGTTATAGCAGTTCCCAGGTCTATTACTATGCATCCTTTTTTGTATAAGTAGTAAGCACCGACGGCATTTGCTATTCTATCTGCCCCTAATTTTTTGTTTTCATAATCCAGCTTTAACCCAAGGTCTAAATTATCTTCTACAATTACTGGGTTCAACTTAAAATTTTTCTTGAATAGTTTTTGAAATTGTTTTGTTAAAGAGGCAACAACCGAACAGATTATGACTCCTTCAAGGTTTTGGGAGGGGATTATTTTTCTCAGGAGAACACTGTAATTCTCATAGGTGATATTTTTTTGTGTCTTGAATTGCCAATGGGAAACTAATTTCTTGTTCTTATATAAACCTATATGTATATTTGTATTGCCAATATTGACTGTTAAAATCATATTTATTAAATTATTTCTATTTCCCCGGCTGATACTTCTTCCATTTTACCATGAGGTGTTCTTATGATTAAGTGCCCATGTTCATTTGTCCCGACAAGTTGCCCTTCGTAAACTTCTTTTGAAGTAGAAGTTTTCACCAATATACCAAAAGGCAGTGAGAATTTTTTCCATTCTTTTTGAATTTTAGAGAATTTATCCTCTTTCAGCATAATATAATATTTCTCTATTTTTTCTAGTAGCGAAGCCAAGAAATCATCCATTTTTATTTCTTTCCCTATTTCTTGTTTAATGGATGTAGCTTTATTTTTTAAGGCGGCAGGAAAATCCTCTATTGCAGTGTCTAAGTTTATACCTATACCTACTAAAGCATATTCTATCTCACTCTCATTTTGGAGATTGTCCTTCTTTCTTCGTGGCTTGCTTTTCATCTGGGTTAGTATTCCGCATATTTTCTTCCCGTTTATTAATATATCATTAGGCCATTTAATTACTGGTTGAGTGATGCCGAAAGAGTAGAAAACTTCTGCGCATGCGGTAGTGAAAATTATATTAATCATATTTGCTTTCTCGGATGAAAAATGGGGCCTCAAAATTATGGTGAACCAAATGCCTCCTTTTGGAGAGAACCATTCTCTTCCATTTCTTCCCATACCTTTTTTCTGGAAATATGCTAAAACAATTGTACCTTCTTTTGCTTTGTTTGCTGCCAGATGTTTTGCTGTTATTTGGGTAGAATCTAGCTGTGAATATACATAGAGAGGATGGCCGATGATTTTTGTCCGGAGTGTGTCTTCAAAGTTTTCTGGTAGTAAGTTCATGTTCTTAAGCGCAAAGTTTAACGACTGGTTTTCAGTGTTCGTTTTTTGCGAAAACCTATAACTGTTCTTATTATTTCGTGCCTTATGATATTATCTCAAGACTTGTGTCAAAAGCCGGTGCGGAATGGGTTAGTTCTCCTATTGAAATCAAATCCACGCCTGTCTTAGCAATTTCTATAATGTTGGAGAGATTTATCCCACCCGAAGCTTCAAGAATAGTTTTGTGTGCGGTGTGCATTTTCACCCAATCAACGGCTTTTTTAATATTAGCAGTACTCATATTGTCGAGCATAATTATATCGACACCATAATTATAAATTTTCTTAAGTTCTTCTAAGGTATTAACTTCTACTTCTATTTTAAAGCCCTTGGGAATTCTCTTTTTAACCGAATTTATAGCCTCTTTAATTTCGCAGTAAGATACTATTCTAAGATGGTTATCTTTCATAAGTACCATATCGTAAAGTCCTTTACGGTGATTATGTCCGCCTCCCATTCTAACCGCATATTTTTCCAGTTCCCGTAAAAGTGGCGTAGTTTTTCTGGTGTCAAGGATTTTACATCTATAGGGCTTAACTTTTTCTACATATTTTGAAGTCAATGTAGCAATCCCACTTAAATGATTCAGAAAATTCAAAGCAGTTCTTTCAGCCGTAAGTATATTTTTAGCTTGACCGGTTATATTCGCAAGTATTTGGTTTTTATGGACCCTATCTCCGTCTTTTACTAATGCCTTGAATCCCGTTTTTTTTGATAACTGTCGGAATACTGATTTTGCTATCTTTAACCCTGCAATTATACCTTCATCTTTACTTATGATTACGGCTTTTACTTTTATATCTCCAATCAGCGTTTCCGTTGTAATATCTTTTTTGCCAATGTCTTCTCTTAATGCTAATTTAATAATATATTGTAATTTTTTATTATTCATTTCCTGATTTTTTAAAAAGGTGATTTATTAGAATTTTTTTCAAAACTATTTTAGCTGGTCTAATTTGACATAGACATTGCCAATAGTAGGAAGACGGTCTTCTTTCTTAAACATTAAACAACCTATAATTATCTCCTGCATGGAAAACGGGAAATTAACAAGTTGGCTTCGGATTGCCATGGAATCTTTGTCTCTCTTTCTTGCAAGGTAATGTTCTCTTATAAGATTCTTCCTGTCGGTCGGAAAGGAATATGGGGAATACGGCAACGAGCCGGTAAATAATTCAAATAGAAGCACTCCCAAAGCATAAATGTCTACACTTTTATCAGGTTTTGCCCCTCTAAGCTGCTCAGGACTCATATAGGCAGGCGTTCCTCCTCGCAGATCTTTTTTAACAAAAAATTTCCATAACGATATTTTAGTGAGAATTTCCGTAAATGGATTGGTAGAAAAATGTGAAAGACCAAAATCTGTTATTCTAACTTGGCCTTCATCGTTGAAAAGTATATTAGAAGGTTTAATATCTCCGTGTATGATGTCGTAAGCATGTAAGTATGCCAGCCCATAAGCTATATCTCTTGCAATTCTTATTTTTTCTGTAAAAGGGAACTTCTCACCTTTAACTTTTTCTCTGTTTATGACTCTTTCCATAAGATTGCCACCTTGCAAATAAGGCATAATTAAACAATACCCATCTTTAATCCTAAGCATATCGTATATCTTTATTATATTGTAACTCTCGGGGTCAGGTATCTTACTTATAATATTAAACTCTTCTTTTAGTGCTTTAAGCATTTTTTTGTCTTTGGCCATATCGGAAGGTAAAAATTTGACTGCTATGTATTGTTTTTCGGCATAT
>CAIJMQ010000047.1 GCA_903821905.1 uncultured bacterium
ATACCGCAAAGGCGATGTCCGTCAAAATGGTATTTACCTTCTTGAGGAAAAAATTCTATTGTATATAGAAATTTTTCTCCTGTTTTTAATGTTTTTATTATTTCTTCATACCTAAGTGGACAATCAAGTACATTTGCTTCTCTACCAATTTTTGCCGGAGAATGGGCATCGGAATTAGAGACAAGATTAAATTTATCTAGGGAAGACAATCTCCTATTCATTGGCGGGTCTGAGGAAAGACCTGTTTCCAAGGCAAATATTTCTCCAGTAGCATCCTGAAAACAGTCTTCGATTTTATTGAAACCGGAATTCGAACCAAAAAGAGAGAAATGAGGTGTCCATATATGGGCCGGAATTATATGAGAAGATGGAGATACTTTTTTAATAATCTTAACCATGGAATAACAGTTTAAATCCAAGATGGGACGACCATCACTGGAAAGATTACCGTATTTTTTCAGTTCTTCATTTATTCTTTCTGCGTCAGAAAAATGAGGAGCAAGGAGAATATTATGAATTTTTTTGACTTTACCTTTATGCGGGAAAATATTACATACTTCAGCAGTTAATAGGAAATATGTGTCTTGATACTTATAAATCCCATCTTCATAATGGAGTTTGCTTTTTAACTCATTAAGCCAATCAGGATGAGTAAAATCTCCTGTCCCTAATAATCTCAACCCTTTTAACTGTGCCCATTCTGATAGATGTTCCAGATCCATGTCAAAACTGGTAGCCCGTGAAAATTTGGAGTGGATATGTAAATCTGCTATAAACATTCAACCAAATCTCCAACCTTTCAACATGCCTCTTTTATGCGTTGGATTTCTTCTGCTCTTCCTTCAGAACTTATTTTAACTATCACCGCACTCAATACACCTTTTCCTAAAGCAGGTTTCATCCCATAAGGTATCCCTGTCAGAAACCTTTTTAAAACTATATCAACTTCTACTCCTATTATAGAATCACTTGGTCCAGTCATACCTACATCAGTAATATATGCAGTTTTATTGGGTAAAATACACTCGTCTGCAGTCTGAATATGAGTATGTGTACCAAAAACCGCGGAAACTTTACCATCCAGGAATCTGCCCATAGCCACTTTTTCCGATGTTGCTTCTGCATGAAAATCAACAAATATTATGGAAGTACGCTTTTTTATAATATCTATCTCTTCTAAAACCTTTTGGAAAGGACAATCAACTATAGGCATAAAAACACGGCCAGCTAAATTTATTACGCCTACCGTTACATCGTTATCGGTTTTTATAATACAACTGCCATGACCTGGTGCTTGAGGAGGATAATTTAATGGCCTTAATAGATTTTTATATTGATCAATGTGTGGAATTATCTCTTTTTTATCCCAGATGTGATTGCCGGTAGTAATGACATCAATGCCTGTTTCAAAAAGTTCTTCTGCTATCTTGGGAGTCAAGCCAACTCCACCGGAAGCATTTTCTCCATTTGCTATGCAAAGATTTACTTCCTTTCGATGACACCCAAGATAATCTTTAACTAAGTTTCTACCTGCTGAACCAACAATATCTCCTATAAACAGAACTTTTATCATATCGCAGGGAGCTAAATATATATCAAGCTCAATTATTTTGCATAATCTACTGATCTTTTTTCCCTAATCACAGTAATTTTAATTTGCCCTGCATATTCTACCTCTTTTTGAATCCTCTGGGATAAATCATGAGCTAAAATTGAAGTCTGCTCATCACTAATTATTTCCGGTTCAACCATAACCCTAATTTCTCTACCAGCCTGAATAGCGTAGGATTTTTTAACACCATTGAAAGAATTAGCAATATTCTCCAGTTTTTCTAATCTCTTAATATAATTCTCCAGACTTTCTCTTCTTGCTCCGGGCCTTGCTGCTGAAATAGTATCTGCTGCCTGTAAAAGTACAGCATACACATTAACAGCAGTAGTTTCTGTTTCATGATGGCTTCTAACGGCGTTGATTAAATCTACCGATTCATTAAATTTCTCTGCTAACTGAGCGCCTATCTGATCATGAGGACCTTCTACCTCATGGTCTACAGCTTTGCCTAAATCGTGCAAAAGCCCTACTCTTTTTGCTAATTTTATATCTAACTTCAATTCCCCAGCCATTATTCCCATCAGATAAGCCATTTCGACAGAATGTTGTAAAACATTTTGCCCATAACTGGTTCTGAATTTTAACCTGCCCAAAAGAATTTTCTCTTCGGGTTTTAAATCGTGTATACCTAATTCAAAGGATGCCTTTTCTCCTTCTTCCCTAATGGAAGCTTCTATCTTCTCTTTTACTTTTGCCACAACCTCTTCTATTCTGGCAGGATGTATTCTCCCGTCTGAAATTAGTTTTTCTAAAGATAATCTAGCAATTTCTCTTCTGACAGGGTCAAATCCCGACAGAGTTACAGCTTCGGGGGTATCATCTACAATAACATTTACGCCTGTTGCATTTTCTAAAGCTCTAATATTTCTGCCTTCTCTTCCAATAATTCTTCCTTTCATCTCATCAGAAGGCAAAGCAACAACCGAGGCTGTGGTTTCAACAACCTGGTCCATAGCTATCCTTTGAATAGCAGAAGACACAATTTCCTGAGCTTTTTTCTCTGAAGTTTCTTTTATTTCATCTTCCATCCTCTTAGTTAAAATGGCTTTCTTTTCCTTAAGCTCCAGATCTATCCTTTCCAACAACAACTTTTTAGCTTCTTCTTCCGATAGATGAGAAATCCTCTCTAAGTTAGTTTTCTCTTCTTGTATTACTTTTTGAAGGTCACTATCTTTTTCAATTAGAACTCTTTCTCTATCCTTAATCTTCTCTGACTTTCCCTCAAGTTCTTTTTCTTTCTGTTCCCATAATTCTACTTTTCTATCTAAATTCTCTTCTCTATGTAGTATTTTTTCTTCTCTTGTAAAAAGTTCTTGACGCCTTCTTTGGATTTCCGCTTCGGATTTAGACCTTAAATGATATAACTCTTCCTTAGCTTCTAACTGTAGTTCTTTACGTTTTGCTTCTATTTGACTTTCTGCATCTGAAATAAGCTTTTTTACTTTTTCTTCAGCTCTTTTTATCTTTTTTTCTGCTACGAACTTCCTGATGAAATATCCGACAAAAAATAAGGTTATTCCTGTCATCAAGACAGAAATAACCAAAACGTTTATTGACAAGCTAATCACCCCCTTTAAACCGCAGAGGGGATTAATGTTTTAAATGAACAATCCTAAATGAGGGGACATCTCGACTCGTAACCTTTTTCTTTTATTCATTTTCCCTTTATCTAGGATTATCTGTTCCAAGTTTTCTTCTATTCAAAACCTTATATTTTGTTATCTATATTAAATAAATAATCTCTTTCTCTGCGGTAATCAAAAGGATTATAAGAACTTATAGATTAAAAGTCAAATTTTACCGTTGAATGTGTATTTAACGGATTTTACCGACAGACTTTCTGCCAGTGTATTCCAGTAAAGCAATTATTATAAATATCACAACCGCCTGTAGTAAAATTACCATTGCGCCTAATCTGCCTACAGTAGAAAGCAATGTAGCATTTATTCCTATACAGAAAGTTACAAGATAGATGAAAGCAACAGCTCGACGTTGAGTCATACCAAGCTGTACCAATCTATGCGAAAAATGGTTTTTATCACCCACAAAAAGAGGTTTTTTTCTTACCAGACGAATCAGCATAACTGAAACAGTATCAAAGATTGGTACTCCTAAGATAAGAATTGGCATAACCACCGGGAATAATGTCTTTTGCCCTTCTGAATAAAAAGTGGAGAGAATAGTCAAAGTAGCTAGCATAAAACCTATCCACATGCTGCCAGCATCGCCCATAAATATAGAAGCAGGATGCCAATTGAAGATAAGGAAACCAGCAATACAACCGGCAAATATAATTAACATAGAAGATGTAAATAGTTGGCAATGAAAAGATGTAATTCCCGCAAAAATAAAAGTTGCAACCAAAGCAACCCCTCCTGCCAAGCCATCCATATTATCCAAAAGGTTAAAAGAATTCATAATAAGCACCATCCATATAACTGTAAGTACTCCACCCCAAAAAGGGTTAGGCGTAAAAAGGGTTATTCTCACTCCTAAGAACACCATAAAAAGAGCAACAAGAATTGAAGAAATAATCTTAACAGAAGCTTGCATTCTCTTGCCTTTTATATCATCAATCAACCCAACGAGCATAATCAACGTGCCCCCAAAAACAATAGGTAATATTTTATGGATTTCCCTCTGTAAAGGAGGGATTTTTCCAAGAATAGAAGATGGTATAAGTTGGATAAGATGGGAAGAATTCCAAAAAATCTTTAAAAAAATGAGGTTTAGAAGTATTGTTAGTATAAAAGAAAAATAAAAAGCTACTCCACCAAGCAGTGGTTTGGGTAATATATGAACTTTTCTTGCAGAAGGGATATCCAGAACTTTTAATCTTAAAGCAATCCTACGAAATAATGGTGTCAAAACTAAAGATAGAATAAATGAGAAAATAAAAAGATAAAAGTAAATTATTATCCACATTTTTCTTTATTTTTATAGTATTTAATAACATCTTTCAATATATCTTCTAGAGATTTCGTTGGTTTGAAACCTACAGCTTTAGAGATTTTTGATATGTCAGGTACACGATATCTTAAATCTTCAAAACTATCATCATAAATTTGCGTATATGGAATATATTTAATATCGGATTTACTTTCTGTAAGCTTCTTAACAGCATATGCTAGATTAGAAATGGTAACAGCTTCCGGGTTCCCAAGATTGAATATTTCTCCAATTGTATTTTTACTTTCCATCATAGAAATTAAGTTCCGAACAACATCTGTTACATGTATAAAACTCCTCGTTGAGCTCCCATCGCCATAAACGGTAATTGGTTCACCCTTTAACGCCTGATTAACAAATCGCGGGATAACCATACCATAAGCTCCCGTTTGCCTTGGCCCTGCTACATTGAAAAGACGAGTTATTACTATAGGAAGACCCTTTTCTTTATGATATGCAAGAGCTAAAAATTCATCTATTGCCTTGCTTGACGAATAACTCCATCTTAGTTTAGTAGTTGATCCAAGTATCCTGTCGGATTCTTCCTTGAACGGATAATTTTCGTTCTTGCCGTATATCTCAGAAGAAGAAGTAATAAGTACCTTTTTTTTATCTCTTGAAGCCATTTCCAATACGTTCTCTGTTCCTTCAATATTAATCTTCATGGATTCAATGAGATTATCCATAACATACTTTACTCCAACGGCAGCAGCGAGATGATAAATTACTTCGCATCTGTCTATTAGTTCCTTGAGAAGGCTCTCATTTAATATTGACCCTTGATGAAAATGTAGTTTTGGATTATTCAAGAGATGCGATATGTTATCTTTACTGCCTGTAGAGAAATCATCAATTGTCCACACATCATTGTTGCTATCAGATAACAACTGTTCTATTAAGTGGGAACCAATAAAACCAGCACCTCCCGTAACTAAACATCTCTTCTTCATAATTTTTACATTTTAAGAATTTCAAATAGATAAATTAGTATTATAGCTATATAGAATATAAAAGAATCTGCTGCTCTTTTCAAGGAGCAGCAGATTCTTTCAAAACCCTTAGGATTAATTAAATATATGTCTCGTTTATATTTTGGCCAGTTTATCTACACGCACCTTCTTTACGGAAGGTTTATTAATCTTAGCCGGCATCCAGTCCGGTGCATTAGCAGGTTTGTTAACCTTTTCTACTTTACCCTTGAATACATGCACTCTCCATTTGCCATCTTTCTTCCTTGAATGCTCTCTCAACTTAATGAGACCTTCGCTATCTTTCAACCCTCTAGTAGCTGCTTTCAACGCAGCAGCTCTTGGAGACCTACCTGTGAATACATGATTCTCCTTACTGCCTACTCTTAAAGAGTACTGTTTAACTGCGGCCATCTTTGTACCTCCTTTTATTAAAAATTAAAACATTTGACAACTAATCCCATGGGTTTTCTTTAGAATTTATAACCTCCATGCATGCTTGTTTTATCCTTTATATCAAAAAGAAGTGGCTTTGGCAAGTGTTTTTATTATTTTTCCGCAAAAAGAACGGAGACTTTTTTAGAAAAATCCTCTATTTTTTTATTATCTGGATTCACTTTTAGTGCTTCTTTTGTATATATTTTAGATTTATTATAATCACCGTTTTCAAAATACCACATGGCGGTTGTATAATATGCTTCCTCTTTCTTATTGTGAAAAATAAATTCCAACATCTTGTCCCATTCACCCTTACCGTATACTTTTTCAATTAATTCTTTGTTCTCTACAATATATCTTACAACAAGTTTATTCTCCTTGTAAGAAGGTAGCATTAACTTTATTAATTTAGCCGATGTTTCGAATAATTCTTTGGCAGACTCTATTTCTCCCGGCATTTCTTCTCTAACTTTTGCCATCAACTTTTTAAAATCACCTAAAGCTCCCGAGAGTTCTTCATCCTTTCCTTCAAACTTTTTTCTTACTATATTTTCGTATTGTTCCAAAACGTAGATATGTTCCTTAAAACTCATCAGTTGATGGAAAATTAAATGTATTGCACGTTCAAAAGCAATTTCATGTGTCAAGAACTGATGAGGCCTGTCCAAAAGATTATGAATCAAATCTTTTAAATTCCAAAGGGGTCCTTTATTATCCTCAGTCCCTACCCACTGGGCAAAATGAGAAAATTTAATTTTCCCTTCTTTCTTGAATTGTTGATATTCTTTTTTAAAGTCCCAATAAGCACTAAAAAATTGTTGAATAGCATCTCTCAAAAATTCATCTTTTCTTTCCTCTAACCATAGATTCTCTTTTTGTGCCATTTTTCTTATCCTCCATTAGCCCATTTCCCCGACATTACACCGAGGTAGGCTCTATTCTACCATCTACAATCCTCATAAAACGACTTGTTTTAGATGCTATGCTTTCTTGATGAGTAGCTATAAATAAAGTTTTGCCTTTGTCTTTAGTTAAACTCAAGAGAAGCTCAAGGACTTTTCCCTCTGTTACTCTATCCAGGTTACCTGTGGGTTCGTCCGCAAACATAATAAATGGATTGTTTATTATAGCTCTACCAATAGCCACCCTTTGTTGCTCACCACCAGATAACGCATAAGGATAATGAGATGCCCTATCTAATAATTTTAATTCTTTAAGGATTCCTTCCGCTTTTTCTTTAACTAAATATGCAGACTGATTATCAATCAAACCCGGCAACATAATATTTTCTAAGGCAGAAAGCTCCGGCAATAAATTAAAAAATTGAAAGACAAACCCCATATCTTTTTTCCTCAAATTTGCTCTCTGGGTATCGGAGAGTTCGCTTATATCCTTCCCCTTCCAGTAAATCTTGCCCCTAGAGGGTTCTTCCATTCCTGCTAAAAGACAAAGAAGAGTTGACTTGCCGGACCCGGAAGGTCCCAATAAAGCAATTGTTTCTCCTTCATAAATTTCCAAATCAATTCCTCTTATTACCTCTAAAACATCTTCTCCCACAGGATAACTCTTATGCAGGTCCACAACTTTTATTAATGGATTATTCATATCTTAAGGTCTCCGCTACTCCAAGTTTAGATGCCCGGGATGACGGATAAATCGTAGCAAGAATAGAGATACAAAAAGCTAACAATCCTACCACAACAAATACGCTCCATTCCAATTTAATAGGAAGAGAAGATATGGAATATACTTCTTCCGGCAAGCTAATAAAATGATATTTCTTGAGTACTATGCCGAGAATAAAACCTATGGCACAACCTGATATTGTCCCGCAAAATCCTATAATAGAACCCTGGTAGAGGAATATCCTTCTTATATCGCCTGAAGTTGCTCCTAAAGATTTTAGAATCCCTATCTGTCTTCTTTTCTCCATCACCATCACAACCAATGTAGAGGCAATATTAAAAGACGCAACTATTACAATAAGAGTAAGAATAGTGAACATAGCTATTTTCTCGAGTTTCAAAGCTTCGAAAAGTGTTCTATCCGTCTCTTGCCATGTCTTAACTATGCACATTGGACCCAAAACACTCTGTAATTTCTTCTTCATATCTTCAGCTTTGAATACATCCTTTATTTTCACTTGGATACCCGAATATTCATTCCCCAATACGAATAACTTCTGCGTATCTTCTAAAGACAAAAAGACCAATGAATTGTCATACTCATACATTCCCGAATTGAAAAATCCCTTCACTTTAAATTCCTGACTGTTTAACTGTGGAGAAATTATAGAGACTTTATCGGAGATTCGAATACCTAAATTTTTTGCAAGCTCTTCGCCTATTAAAATTCCGTCTTTTGAGGACGAAACATCGCCGCCCTTAATATATTTCTTTAAATCGGTAACTTTTATCTCTTTTGGGTAATCAATGCCTTTTATTATTATCCCTTTTGCTCGGTTCCTGTATTGTATGATACCTTCTTCCCAGATAACGGGAGAACTTGCTATAACACCATTAATTTTTTCTATCTTTTCCAAGGTTTGGGATATATCGGACATAGTCCCGAAGGTTTGCACGAGTATGTTGGGCTTTAATCCTAAAATTTTACTTCTAATCTCCTCCGTGAACCCAGTCATTACACCCATGACAACAATAGTCGCCGCAACACCAAGCGCAATGCCTATTATTGATATAAAAGTAGCAAAAGATAGGAATTTCCCATTCCTACTTTTCATCTGCCTTGTTGCCAAAAAAAGTCTGTAATCCATATCTATAATCCTTACTTTTGGGAAATTATCCTTTTTAGACTTCTGGTCTAAGAAGTGGAAATAGGATAACATCGCGGATGGACTTTACATCTGTAAGTAGCATTGTAAGCCGGTCTATACCTATCCCAAGACCTGCAGTAGGTGGCATGCCAAATTCAAGCGCTGTTATGAAATCTCTGTCAAGATAATGCGCTTCTTCGTCGCCTTTGTCGCGCATTTCTGCTTGTTTAGTAAACCGCTTCTCTTGCTCTTTAGGGTCATTTAATTCGGAATATGCATTACCTAATTCAAGTGCGCCGATAAATGGCTGGAATCTTTCTACTATTTTCCCTTCGCTGTCTTGTTTTTCTTTTGCAAGCGGCGAAAGTTCAATAGGAAAATCCACAACAAAGATTGGCTGTATAAAGTTGGGGATGGCAAATTTCTTGAACAATGAGTCTAAAATTCTCCAGAAGGAGTCCTCTGTATCAATACCTTTTTTCTTGGCTTCTTGTTTTATTTTGTCTTCCGAGTCTTTCAGTACATCAATACTGCAGTATTTCTTAAACGCTTCTGCATAAGTAATTCTTTCCCATTTTTTCGGGAAAGAAATAGTCTGGGACTGATAGACAAGTTCTTCTTTACCTTTTACTTCTCTTACCAGCTCATTTAACATCTGTTCGGTAAATTCCATTAGGATTTCATAATCAGCATAAGCCCAGTAAAGCTCCATCATCGTGAATTCAGGATTGTGTCTTGTAGAAGTACCTTCATTCCTGAAGTTCCTGTTTATTTCATAGATTTTTTCATATCCGCCGACAATCAATTTCTTAAGATAAAGTTCGGGGGCAATCCTCAAATAAAGATCAATATCCAGAGCATTATGATGTGTAATAAACGGTTTTGCCAACGCTCCTCCGGGGATAGGCTGCATCATGGGCGTTTCCACTTCTATAAAATCGTGTTTGTTAAGAAAGTTCCTCATGCTGGTTATTATTTTGCTTCTTGAAAGGAAGATATTTTTGACATCGGGATTCATCACTAAATCCAGATATCTCTGCCTATACCTTGTTTCTACATCCTGTAATCCATACCATTTTTGAGGAAGCGGTCTTAAGCATTTTGTTAAAGGTGTAAGGTTTTTGGCTACTATAGTAACTTCTCCTGTCCTGGTTTTGAAAACCTCACCTGTTACACCTATGTGGTCGCCGATATCCAATAGCTGCAAAATATTATAAGTTTCTTCTCCTGATGTGTCTATTTTCAAATAAACTTGAATCTTGGAGTCCTTGTCCTGAATATCCATAAAAGTTGACTTGCCGTGTTCCCTTATGCTCATTATTCTGCCGGCTACTTTTACAGATTTACCTTGAAATTGTTCAAACTGCTGAATTATCTGGCTCAGAGGAATAGGAAGGGGGAATTTATTGCGGAATGGGTTTTGGCCTTTCTCTTCCAGTTTATTGAGTTTTTCTTCTCTTATTTTAGTTAGGTCGTCGTGTTCCATTAATATAATTTCCTCGTTAAAGTTGACAGATTATAGAAAACCGCACTATATAAGTCAATTTCATGTAAAAATCTCTTTAAGTTAAAAGTAAAAACGAAAAAGGTAAAACCACAAGTTAAAAGGCAAAATCTAAATAAAGAGTTTACTTTTTAGTTTTTAATTGTAGTGTTGACTTTTTACTTTTGACTTCTCACTTTTCCATATGTTTCTGAACTTTTACATGTTAAAATACCTTCGCTAAACATGAAAGACGATTTATATACATATAGATTTTATAGAGAAACTGCTAAATCAGAGGACCTCTATTGCTATGAGGTAAAAGAAAAAGAGAGTGACCTTTTTATAAGCTCGGGAAAGAACCTTAAGGAACCGGCTACGGAAAATTTGAAAAAATATAGAAGACAGATTGAAGAATATATAAAAAGAGACCCCTCTTTCCTATATGCTTTAACTCCCTGTGAACTTTTAAAAGATGCACCTATTATTGTGAAAAAGATGAATGAAGCAGGGAAAATCTGTGGGGTAGGCCCTATGGCTGCCGTAGCAGGAGCAATCAGTCAATTTTTAGGGGAAGACCTTTTAAAATTGACTGATGAAGTAATAATAGAGAATGGCGGCGACATATTTATAAAAACTAAAAAAACAAGAAAAGTAGCAATATTTTCAGGGGAGACTGTTTGGAAGAACAAATTGATTTTAAAAATAAACCCAGAGCAAACTCCGCTTGGTATCTGCACATCAAGCGGAACAGTAGGCCATTCCCTGTCATTCGGAAATGCAGACGCTGTAGCTATAATATCCAACTCTGCTATTTTAGCTGATGCGATTGCCACTGCAGTTGGGAATATGATAAAATCCCACGAAGATATTCCTAAGGCTATCCATTATTGTAAAGAAATCAAAGAAGTAAAGGGTGTAGTTATCGTAAAGGATAGTAATTTAGGAGTATGGGGAGATATTCAGTTAGAAGAAACTTTGAAGTAAACCCGTTTTAGTTTGTAAAAAATATTTAAAGGAGGTGAAAAGTAATTGCCTTACGTTAAGCTGGATAAAGGTGAACCTTTAGACAAGGTTTTAAGAAAATTCAAGAGACTGCTGGAAAGAGAAGGGTTATTTAAAGAATTAAAGAAAAGAGAGTATTACGAAAAGCCTACAGAGAGACGAAGAAAAAAATATCTAAAAACAATGAAGAAGGTTGCATATGCAAAGAGACACCCAGAAGCATGATTTATTGAAAAAATTAAGTAAAACTACGCCGTCAAAAATTATACTTTTTGTAATGGACGGTTTGGGAGGATTGCCAATAGAAGGTAAAACAGAACTTGAGCATGCCACTATCCCTAATTTAGATTCCTTAGCAAAGAATAGCGTTTGCGGAGTAGTTGATCCCGTATCTCCTGGAATAACTCCAGGCAGTGGACCTGCACATCTTGGATTATTTGGATGCGACCCTCTCCAGTACGAAATCGGCAGAGGTGTTCTTGAAGCTTCAGGCATAAACTTCCCTTTAGAAAAGGATGACCTGGCAGTCCGTATAAACTTTGCGACGATTGACAAAGAAGGAAAAATTACCGACAGAAGAGCGGGAAGAATCTCTACTGAAATCAATGCAAAGCTATGCGAGGAACTAAATAAAATAAACATTGAATCTGTAAAAATTTTCGTAAAACCCGTTAAAGAACATCGCGCAGTAGTAGTATTTAGAGGAAAAAATCTGTCTGAAAAAATTTCAGAAACAGACCCACAAGAAATAGGAGCTCTGCCGCTGGAACCAAAACCTCTTTCAAAAGAAGCGGAAGCTACTGCCAAAATTATAAGTAAATTCGCATCTGAAGCAAAAAAAGTACTCGCACCTCATCATCCTGCAAACATGTTACTTTTGAGAGGTTTTTCAAACCCTCCACATCTGCCTTCTTTCCAAGAAACATATCATCTTAATCCGGCAGCTATCGCAACATATCCGATGTATAGAGGGCTTGCCCGTCTTGTCGGAATGAAAATTTTGGATTTGAAAGGGAGTGACATTGAAGATGAAATAAAAGCTTTGGAAGAAAATTACAAAAACCACGATTTTTTCTTCATTCATATAAAGGGAACTGACAGCTCCGGTGAAGATGGCGACTGGAAAAGAAAAGTACAAGTAATCGAAAAAGTAGATAAATTTATTCCGAGAATTTTAAATCTCAACCCTGATGTCCTTATAGTAACCGGCGACCATTCTACTCCAGCTATACTCAAATCTCATTCTTGGCACCCTGTTCCGATTCTGCTTTATTCGCCAGTATGCAGAGTTGATGATGTGACTGAATTTTCTGAAAATGCCTGCGGGAAAGGCGGATTAGGTAGGATACCCGCAATAGACATAATGCCTCTTGCTTTGGCTCACGCGCAGAAATTGGAAAAATACGGCGCTTAGGAAGAACGTTCTCTTCTTGTCAATTTCAATACGGTTCTTGAGTGATAGTGCCTGTAAGAGACATCGGTATTGACATTGGTTGTTGCATTTCAGGAGATTGGACCGTTATACTCCCAGTTAATCTCAAACTCTGGTTAGAACGTATTGGCCAACCCGTAGATTCTTGCATTTCCATAAGACCCGTAATAGAACCTGACATATTGTATTGGGAGGTCATAGCACCCATCTGTGTCGGACTAGCATCTCTGTTAGTTTGAATCATTGCAAATACATCGATAGTGGCTATTCCGTCTTTTCGCTCCTTCAAAGTGTATATAGTATCAATAATCATGGGGAATCCTTGGTTCATTGTAGTTCTCTTTTGCCAAGTATCTCCAATGCCAACCGGGCTATCAGGATACATATCAAATGAATTCCCTGTATTTGTTTTTAATGCTTCTTCACTGTATTGTGCTTTTAAATTTGATTCAATAGCAGCTCTTGTTTGGACATCGGGTAACTCATTGATTTTCCCCTGTATACGCTCCAAAAGTGCATCTGCACCCTGAATTCCTTTTACATGCCCGTCAGAAGTCATGGTTACTGTAAAACTTTGCCCTACTATAGAATCAAATATGGGTAACATAGGACCAACAGCAGTAGAAGTATCGGCGGAATCATATTCCATTGCCTCCGCCATGGGATTCTCCATTCTAAAGAGGATTCCATCATGCGTAATTTTTAGAACAATAGTACTATCCGGCTGTACATCTTCTACAGTATATATATTACTATTGCCTGTTTTTTGGTTTATTGTCATTGCTTGCTGCTGCCCAGGAATCATCATGTTAATCTTCATGTCGCTAAGAGTTCGTGTTTTATAAGATTGCCCCTTCTTTAACCGAAGTTTTAAATCTACCTTCTCTTGTGCATAAACAAAAGAAAATGTTACGCTAAGTATCATTACAACTATAAAAGATACAAATATATTTTTATTTTTCATCCTAATTTCTCCTTTCATTTTTACGGACTGAATTATACGCTACTATATGCATCGAATCCACAATCTACTAAACTTAAAAATTTTCCTATATTCTTACCTTCTTAAATCTAATATAAGGATGCAACGGTTCTCCTATAAGAGGACGGACATGTTCAAGAAATCTCTCGGTTACATCGTTTCCATCTTCATTTACAAAATCAGAGGGAAGAGATTTTCTTAAGTTCGCAACTTTCTCTAATCCAACCAAATCTGCATTAACTTTATATATTATCCCTTTCTCGCGAATAAGTGTCACCATAAAACCAGATTTTCCTCTTATTGACGATTGAACCGCAAACTTGCCTACAAGATATGCTTCTTCAATATCAACTTTTGATACTCTATCCATCGCTGACCTTTGCATTGTTCCGGGTTTCTCCCAACGTGCTTTTAGTTTTAGTTTATCTTTGATAAGTTCTGTAAGATATGCACCAACATCACCATATTGTCGATGTCCAAACCCATCCAGGTCTACTTTACTTGTTGAAGCAGATAAAGGTTCACCACCCTTTCCTACTAAACCCTCCGATATAGCAATAAATGTATACCCTAATCTATCATAAACTTTCTGCACATCATTTAGTAACCTATCAATATTCACTGGTTTTTCAGGTACATATATCAGTTGAGGTGCATCACTTTCGTCTTCTCTTGCAAGAGCACTTCCG
>CAIJMQ010000048.1 GCA_903821905.1 uncultured bacterium
TTGTAGTTTCTCTATAAACTTGACATACACCACCCGAAGCAATAATTACTTTGTCTGCTGAAACAAAACACAGTCCTTCGCGAGCAGTATAGATATAAGCTCCAAAACAATTATTTTCTTTAACTATCAAATCGATACAAAAAGCATTCTCCCAAATTTTAATGTTCTTTGAACTATATACACAGGAAATAAGGGTCTTTTCTATCTCTCTTCCAGTAGCATCTCCATGAGCATGGAGTATTCTTTTAATACTATGACCGCCCTCCTGAGCGAATAAAAGATTGCCATCCTTATTATCAAAACTAGCGCCACAATCTATTAATTCTTGTATTCTTTTAGGACCTTCTCTAATCAAAATTTCTACTGCTGCTCTTTTACACAATCCACTACCGACTATTAAAGTATCTTTTATATGTTTTGCATATGAGTCATTTTCAGAAAATACTACTGCTACGCCTCCTTGAGCTTCATTGGTATTGCAATCAATTAGTTTTCTTTTGGTTGCTATAACAACCTTTCCATACTTAGATGCTATTAATGCAGCCTCAAGACCTGCAACACCGCTACCTATTACAAGAATATCCGTAGTTATATTGCGTATTTTCCATCTCTTGGGATTTATCAGCAATTCCATATAAAATTATACCCTAATTTGATTAAATATTTAAAACTAAAGATTTGGTTTATATCTATATAATGACTTTTTTTATAGCTGGAGGAAGCTTTGAAAAACTTTTTAGATATTTCTGCCTTTCTATACGGAGCTTAGAAATAGCTTCTTTGATTTTATCCGGAGAATAGAAATTTTCAAGTCTATATTTATCTAAATTTATATTTTCTATTGCTTTAGGGACAAGAACATGCCAATAGGAACTTTTCACCCACTTAATGTTCCCTTTTAAAATAGCTTTAACTATTACCGGTAAATCTTGAATTTCTATTTTTTGAGGTCTAGCTTTTCTCTTTTTCTTAACTTCTTTATTTTGAGATTCTCCAACACTACCGGTATTAAGTAGATAAGTTTCTATTTTTTCTTTATTATTTTCTATAAAGTTTAAAAACCTTTCCGCCTCTTCCTCGGCACTGCCTACTAAATAAGGATTGCTTGCGGGTATTCTAACTACACCGTCAGTTTCACAATCTTCACAGGTAGATTCACCCAGCAGGAAAAAGGCAGCGGCTTGATTAGGTTCAAGCTTACAAACCGGCGGGACAATTGTATTTAATTTCGCCATAATAAATATTTTGAGTCCATCTAATTTTTCTAATGAAGATAAATTAATATCTTCTCCCTCTGCTCCTGACAAAGAAAATCGCATAGGATTTGCCTGTTGTTGTCCTAAATCTTGTATCTGTACAAGCGCTCTTCCATTATTTGTAAGAGTAGAATCCTGAAAATCCAATCTTCCTTGATGGTCAATAACAACATTCTCAAAATTTGTTTTCCTGTTAAGTGCTGCCCTCCATAGAATAGGTTGCATATAAGACTCGACACCATCCGTCCTTACCCAAAAAACCTTCTCCGTTCCAAGAATCTGGTTATATTTTCTTAACAATACAACCTCATCCTGAAAGATTCTTATACCTTCACTTTTTCCGTTTAGAGCAAGATTATCAGCTATAGCAGTAGTCTTTCCTGTTCCAGATGGGCCTACAAACAATACTCCATAATTCTTTATTCTTTTTTCTTTTTCATCAAAGCAAGAAACAAACTTACCTCCACCATGAAGAGCTAACATTCCATTCGTTTTAGCAAACCACATAGCCATACGAAGAAAACTCTTTCTTATCTCATCAAAATAATCGCTTCCAAGAACATAAGTTACCCCTATTTCAGGAAATACTATTGTTTGTCTCTGTTCAGCTGGCCATTCTGGAATACATATTAGGTGAAGCTTCAAGCCACGCTTTTTAGATGGACTAAATAGAGATTGGCTCCATAAAAAAGGCAACCTGATACTGTCTTTTCTATATAGTGAAGTAAATAATGTACAATGAAAACTAAAATCCTCATTATTACACATCTTCTTTTCAACACACGCGAAAGGCACCTTTTTTGCGTAATGATGTACTTTAACTAAAGTGGCGGGAAGATTCTTTAAAATCTGGATTTGAGATGGACTTAGATTTTTCTGCGTGACTTCTTTATTTCCGATATAGACAGTTAACGGCAAAGAGGAATACTTTATATTCGAAGAAAAAGCTAAACTACCATGCTGAGTTCTAATTCCGTAGTTAGTTGCAAAATCTTCCAACTCATAGTCATCTACATGTCTTAAGTTGGGTTGGTAATAAAAACTTTTTACTTCATTTGCTACGGCGTGTAGAATCTTTTCTACTTCCATTTAATTGGTTCTCAGTATATCATTTCCCAACATATCTTGTCAAGATTATGGATGCTAAAATAGCCCTATAAAGCCCGATTTGCTTTCTGTTGAATTATTTGTTGCTTTAAGCTAAAATTTCTTTTATAGTGACAATAATAATATACTTATGGAAGGAGTTAGGTAAATCATTAATTTCAAGCAAATAGCTCTTTTGGCAGCTACGGAAGCAGAAGAAAAGAAAGCAAAAGATATAGTTATACTCGATTTACAACCTCTAACCATACTTACTGATTATTTTGTAATCCTTTCCTGTGAAAGCCAAGTACAAATTAAAACTGTCGCCAATGCCATAATGGATAAACTCTCCGAAAAAAGCGTTAGCATGCATCATATTGAAGGCACTCCTGAAAGCAGATGGATACTTTTGGATTACAACGGAGTAATCATTCACATATTTCACGAGGAACTCAGAAATTACTACCAACTTGAAAAAGTATGGGGAGATGCAAAGAAGGTAAAGTTTTAAGTATTTAACCTTAATATTATTTATGAATCCCCGCCAAGATATAATAAAACAGATAAAAAAAAACACAAATCTAAAGGAAGTTAATTTAGAAACTCCTCCCGAAGGATTTGGTGACTATGCTTTCCCATGTTTCAGCTTGGCTAAAACCTACAAAAAAAATCCTTTCCAGATAGCTCAAGAATTAGCCAAAGAAATAAAACCAAA
>CAIJMQ010000049.1 GCA_903821905.1 uncultured bacterium
CGTACCATTTATAAGTAAAGTTATAGGAGTTCCTCTTGCTAATCTTGCAACCAAGATAATGCTTGGCAAAACACTGGAAGAGCTGAAATTTACAAAGGAGAAACAAATTAACTGTGTTGCAGTAAAAGAATCCGTATTCCCATTTATACGTTTCCCGGGTGTAGATGCTATCCTTGGTCCTGAAATGAAATCCACGGGAGAAGTTATGGGCATTGACTCAACATTCGGCATTGCATATGCAAAGAGTCAAATAGCTGCAGGACAGAAATTACCCACAAAGGGAAATGTATTTATAAGTGTAAAAGACACTGACAAGAAACGCATCATACCTATTACCAGAAAACTTATTGACCTCGGATTTAAAATCTTTGCGACTTCCGGAACAGCGGATATTATCAAAAACAATGGCATAGAAGTCCAAACTCTTCCAAAACTCCAAGAAGGTATAAGACCTAATATTATTGACCTTATTAAGGACAAGAAAATAGACCTGATGATAAATACCCCGGCAGGCAAAGTAACTAAAGAAGATGAAACGAAAATAAGGTCACACTCAATACTTTATAATGTGCCGTTAATAACTACCATTGCCGGTGCACAAGCATCCGTTAACGGTATAGAGAGCTTGATTAAGAAACCCAAGTTGGACGTAAAATCTCTACAGGAATACCAGAAAAATATAAAATGATAGTTTTAAGTATTAAGTTTCAAATTTAAAACTCAAGACCTAAAACCTATAACTGGAGTTAAATATGAGCGGAATTTTTGGAGTAATTTCTAAAAAGGGCGATTGCGCACAAGACTTGTTTTACGGGACTGACTATCATTCCCATTTAGGTACACAATATGGCGGGATGGCTGTTCTTGGGGAAAAATTTACACGCCAAATACACGATTTAAGCCAGACTCAATTTAAGTCAAAATTCTACGAAGATTACAAGAGAATGAAAGGGAATAAAGGAATAGGAGTTATAAGCGACCTTGATGAACAACCTATTTATTTGAGATCGAAATTCGGACCTTTCTGTATAGTTACCAACGGACTTGTAGAAAATTCCGAAGAATTAATGAAAAAATTACTCGAAGAAGGCGGCTCTTTCAGTGAAGTAAGCAAGGGAGTTGTGAATGTTACTGAACTTGCAGCTAAGTTAATAAGTACAGGCAGTAATTTTATAGATGGCATCCAAAAGATGTTCGATGTAATAGATGGTTCATGTTCACTATTATTACTTAACAAAGACGGAATATATGCTGCAAGAGACAGGTTCGGATACACACCTCTTGTAATCGGTAAAAGCCAGGATGCCTGGGCGGTCACTACCGAAACAAGCGCTTTCCCTAATTTGGGATTTGAAGTAACAAAATACTTAAACCCCGGGGAAATAGTTCTAATCAACGAAAAGGGAATACAAGATAAAAGACATGGCGACAAGGTAAATCAAATCTGCTCTTTCTTGTGGATATATACCGGTTTCCCGGCATCAAGTTACGACGGAATAAACGTAGAAATAACAAGAGAGAAATGCGGCAGAGCCTTAGCAAGAGGTGATAAGGACATAGAGGTAGATATAGTTGCGGGAGTCCCGGACTCGGGCACTTCGCACGCAATCGGATATGCCATGGAATCCGGCAAACCATATAGACGTCCGCTTGTTAAATATACTCCGGGATACGGGAGAAGTTATACTCCTCCTTCGCAACAGACCCGGGATTTAATAGCAAAGATGAAACTCATTCCTATTAAAGAAATCATTAACGGAAACAGAATTGCAGTTTGCGAAGACTCTATAGTCAGAGGAACACAGCTTAAGAATTTTACCGTAAAAAAACTTTGGGACGGCGGGGCTAAAGAAATTCATGTAAGACCTGCATGTCCACCGCTTATGTTCCCGTGCAGGTTCAATCTTTCTACACGCAGTATTAATGAACTTGCTGCCCGTAAAGCAATTAGAGCTCTTGAAGGTAAAGATATCGATGATGTTTCAAAATATATGGACCATACTTCTAAAGAGTATAAGAAGATGGTTGAATGGATAGCCAAAGATTTAGAAGTTACTACCTTGAGATATCAAACCGTAGACAATATGGTAAAAGCCATCGGGACTGCAAAAGAAAAACTCTGCCTCTATTGCTGGACAGGGAAATGCAGTCGAGATTAACTGTCAAAATAGTGAGCTAAACTATGTGCGGAATAGTAGGTTATGTCGGGAAGAAAAATGTTGTTCCCATTGTATTGGAAGGTCTCAAGAAACTCGAATATCGCGGTTATGACTCAGCCGGCATAGCTGTCATAGATAAAGGGAAACTTTCCGTTTTAAAGTGTAAGGGAAGAATTGCCGATTTAGAAAAATTAGTTAAAAAAAACCACCTTTCGGGGAATATAGGATTGGGACATACCCGTTGGGCTACACACGGAGACCCTTCAGATAGAAATGCTCATCCTCACACAGATGGTTCCGGTAAAATCGCAGTAGTTCATAACGGCATCATAGAGAATTATGCATCTTTACGAAAGCTATTAATAGCCAAAGGCCATCAATTTAAATCCGATACTGATACAGAGATATTTGCCCATTTAATAGAAAGATTCTATAAGGGAGATATTTTAAAAGCAGTCCAGAAAGCACTTACTTTGACCGAAGGAGCTTATGCTTTTGCTGTCATATGCAAAGATGAGCCGGATAAAATTGTAGCAGCCCGTTTGGGGAGCCCCTTAGTCATAGGCATAGGCAATAACGGAGAATATCTTATCGCTTCCGACCCCGTAGCCATAGTTAAACACACCCGTAAAGTAATATATTTGGGCGACAAGGAAATCGCAGTACTTCAACCGTCAGGATACCGAATTACAAATATAGATAATGTAGAGATTGAAAAAGAAACTGAAGAGATAACATGGTCTTTGGATAAAATTACAAAAAATGGACTTCCTCATTATATGTTGAAGGAGATACTTGAACAGAGCCAGACCATATATGATGCTATACGCGGACGCATATTAAAAAAAGAAGCTAAAATTAAACTCGGCGGGTTGGAATCCCCGCTAAAATGGGTTACTGGGAAAGATAAACAAAAGACCGGGTTAAGTTGCCTCTTGAATGCAAAAAGAATCATAATTGTTGCCTGTGGAACATCGTGGCATGCAGCTCTCATCGGAGAGTATATGTTCGAGAATATTATAGGCATACCCGTAGATGTAGAATATGCTTCGGAGGCAAGATACAGAAATTTTATAGTTGACGGAGATACCGTCGTTATAGGTATCAGTCAATCCGGCGAAACTCTGGACACGCTGGCTGCTCTCAGGGAAGCGAAAAAGAGAGGAGCAATTACATTAGGTCTTGTCAATGCTGTGGGTTCCACGATTGCACGGGAAACTCATGCCGGCGTATATCTACACGCAGGGCCGGAAATAGGAGTGGCTTCTACTAAAGCATTTACCAGTCAGGTTTGTGTTCTGGCATTAATTACACTTCTAATAGGGCAGGAAAAACATCTAATAACCAAGACCAAAACCAATCGTATTGTTCGCTCCCTTCTAAAAATTCCATCACAGATAAAAGAAATTTTGGGGCAAAGTGATGCGATTTTAAAGATAGCAAAACAATATGTTAACTTTAACAACTTCTTATATTTAGGAAGAGGATATAATTTCCCGATTGCTTTGGAGGGAGCGCTTAAATTGAAAGAAATTTCTTATATCCACGCTGAAGGATACCCAGCGGCAGAGATGAAGCACGGGCCCATAGCGCTCATTGATAAGAATATGCCTGTTGTATTCATTGCAACTGATACCGAAGACCAGATATACAAGAAAATAATATCTAATATTGAAGAAGTAAGAGCCCGCAAAGGACAAGTCATTGCTATAGCCAGCAAAGGGAATAAGTCTATAGGGGAAATTGCGGACTCCGTAATAACGGTTCCCAAAACGATGGATTTTCTTACTCCTCTTTTAACGGTCATACCTCTTCAGCTCTTTGCTTATCATATAGCGGTTTTAAGAAAATGTGATGTAGACAAACCCCGTAATCTTGCCAAGAGTGTGACTGTTGAGTAGGATAGTGCAGGAGACCTTATCTCGTTTCAATTCCTAACTTTTTATCTTTTACCTCGTAAGTAACAATGATCGACTCTGCAATTTCTTTCAGCGGCTTTCTTGTTTTCATCGAATATTTTCTCATCAAATTATAAGCAGCATCTTCGTTCATTTTTTCTTCTTTCATGAGAATACCTTTTGCTTTTTCCACTTTCTTCCTCGTTTCAAGCTCTTCTTTCATGACCTGCGTCTCAAGCATGAGCCGCCAGTTATCGATTACAATCGCAGCTTGATTTGTTATCGACTCTAATATGTTGATTTCGGAAGGGGTAAACTCATGTTTCTTGGAGGTATAAAAATTCAAAACACCAATAACCGTGCCTTTTACTTTCAGCGGCAAAGAAAGAAGTGAACATAATCCTTCAGCTTTAGCAACATTCTGATTAATATACAGAGGGTCTTTTCTTACGTCCTGAGAAATAATAAGTTTATTTTCTTTGGCTACTTTGCCGGCTATGCCTTCGCCAAGTTTTATGGAGGGTTTCGTAAGATACCGCTTGCTGATTGATTGAGTTGCCTTGATAGATAGTTCTCCTTTTTCAGCATCAAGAAGCATAAGAGAACAGATTTTAAATCCCATTGCTTCCGCTGTAAGAGTTACTATTAGTTTTAAAATATCTTCAGTATATTGTTCGGAAGTTATAGCATACGATATACGAGAAAGCGCTTCCAACTTTTTGGCTAATTCTTCTACCATGATGCGATGATTTTATCACTTTGAGGATATGATTGTCTAAAATTTGACGGGCATGATTTTTACTTATAGAATACCGCTCTAGAACAATGACAGTAACTAAAAAATCAGACCGCGTAGAAGAAATAATTGAAATCCTAAGAAAGAACTATCCCTACCTCAAAACTGCTTTAAAATATAATTCACCTTTTGAGCTTTTAGTCGCCACTATTCTTTCTGCCCAGTGTACCGACAAAAGAGTGAACAAGCTGACACCTGCGCTTTTTGCCAAATATCCGTCTATTAAGGATTTCGCGAATGTAAAACCAGAGGAATTAGAGAAAGATATCTATTCAACGGGTTTTTATAAGAATAAAACAAAAAGTATTATTGGAACCGCCAAAAAGTTACTGGAGGATTTCAATGGGGAAGTCCCGGATAGTATGGAAAAGTTAATAACCTTACCGGGAGTAGCAAGAAAAACAGCAAATGTTGTACTGTCGTCTGCTTTTAAAAAAGTAGAAGGAATAACAGTGGATGTGCACGTAAAAAGAATTGCTGAAAGATTGAGATTAAGCAAAGAGAAAGATGCAGAGAAAGTAGAAAAAGACCTTATGCGTATAATACCCTGGGACGAGTGGATGGATATAAGCTATCTTTTTATAGACCACGGAAGAGCAATTTGCAATGCAAGAAAACCTTTGTGTCCCAAGTGTCCAATAAAACATCTTTGCCCTTCAATGCAGAAATTTTATCCTAATTAGATAACCCTCCTCATGAAAATACGAACTATCCCGTTCAATATGCCTTTTCTTCCTGTACTGGCAAAATATATAGCACAAAAACATAAAACAATTTCACCGGATTTCAGTTCTGTTCTTATTGTTTTCCCATCCGAGAGAAATAAGATGTATTTTAGGGAATACCTGCTAAAGGAAACAGGAAAAGATGGAATCATACCACCATATCTTCTTACCATTGAGCAGCTTTATGGGCATGTTTTTGAAGAAACAGGAGGGATAAAATCGGTTTTATCTGAAGAGATAGAACGTAATGTATTACTTAAAGAAGCGGTTGAAGAAATTAAGGTAAAAAATTGGGAAGAGTTGTCATTCATTAAATTTATATCTATAGGTAAGAAACTTTTAGGGTTTTTTGATGAACTGACAAGCTGGGGCATTACCATAGAAGAGATTGAAAATATGAAGGACAAGCTGCATTTCCCGTCACAGTATATAGACGAGGAATTACCGATTTTGAAAAAGATTCAAACAAGATACAAAATAAATCTTAATAATAAAAACCTTGAAGATAAAGTCTCTTCCTATCTTTCAGCAGCAAAAAATTTCAAGCCCAAACATCTAAAAGATTTCGAATTTATTTATCTTGCCGGCTTTCTTGCTTTTACGTCTACCGACGCATTTTTCTTAAAGAAAATTCTAAAGAATTTGCCATCCGAACTTATACTTCACTCTGATAAAAATAAACTAGAAGATAGTTCCTTAGATAATGTCTTCTATCACCATAACAAGATGCTTAATATGCTACAAACCAATACGAAAAACATTAAGATTCTTTCCCTGCCAAATTTAAAAAATAAAGTTATAACGCGGGTTTATGTCCAAAAATGCAAAAATATGCTTGATGAAATCTCTTTTATTATAGACACTCTTTATACTGTTACGCCTAAATATCAGCTTAACCGTATCGGTGTAATGCTCCCTGAAGAATCTTTCTATCTACCATTAACAGATGCATTAGAAAAGTTTGATATCCCTTACAACCTTTCAATGGGCATACCCTTTAAACATTCATCTTTATATTCGTTCTTAAGAAGTTCTTATGAGTTTATAGATTCAGACTTTAAAGCAACTCAATTCCTAATATTATTACAAAATCCGATAATCAAAGGTATCGTTAAAGACGGGATTTCTTTCAGTGAACTAATATATAAACTCGACAGTAAAATCAGGAAGGAAAACTTTTCTTTTATTAACCCACAAACCGGGGATTCCCAGTCACAGCTACTCATGGACTATATTTTCAAGATAATAAATAAACTAAATCAAAATCGTACTTTCAGTGAATATGTAAAAAATGTACGTGAAATTATTCAGGAATTAACTGAAACCAATGAGATATTTTTTAAACAAAACGCTAACATTTTAGTTGGCTTAATGGATAAACTCATTACTATAGAAAACTCTTATGTACCGGACGAATTCTGCCCTAAAGGTAAAGATAAACTGAGATTTTTAATAAGTACACTTGAAGGAATAAGCTTCCCAACTTCGGGAGATTTCTTGAATGGTGTGCAGGTTATAGGTATTTTGGAAGCCAGGAATATTGATTTTGATTGCATCATAATCCCGTCCTGCAACGAAGGAATCCTACCCCAAAAAAGCGAAAAAGACCTTTTTCTTCCAGCCAATTTAAGAAAAGAAATGAACTTGCCATATTATAAAGAGAGGGAAGCCCTTTACTCTTATTATTTCCACCAATTAATCACAGGTAAAAAGGAAGTATATCTTTCCTACAAGAGTGAAGAAAATACGGAATTAGGCTTAAGGAGTAGATGGATAGAAAAACTTGTTGAAAATGTAAATAGAAATTTTGCCGTTATAGAAAAAACCGGGATAGACTTTGCAAATATTTTTAGTACAGGTAAAGGCAAAAGAGATAAAAAACCTTCTGCAGTAGAAAAAGACAATAAAACCTTGAACCTATTGAAATCCTTTACTTTTTCTCCGTCCATCTTAAAAACATATAAACAGTGTCCTTATAAGTTTTATCTTTTGTATATCCTCAAACTGAAAGAGCCAAAAACTATAAAAGAAGAATATGATGCCTCTATGTGGGGAACTATTTTCCATCATGCATTTGCACGATTATACAATGAAATATATCCCGAAGGTTACGCGGAAAACATAAAAAAACAGGTAATAGAAAACCTGATAAAAATAGGGGAAGAAGAGTTTAAAAAAATCTATCCTCAGCCAAAAGCTTCCCTTTCTTTTGAGTGGGAACTAAACCAGAAAAAGCTTGTAAATTTAATAGACCGTGAAATCATGCATTTTAAAGATGGTTTTATGCCTGTCAACATGGAGAAAAAACTTACACCCTACGTTATAGATATCGATAATAATATCGAAGTAAAGATTGGCGGGATACCGGATAGAATAGACACGAAAGATGAGAAATTTTATATTATAGATTACAAGATAGGTAAAAAACCGTCCACAAAAACATACAGAATTGGTAATGACTTCACCGAATTTCAACTGCCTTTATATGGACTAATCTTCACAAAAGGCAAAATAGATTTAATCGGAGGGCTTATTTATTATCATTTAGATGAAAACCGCCAAAATTTTCTTACACTGGATATATTGGAAAAAGAGGGAAAAGACTATATCAAAAAATTTGAAGAGGGAATACTATTCCCAACTCTTAAAGATATATTTAACAAAAATATCCTTTTCAAATTAACTGAAAACTTTGATACTTGCCAGAGATGCATTTTTATAGAACACTGCAGAAGAAGGGTTTGAACTTAAATATATTTAAAATTACTTTATCTTTGACTTAAGAATTGAAAATAAAATTATTGCAGTTACGGAAACAACAGCCCCATAAATAAATGTGTAGGTTACATTCAAATCCCACAACGAACCCGCAATAAAACCGCCGGGCAAAGCTACCAGACTTGTAAACATATTAAAAGTACCCAAAGCTGTTCCTCTAATAGACTCGGGAACTATATCCGATACAAATGCTCTTTCAGTCGCTTCAACCAAGGCATAGTTCAAACCAAAAAGCACAAACAATATTATGAAGAATACCAGGGTCTGTGAAAAAATAAATCCTAAACATATCAAACTAAATAAGCTATACCCCATAAATAAAACAGTCCTTCTTCCTATTTTGTCGGACAACATTCCCGCCGGAACAGAAAATAAAGAATATGCGGCACTATATATAATATATGCAATTATCGGAATTATAGGAATTCCACCCGCTCCTACCAATTTCCACTTAACAGAAGTCAGGCTTCTTAAGATAAAAAACATTTCACTAAAATTACCAAGTGCAAATAGGGTAGCTACTATCATAAAAAGTTTGAGGGATAGCGGCAGACTCTTAATTCCCACATGTAAGCTCGTTGTGTTCGGTGGAGTCTTTTTGTCTTTCACAAAAAATATAGGTGTAAGTGATAAAAAACTGATAATACCAGCTATTAAGAAAATATCCCTGAAAGTAAACCCAAGAGCCCAACTCATAATGAGAGTTAAGATAGAACCAAATGCTGCTCCTCCACTATCCATGGCTCTATGAATACCAAATCCTCTACCTCTTGTTTTTTTCTCTGTGGAAGCAGCAATAATTGCATCTCTGGGAGCTGACCTTAAACCCTTACCTAATCTTTCCGCAGACTTCAAAATCAAAATATGGTGCCATGTCTTAGCAATACTGAATAGGAATTTGGATAGTGAAGCTGTCAAATATCCAAGAAAAACAAAAGGTTTCCTTCTGCCTAACCTGTCTGACAGGAAACCGGAAACTACTTCGAATAGGCTTGCAATACTGTCACCCAATCCTGCAATTATCCCTACTGCAAGACCGGTCCCTCCTATTTCTTTAGAAACTATGAATAGCGGTAATATGGGAATTATGATTTTACTTGCGGTATCGTTAATGAAACTTACCAATCCCAACAATAAAATATTCTTATTATTCTGATTCATTTGGTAGATATTGTAATGGATATGAAGTATTGTGTAAACCTCCAACACCTCTTTTAAGAAAAAGACAGTTTGACAGCGTAGCGATACTGTATAAAAAGAAAACTCGGACAGGAATTTCTTTTATCCCATCCGAGCTTAACAAATAATCAAAGCTATACTGTATTCAACAGTTTCCGCGTTAGTAAGATGGACATGCTTGGCCAGCAATATGTTCCGTAGCAGAACATCCCCAAGTGCCCCTCTGAACCTTCTTTAAATCCAGATTGCCAGGCGAAGAAACACCCCAAACAAGCTGATTTGCGGGGGCAACAGTGCGTGAGTCTACCCATTTCCAATATTCGGCATGCCCGTCTACAAAAGAGAAGTTTGCACCATTACCGTGCCTCAAAGGAGGAGGAGTATGCCAAATTTCCGCATCATACCTAACACCAAAAGCACCAAGATATAGAAGTCCATTATCAACAAAAACAAGTCTTCTAGTTGTATCGCCGGTAAGTTGACTCATATTACTTATTTTTGTACAGCCTGTACCATTACAGGGCCAAAGCGAACCCTGCAAAACTGAAGCATCCATAGAAACAGCTATGTTATATGTTACTTTAGACCATTTCTCACCATTTGAACATCTATACATCGACCTCTCATTACTCATATATGGCCAAAATTGACCAGTCGTAATACAGGTTTCCCATTCTGCGGGGGTGCTAGAAGCAGAAGGAGCAGTAGCAACATTGGAATTAATCCAATATACCCAAGTCGGATGGTAGTATCCTAAATCAGCACCTGGGAGAAAACCCCTGTTATCATCTGTATACCAAAGCCATGTTAATTGCAGCTGTTTAAGATTACCAAGACAAGTTGCACGTTTGGCAGATTCTCGAGCATGATTTAACGAGGGAAGTAATACTGCAGCCAATATTCCTATAATAGCGACCACCACTAAAAGTTCTATCAGGGTAAAACCTTGATGTTTATTCA